>JANYDB010000006.1 GCA_025359985.1 Burkholderiales bacterium | reverse complement strand
AGTTTGAGCGTGGACACGGTGTCAAATTGATCAGAGCCGCAAACGATGACTTATCCACAACAAACAGTATCAACAGCCCATCCGCTCGGCTGATTAAAAGAGCGGCTTAAACCCTCAATGAAAAGCTGACCAGATCAGTTTTTCAGCAAAGTAGCTACGTTGCAGCTACGTCAGAAAAACTAAGGGCCTAGGATTTCTCCTAGGCCCTTGATGATACTGGTAGGCCGTGCGGGATTCGAACCTGCGACCAACGGATTAAAAGTCCGCTGCTCTACCAACTGAGCTAACGACCCAACGAAGCCTACTATTATAAATTTTTGAGGCGTTCTGGTCAACAATGAATGACAGAAGTTTTACAGTAATTAGTGATTTAGACGATAAACCTCTGATTTACCAGCCAGTATTTTTCGCCGTCCTGCGCTATTTGTATCCGGCTTACAGCCCTTATGCTTCTTGTATGAGCTTCCAGTACTGATATTTGAGGGTGGCGTAGCAGCCGATGATCATGGATGCAAGCGCTATGAACGAGCCAAATGCTAATGTGGATACACCCGTGATGCCTTGGCCGATGGTGCAGCCCATTGCGGTCACGCCGCCTGCCCCCATCAACACTGCACCCAGAATATGGTTGCGGGTATCTTCAACATTGGCAAAGCCTTCCCAGCGGAAACGTCTGAACGCGAGCGCATAGGCGAATGAGCCCAGGATCATGCCAAGCGTGCTGGCGATGCCGAAAGTGACGATCAATGATTTATCGCTCCACAGCATCAACAGCTCCACACTGTAGGCGACTGGTGCTACGAAGCTGAGTGACTCTGCTTGTTTGCTGTTAGTGCCGAAAAACACCATTTCGAGGTCAGCATTTTCACCAAAACCAATGTGCGCCGTGATGTACCAGCCGGCCACGACCGCGAGGCCATAGCCTAAGCCACCTAACCAGCCATCCCGGCTTTTGCGAAAGTCAGCGCTTTTTAGAACGAACACCAGCATAGCCAATGCAATCGCGCAGGCAGCGCCCATCTGTGCGGTTTTTCGCTCAATGCCCAGCGTGCCTATCAGGTTGCCAAGGTCCTGACCTACGATGCCACGCAAACTCAGGTCGGTATTGATCACATCCAGATAGCCAACCCGCCAAACACCAAATAAGCCTTTCAAGGTCATGTAAGCAGCTACGCCCAAGAATAAAAATACCACCAGCGATTTCACATTGCCGCCGCCAATGCGTACCAGCGTGCGGCTACCGCAGCCCGATGCCAACGTCATGCCGGCGCCGAACATCAGGCCACCAATGATGTATGAGGCCCAGGTAATATTAGGACGCACATAAAATGATTTGGATAAATCAATCAGGTTAAGTGCGTACAAAATCTGCGCCCCGATAATCGCCACGGCCATGGCCAGCACCCACATCCGCATGCGGGAATAATCATTCATGTTGACGATATCGGAAACAGCACCGAGGGTACAAAATTGGGTGCGGGCTGAGATCGCGCCCAGAATAAAAGCCGCCACAAAACTCAGCCATGCGACGGTGGTCGCGAGATTTAAAACCGTATTCATTACGCCGCCGTCAGAATAATGTGATCAATAAATATCATTTTACGCCCTGCTTTGAAATGTCCTGCATTATGAGCAAACATTAAGCGTAGCGCGTGGGGTCAGGCAACCCGGCTGCGTGAAAGCCTTCTTTACGCAGTCGACATGAGTCGCAGATACCACAAGCAAGGCCATCGGCGTTGGCCTGATAGCAAGAAACAGTCATCGCATAATCAACGCCCAGGCGCGTACCTTCACGCACAATATCGGCCTTGCTCATTTTTATAATGGGAGTATGGATGGTGATCTCACCGCCTTCAACACCGGATTTGGTCGCGAGACGCGCCATGGTTTGAAACGCGGCCAAATAGTCAGGTCTGCAATCCGGATAGCCTGAGTAATCGACCGCATTCATACCCGCAAAAATATCGACTGCGCCTAATGTTTCTGCCCAAGCCAACGCCAGTGACAAAAAAATAGTGTTGCGAGCAGGCACATAGGTAATCGGAATACCGCTGGTGGGAGCAGTGGGCACCGCAATGTTGTGATCCGTCAGCGCCGAGCCACCCCACCCGGTAAGGTCTAGTTTAATCACACGGTGCTCATGTGCCCCGCCTACTTTGGCCACGCGTGCGGCTGCATCCAGCTCAGAACGGTGGCGTTGACCATAATCAAAAGACAATGCATAAGTCGCATAGCCCTGCTCACGCGCCATCGCCAGCACGGTAGCGGAATCAAGCCCGCCGGATAACATGACCACTGCTTTTTTTATCACTTTATTCATTGCTGACCATCTCAACTTATTTAAACTTGGATGATGTATCGCTTACAGGGCCGCTACGCGGACGTAGTTGCTATACCCCACGTGTTTCGCCCCAAATAACTTTATGCAATTGCACTTGCATGCGCACCTCAAGCTTATCGCGCAGCACCCATTCGGCCAGTTGCGCAGGTGAGATTTCGGCGAATGAAGGCGAAAACAAAACGGGGCAGATAGTGGTTAAGTTTTTATCCCGCATCAATTGCCGTGCCCAGCAGTAATCAGCATCGCTGGTAATCACAAATTTAATTTCATCATGCGCTGTCAGCAAGGCCAAATTTTCCCAACGATTTTTTTTAACCTCCAGCGAGCCCGGTGTTTTGATATCCATTATGCGCGACACGCGATCGTCAACATCCGCTATATCAATTGCTCCGCTGGTTTCAAGCGAGACTGAATAGCCTGCATCGCAAAGCCTGGTCAGCAGCACCAGGCAATTTTTTTGCGCCAATGGCTCACCGCCGGTCACACATACATAGCGGGTGCCATGGGTAGCAACTTCTGCCAACACTTCGTCAATTGGTCTCGTTTTGCCCTCATGAAATGCATAAGCGGTATCGCAATAACCGCAGCGCAACGGGCAGCCCGTCAAGCGTACAAATACAGTGGGCAGACCTACGCGACTTGATTCGCCCTGCAGCGAAAAGAAAATTTCATTAATGCGCAATTCATTGACACGGGATGGTTTTGTGATACCCGGCATTTCATTTTTTTTCTCCGCCACAGCGGACACTGCCCCACCTTCGGCGGCGCGGGTAATAGCGGCAGGAATCTTGATCGTGGTAGTCATGATGAACGGCGTCAGCGTCTCAACAAATCGAGGCGGGTGCGAGCCTTGGTGGCAGCCTCGGTGCTGGGGTAGCGGGCAATAATATCTTCCAATGTATTGCGCGCTGAACCGTTGTCACCGCCTTCAATTTGAAGGCTGGCAATGGCCAGTAACGCATCAGGTGCTTTCGGTGCATCCGGGAAGTTTTTTACCAGCGCTTCCTGGGTATTGCGTGCGTTCGAAAAATCTTTGATGTTGAAGTAGCAGATACCAATCCAATACTGCGCATTGGAGACAAGCGGACTGGCTGGGTAATCTTTCATGAAAATTTCGAACGCGCGAATGGCAGCAACATAATCGCCACGCCGAAATAAATTTGAGCCGACATCGTAGGCCTTGTTTTCTTGTTCCTTATTGGCGGCTGCCGTCACCGCACCGCTCAGCCCAGCCGCACCTATTGTAGCTGCGACGCCTGTGGTGGCGGGTTTAGGTGCTACGGTTCCCAATATGGGAGGACTGATCACGAGCGCTCCACCCGCCGCTGGCACGGCAGCACTATCGGGTGGCAGGCCCTCCAACTTGCGCAAGCGTGTATCAATATCGAGATAAAAATCTTTTTGCCGTTTGACGAGCTGCTCGTTTTGGTTGCTCAGCACTTCAATCTGGCCGCGCAGCCTTGCGAGTTCTGCATTCTGCTGTTCAATCTGATTGAGTAATTGAATGACGCCGATATTTTTTATCGACTCATCTAGCTTCATGAATCGGTTTTCGTTATCGCGATTTTGTTGCTCCGCCTGGGCCCGTAGATTTTTAACCTCCTTGCGCGCTTCCTCGTCATCAAACAGTCCCGCTGCCGCATTCACACTTAATGTCAGACTCAACAATAAGCTTAACGCAGTACCCAGATGAGTAATAGAAATTTGATTTGTAGCCAAAGCGCGCATCCAGCAACCTCGATCAATTTAATTATTCGCCGTCATAGACAATTTCAACGCGGCGGTTTTGCGCCCATGCGGCTTCATCATGTCCGGTGGCTTTAGGCTTGTCTTCTCCAAAGCTAACGGTTTCCATGCGGTCGTTGCTCACGCCCAGTACTGAAGTGGCTTTGCGCACGGCATCGGCGCGGCGTTGGCCCAGTGCCATATTGTATTCACGTGATCCGCGTTCATCAGCATGGCCTTCGAGGCGAATTTTGCGATTGCGATTATTGCTTAAAAACTTTGCGTGCTCCTGGATCAGTGCCGCATATTCGGCCTTCACGGAATCCTGGTCGTATTCAAAATAAATCACGCGCTTAGATAAAATATTGTTGGGATCTTTGAGCGGATCATCCATCGGCTTGCCGCTAATATTGGTGTTGTCAGTCGGCTTCGTGGTCGGAGTCTGCGTCACAGTTGATGTCGGCGTTGGCGTCGCCGAGTCGACGGGCGCCTTGATCGGGTCTTTGCTCGCACAAGCGGCCAGTAAGATAGCTAAGCTCAACCCGATAAATATTTTTTTCATAACGTTCTCCTAATTTAAATCTGGTTTAAAAACGATAGCCTGCTTAAAATAATTAAACATTGAAGCACTGATTTAAAATTTTTTAACCGCAGACCAAATTAAAAAGCCAACGCTAATTATGCGCCAAACCGCCTGCGCCTAGCGCACTACGCCTGCAGAGCCATAACCGCCCCACGCAGGCTCACGTACATCACCTGACTGTGATGACAATTTTGATTTAACCCGTCCATCCACAGAAATCGAACCCAACACGCCGCGTCCGCCAGCTTTGGATTCATACAAAATCGTGCGGCCATTAGGCGAAAAACTGGGGCTGTCATCGAGTGGGCCGTCGGTCAGAATACTGACCTGCGAAGAGGCCAGCTCAAGCGTGGCAATGCGCAATTTGCTGCCATCGCGATTTACAAATGCAATCAGTTTTCCATCGGCGCTCAGACGAGGATTGACATTGTAATTGCCTTCGAACGTCAGGCGCTGAACCGCCCCGCCCGCAACTGGTACCCGGTAAAGCTGTGGCCCACCTGAACGATCAGAGACAAAAATGATATCTTTACCATCGGGCGTAAAAGTGGCGTTGGTATCGATAGAATTGCTCTCGGTCACACGTCTGGCATCGCCGCCATTGGCCGAAATAATATATATTTGTGAAACTGAGTCTTTCGACAGCGCCACCACCAATTTACTGCCGTCGGGAGCCCAGTTCGGCGCGTAATTGTCCCCTTTGAAATTGGATACTGTTTTACGCTGTCCGGTTGCCAAATCCTGCACAATCACCGTTGATTTTCTGCTTTCAAACGAGACATAGGCGAGCTTGGTTCCATCCGGCGACCATTTAGGCGAGCGGATGGGTTCCAGCGAAGAAAGTACCGCTTGCGGGTTAAAGCCGTCCGCATCGGCCACCTGCAATTCAAAACGCGGGCCGCGTTTTAATACATAGGCTATTTTGGTCGAAAAAACGCCGCGTTCACCAATCAATTTTTCGTAAATTTCATCAGAAATTTTATGCGCCGTTGCACGAATTTGCGAAGCGGTTACGTTATACGAAAAGCTCGCAAGCTGGTTTTTCTTAGCCACATCGAACAAACGAAATCGGATATCAAAGCGCCCATCGGCAGACGGATAAATACCACCAATCACTAGGGCTTCAGTCGCACGCGTAGACCAGTCAGCAAAATTTATTTCTGACGGCTCGGAGGGCAGGCGACTAATACCCGTCTGCGTGACCAAACTAAACAGCCCGGTACGCGCCAGATTATTGCCGATGATCGGGGTGATATTTTGGGGTGCTGTGGCTTCGTTGGCAAACGGCACAATAGCCACCGGAATTTGCCGACCTGCACTGGTTGTCACATCAATAATCAGTTGGGCCGAGGCCGACTGCACGGCGAACAACGAGGCTAACAATATAGCCATGCCGACATAAAATAGTCGCGAAGCCTTTGTAACGGGTGCTGCAAGTGCAGCTAGCGAATCCACTACAATCATTACCGCCAATGCAATCAGCACAACGCAGCGTGCGCGGGAGAAGATCGAGGCAAAAAAGTCGCCTCTTGAAAAGGTGATATCTCGAGTCATTATTTATCGCTCGTGTTCAATATTGAGTGTAAGTGTGCGATTAGACCCTAAAAGTTCCGGATTATCGGGCTGCGGCCATATTCGTATGCCATTTATCGCACGCTCAACGGCCTCATCATACACGCGGTTGCCGGACGACGTGACGATCTGCGCATCGAAAATCACGCCTGTTACCAATAATCGCAAGCGTACTGCCACTTTTGGTTTGCCGACTACGGTGTCAGGAATATTAGCTCGACTACGAATCAAGGCGGCAATTTTGGATGAGTAATCACCGAGGGCTGCATCGCGTGCTGTCTTGAGCGCACTGTCGCGAGCGGCCTGCTCGGCACGTATTTTTGCGTCGGCGGCTTTTTGGGTTTTCTGTGCGGCCTCAAGCGTTTTTTCAGCGTCACGACGTTTTTTATCGTCTTCTACTTTTTTGCGGTCTTCCATCAATTTGGCGTCATCACGCTTTTTTTTGTCGGCCAGATCGCGCTCCGATTTTTGCTGTTTGGCTAATTCTTCACGTTCAAGTTTGGCTTTTAATTGAATCTCCGCACGCGAAGGTAAGACGACCGGTGGCGTCTTTTCAACGACCGGATCTGGCACCTTAATTAACGGCGGCGGCGGCGCAGGCTCTGGCGGCAACGGCACAGGAATCGGGTCAGGTCTATTACGAATCGGTGGCAGGCTGCTCCACAATTCTGCGGCGATGGGCGGCGGGCTTTTTACCTGCCACGACACCCCAAATACAATCAACGCAAAAAACGCCGCATGCACCGCGATCGCGAGGATCGCTGCCGGCAATCGGTTAGGATCACGGCGGATGGCGAGACGTGCCATATCAGGTTTGCGTTTGCCACGACCGCTCCCACCAGACGGCTGTGGCGAGCGTGGCAGCCCAGGAGGGTAAGTTGCGGTCATCGTGCTAGCTTAGCCTCAACATGCGCCTCAACACGGGCCGCATCATGGTGCCGGCTTGACCAGCAAACCGACGCGTTTGATCTGCCCTTTTTGCAAGGTATCGAGTACGTACAACACCTCTTCATACTTGAGCGATTTGTCAGCTGATATGACCACCGCTTGTTCAGGATGATTCAGCTGAATCGTGCGCACGCTTGACAATAACTGCTCTCGCGGAACGCTTTGTTCGCGCCCGCCCTGCTGGCGATCCACCAGCACGATTTTAAAATCTTTACTGATGCGAATTTCAAGCGGTGCGACGGTCGGGTTTAATGATTGGCCTACGCTCGGCAGATCAATCTGGCCGGGCGGAATCAACGGCGAAGTAACCATAAAAATAATCAGCAGCACCAGCATCACATCGATGTAGGGCACTACATTAATTTCGGCAATCGCTTTGCGGCGGCGGCGCATAAATTCACTCAGCCTTATTTTCAGACAACAATGCAATCAATCATTCAAGCCACCGCCTGACGCTGCAGAATGTTCGAGAACTCTTCGATGAAGCTCTCGTAACGATTCGCCAGGCGATCAATTTCAGCGGTGTAACGGTTGTAGGCAATCACGGCAGGGATCGCCGCGAATAAACCAATGGCGGTAGCGATCAGCGCCTCTGCAATGCCCGGTGCAACTTGAGCGAGCGTGGCTTGCGCAACATTCGAGAGCCCGCGAAACGCATTCATGATCCCCCACACTGTGCCAAATAAGCCGATATAAGGGCTGACCGAACCCACTGTGGCCAGGAATGAAAGATGTGACTCCAGGTAATCCAGCTCGCGCTGGAAGGTCGCTTTCATGGCGCGGCGGCTGCCGTCCATCAGCGCGCCAATATCAGAACCGGAACGGCTTTTAAGTTTTAAAAATTCTTTAAACCCTGCCTCAAAAATGCGTTCCATGCCAGCGGCTTCATATTGGCCGGAGCTGGCGCGCTGGTACATACCAATCAAATCAGAGCCGCCCCAAAACTCTTGCTCGAACGCATTCGCGCTATTTTTAGCACGACGCACCGCAAACATTTTGACAAAAATATACCACCATGACATGAGCGAGGCCATCACCAAAATACCCATGACGACTTTAACCACAATTGAGGCATGAATGATCAGCGATAAGATCGCTATATCCTGGGAAACATTCAGCACGTCGCCTCCATTTTCTTTTTTAGATCTACCGGAATTTCGATGGGTTTAAAGCTATCTGCCGCCACCGTGGCCAATGAGACACGCGCTTTAACCAATAATTCATCACCGCGCCGTACTTCCTGGTAGAAGGTGCAGCGCACCCGGCCCATGGTGTCGACTGACGCGGTGATTTCCAGCGCATCATCCACCCGTGCGGGCTTGAGGTATTGAATTGCGATTTCGCTGACGACCCAAACCATTTTGTGTTTGCGATACAGATCACTGTTATTAAAACCCAGATGGCGCAACCACTCGGTGCGGGCGCGTTCCATGAAGTGAATATAGCGGGCATGATAGACCACACCGCCGGCGTCGGTATCTTCAAAATAAACGCGTTGCGGATACGCGAACGTAAACAGCTGTGTTTGCTGCGCATCTTTCAGCGAAAGTTTTGCCATCGTCAGAACAGCTCCGGTATTTGGGCACTACCCATGTGAGCGGCATGCGCTGCCGGCAGCGTAATGCCGAAATGCTGGTAAGCCAGCAGGGTCGCCATCCGGCCGCGCGGGGTGCGTTGCAAATAGCCTTGCTGGATCAGATACGGTTCCAGCACATCTTCAATCGTGTCACGCTCTTCACCAATTGCTGCCGCTAGATTTTCTACGCCTACCGGGCCACCGGCGAATTTTTCGATGATCGCGAGCAACATGCGGCGATCCATCACATCCAGGCCAATCGCATCCACATCCAGCATTTTCAATGCGTCATCTGCAATCGCTTTATCGATTTTGCCATCGCGCTTGACCTCGGCAAAATCACGCACCCGGCGCAGCAGGCGATTAGCAATACGCGGGGTGCCACGCGAGCGGCGCGCAATCTCCATGGCGCCTTCATCGGTGATATCAACATTCAACAAATGTGCCGAGCGGTTCACAATCGATTTCAATTCCAGCGGGGTGTAAAACTCCAGCCGCGCGACGATGCCAAAACGATCACGTAATGGATTGGTGAGCATGCCGGCACGCGTGGTCGCCCCTACCAATGTAAACGGTGGCAAATCCAGCTTGACCGAGCGCGCTGAAGGGCCTTCACCAATCATGATGTCGATCTGATAATCCTCAAGCGCCGGATATAAAATTTCTTCAACGACTGGACTGAGGCGATGAATTTCATCAATAAACAAAACATCATTCGGTTCAAGATTGGTGAGCATCGCCGCCAAATCGCCCGCTCGCTCCAGCACCGGCCCGGAAGTCTGCCGCAAATTAACCCCCATCTCACGAGCGATGATGTGCGCCAGCGTAGTTTTGCCCAAACCCGGCGGGCCAAACAGCAAAGTGTGGTCAAGCGGTTCTTTACGTTTACGCGCAGCCTCAATGAAGATAGAAAGCTGATTACGGATTTTTTCCTGGCCCACATATTCCTGCAAAAATTTTGGGCGGAGTGCGCGCTCCTGCGCTTCTTCTTGAACCGAAGCGGGGGTGGCAGCGATAAGGCGATCAGGCTCTAACATACAAACATTTTAGCTGACAC
>JANYDB010000123.1 GCA_025359985.1 Burkholderiales bacterium | reverse complement strand
GTTCGGTATCGAGGCACATAGAAATTTTGCGCACCGATGAATGGGGCGCTTTTACCTTGAAATTCAGCACCGATGCCAGTGGTCAACCCACGGTCGAAAAATATCGTGAGCAGCGCAAACGCTATTGGCTGGATATGCCACGAAGCGGCGGCAGCCTGGAATAACGCTGATATCCCAACGCTTGCTCTGGCGTACACAATCATTTTTTTGAACTGTATAAATTACGCAACAAAGTGCGTGTTTTTTATAAATATTTGTCGCTTGCACACGATGCTGGTGATAGTCTCGTTTGGGTGATAGCAGCTTTATCTTACAAAGGTATTTCAGAGCGTATTAAACATGCACTGACTTATTTTGGTGTTTGATATTAAGCGAGTCGGATCGGACTATTTTGTCTATTTCTTTTTGATGGGGTAAGCCAAATGCAATGCAAGCAAAAAAAGTTATCGCAACTGATCAGTACAGTCATCGGGGTGAGCGCTACAACCGTACTGATGAGCGCGCCCGTCCTGGCGCAGCAAACATCACCGCCTGCGTCGGCGCCACAAAAGATCGAAAAAATCGAGATTACCGGTTCGAATATCAAGCGTGTTGAGGCTGAAGGCACGTCACCCATTCAGATTATTACCCGCGAAGAAATTGAGCGTTCGGGTAAGCAGACCGTGACTGAGCTATTACGCACACTACCGTCCGCTGGTGCGGGCGGCTTGAATGATCTGGCGGGCGCGAATAGTTTTTCTTCCGGTGCATCTACCGTTTCTTTGCGCGGTTTGGGTTCTTCCGCGACCTTGGTATTGCTCAATGGTCGTCGGGTAGCTCCTTATGGTTTGGCCGATCCAAACTTTGGACAGGGTGCTTCGGTGAATTTGGATGCCATCCCGTTTGACGCTATTGACCGTATCGAAATTCTAAAAGATGGCGCATCGGCTATTTATGGCTCGGAAGCCATTGCGGGTGTGGTGAATATTATTTTGCGTCGCGATTTTAAAGGTGGTGTTGTATCGGTACGTGGCTCGACCAATCAAAAGGGTATTTACAATACCGGTAACATTACCGGCAGTTTTGGTATTGGTGATCTTGCCCGAGATCGCTACAATTTTTTTATTAACGCAGAAGCTTTTTCCCGCGAACGAGTTACTTTTCGGGAATCTGAAAAATTTCTGAATCGCCAAGAGTTTTTTAATTCAACGCGTTACCGCACGGGACAGCAGGCTTTTTCATCCTATGCGCCGCAGCTAAACTTGTACCCGGCTGTTGTGTTTGATCCCGACACACTCGGAAGTGCCTTCATTTATTCAGTCGCGGGCTCCGCAAATCAAAACACCTGCCCCCCTGGCCAACAACGACCCGGGCAAACGGTTTGCCGCTACGATATTTGGAAAGATGCTGAGGTCATACCCAAGAGTGATCGTGCCAATGTGTTTTCGCGCGGCACCATTGATTTGAGTGGGACAACGAGCGTTTCTGGTGAGGCAAGTTTTAATCAACTCAAAACAAAGTACCTCGGTTCGCCACAAGTCGCAGGTGATTTTGGCTCTTGGTATGCCTCAGCCACCAATAAAATTGTGAATATTCCTGAAGTGTTGCCGCCCAACAACCCTAGTAACCCAACGGGGGATTATGCCGGCTACCGTTACCGCTTTTCCGATGTCGGCAATACGGGTGTTGATGTGACTAGCAATACGATGCGTTTTGTGTTGAGTGGTAAAACTACATTCGGTACGTGGGATATTGATGCGGGTGCGCTTTACAGCCAAAACACGGTAGATGCGACGGCTACCAATCAAATTCGTACCTCGGTCTTGACCAGAGCAATTTTGGATGGAACTTATAATTTCCTGAATCCGTCTGCCGGTAGAGTCACGGCGGCGCAGCTACGCGTGAATTCTAAAGACAGCGCCAAATCAAGCTTTACGATTTTTGATCTTAAAACCTCAACCGAGTTTGGCAGCCTTCCCGGCGGCCCGATTGGGTTCGCGGCCGGTATCGAGTATCGCCGTGAGGACCGCGTCGTGACGCCAGATGTTCTCAAAACAACGGGTGAAATTGTTGGTTATGGTAATGCAAGTGCTGATGGTAAGCGTAATTTGACAGGCGTCTTTGCCGAATTGAACATGCCAGTCTGGAAAGGTGTTGATGTGCAATTGGCGGGACGTAGCGATCAATATTCTGACTATGGGCGCTCTACCATTCCTAAAATAGCGATTGGTTGGACCGTTACACCAACGGTGAAGTTACGCACCAGCTATTCAGAAGGTTTCCGCGCGCCGTCGTTGACTGAAATTAGCAAGAGCTCAACATCAGCATTTACGCAAGTGTCTGATCCCATACTGTGCGTTAATGGTGATGAAAATCAGTGCCAGCAAAATATTGGCTTGTTGATTCAAGCCAATCCGGATGTGAAGCCAGAGACAGCTAAGGTCTACAACTCTGGCATCGTTTTTGACCTCAGTAAAGAGGTTTCGTTGACAATGGACTATTATCGAATCGATCGGAAAAATGAAATCAATGTTTTGAGTTTGGCGCAGATTCTCAACAACGAAAATAATCCTTCGCCGCTTTACAGAGGACGCATTCAACGTGGACCGGCGGCACCCGGACAACCGGTTGGTAATATTCAATCGATTCGTACCGGATTTATTAACATCGGCAGAACCGTAACGTCTGGTGTGGATTTAGACTTGAATGCGCGTTTCTCTCTTGGCGAGTATGGCAAGTTATCCACCAACGCACTGGTCAGCTACACCAGCGTTTATAAAAACAGCCCTGAAGATGGCTCTGGGTATGTGTCATATGTTGATTATCGTGATTACCCACGTGTTCGTGGCACGCTGCGCACCACTTGGGAACGTGGCAACTGGGCCTCAACACTGACGACCCGTTATTTTTCAGGTTTCCATACCTACAGTAATGGTGACACAAGCGCGACCACTTGTAATAACAAGGCGGCCAGCTCAATCTATATTGGCTTTTGCCGTGTAACCGAACAAGTCACGTTTGATCTTGGCACGGAATATCGTGGCATTAAAGACCTGGTGCTGTCGGCTACCGTCCAAAATATTGCCAATTTACGTCCATCT
This sequence comes from Burkholderiales bacterium, assembly GCA_025359985.1. Taxonomy (GTDB): domain Bacteria; phylum Pseudomonadota; class Gammaproteobacteria; order Burkholderiales; family Usitatibacteraceae; genus UKL13-2. Next base: position 14,211 of record JANYDB010000123.1, on the reverse strand, counting down.
GCTGATCCGCTGGTTCGTCCGGCCAACACCGATTGGTTCTCGCAGACTGGTGCGTACTTCACTCTGGCTGCACGCTATACCTTCCGCTAGGTTTGGCGCGGGCGACGAGATTGGGTTGTATTGATTTAGCTTTAACCCCGCTCGAGTATGCAACGCAGCGCAGTAAGCTCCCGTGGAAAATATCCGGCCCATCAACCGCAAGGTTGATGGGTTTTTTTATGAAGTTAATTTTTAATATTAATACGTTTGTTTTTCGTTGTTTATTCATTGCTTATGCGTTTGTTGTGCGTTGGTTTTAATTATTGAGTATAAACGCCGCTCTGGTATTGCCTTTCAAGGCAAAAGTGGCTGAAGACGCCCGCCAAATAAGGTGTTTACTTAAAATTTTTAAAAAATTTCGCAGAACTGGTTGTTACGGCTTGGTTGCAGCGGCTCTGATTCGGTCATAATTCGTGGGACATAATTAGGGGTTACAGGGAGCAAGACGAATGCCGAGCAAGGTTGCAGAGGGCGCTGAACGTGGATGGATTATTCCTATCGGTGGCGCAGAAGAAAAAGAAAATTCGCCGCAAATATTGCAGCGTTTTGTCGATCTTTGTGGGGACGGTAATAGCGCGAATGCCAATATTGTGGTCATTCCGACCGCGAGCCGTTTAAGCAATACCGGCGCACGCTATGAAAAAATATTCAGTGATCTCGGTGCGGGATGCGTCACCGCGATGGATTTTGACACTCGTCGTGATTGTGAAGAGCGTGGGCGTTTAGCGCGCCTGGAATCGGCCACGGGGGTATTTTTTACCGGCGGCAATCAATTGAGGTTATCCACCATGCTTGGCGGCACGTCCGTCGCCAAGGCATTGCGCATCATGAATGCGGGAGGCGTGCATGTGGCAGGTACCAGTGCCGGAGCGTCATTTATCAGTGAACATATGATTGCATTTGGTGAGGAGGGTGCTAGCCCGACGGCTGGCATGGTGCGCTTAGCTCCCGGCCTCGGGCTGACCAATCGGTTTGTGATTGATCAGCACTTTCGTCAGCGTGATCGCCTGGGTCGCTTAATGGCAGCTCTGGCCTACAACCCATTCGCCATCGGCATTGGCCTGGATGAAGATACGGCGGCATTTATTCGGCCGGACAATGTGCTGGAAGTTGAAGGCAGCGGCGGGGTGACGATTGTGGATGCGGCCGGTATCCAGTTTTCATCCATGGATACGGCTGTGGAAGGCCAGCCGGTTTGCATGCTGGGGCTGGTGGTACATATTTTGATTGCAGGCGCGACCTTTGATTTGCATACGCGGCTGGCGTCGGCAGGCACACTTAATACGCAAAAGAGCTAGCTTTTTATAAACAGCCACCCAAACCTACCCTAAAACCCGCACTAAAACCTACAGCCATATTCAAAAGGGATTTCATCATGCGAATTCTCAATCGTTCCGTGTTTGTCGGGCCTTCTTTGTACGCGCATTTCCCAGTGATTTATCTTGAGCTGGATTTAGGCCCGCTCGAAGCATGGCCTACGGCGAAGTTAGGCACGGCATACGTGACGAAATTGATTGAGGCACTGCCGAGCCTGCAAGAGCACGGCTGCTCCTATCGGGTTGAGGGCGGCTTCATCCGCCGCATGCTCGAAGATGAAGGAACCTGGCTGGGCCATGTGTTCGAGCATGTCGCCATTGAGTTGCAAAATATTGCCGGTGAGCAGGTGAGTTTCGGTAAAACCCGCAGCACCGATCGGATCGGCGTGTACACCGTGGTCTATGAGTATGCCCAGCGCGATGAAGGTATTGAGGCTGGTGAGTTGGCTTTAAAATTATTATGCTCGCTGCTGCCCGATGAATTAAAACCAGCGGGCGTGTTGCCGGAAAACTGGAGCTGGCCGATTGCCCGCGACGAATACATTCGCTATGCACAGCGCCGTGCGCTGGGGCCGTCTACGGCTTCGCTGGTGCGTGCGGCTGAAGAGCGCGGCATCCCCTGGCTTAGGATGAATGAGCAATCGCTGATTCAGCTCGGTTACGGCAAGTGGCAACAGCGCATCCAGGCAACGGTGACAGGTCGCACTGGTTATATTGCGGTCGAGCTGGCCGGTGATAAAGAAGAGACCAATAAAATTCTCGCCGCCCGGGGCTTGCCGGTGCCGCGCCAAGAGTTGGTGCGCTCAGCTGACCGTGCGGTGGTGGCGGCCAAGCGGTTAGGCTACCCGGTGGTGACCAAGCCTTACAACGGAAATCATGGTCGCGGTATTTCAATTCATCTGACCAACGAGGCCGAAGTGCGGGCAGGGTTTGATGCGGCGGTTGAACACTCTTCATCGGTGATTGTGGAAACCTATTTGACCGGCGACGATCATCGCTTGCTGGTGGTCAATGGCGAGCTGATTGCCGCGACACGTCGCACGCCGGGACATGTAATCGGCGATGGCAAATCCAATGTGCGTCAGTTGGTGGAGATCATAAATCAGGACCCACGCCGTGGTGTGGGCCATGAAAAAGTCATGACCCGTATTGAGCTCGATGCGCAGGCCGACATGATGCTGGCACGCATCCACTACACCGCTGATTCCGTGCCGGAACAGGGCCAGGTGGTGATGCTGCGCTCTACCGCCAATCTCTCTACCGGTGGCACCGCTACTGACGTCACCGATATTATTCACCCCGACAACCGGGATATGGCCGTGCGCGCGATTACGGCGATTGGTCTGGATGTGGGAGGGGTCGATTTTTTAAGCCCCGATATTGCCGAGAGTTATCGCGATGTCGGCGGTGGCATTTGTGAGGTCAATGCCGCACCAGGTTTTCGGATGCATGTTGCACCTTCAGAAGGCACGCCGCGCGATGTGGCCGGGCCGGTGGTCGATATGCTGTTTCCGTCGGGCACACCATCGCGGGTGCCGATTGCAGGCATCACGGGCACCAACGGTAAAACCACGACCTCGCGCATGCTGGCGCATATCACCAAGATGGCAGGCTACACACCGGGCCTGACCACCACCGACGGTGTGTATATCGACGGGCAGCGTACTGTCGAAGGCGATATGACCGGCCCGGTAGCCACCCGCATGGTGCTGGCAGATACCCAAATCGATATCGCGATTCTGGAAATTGCACGCGGCGGCTTATTGCGTGCCGGGATGGGCGTGCCATTTATCAATGTGGGCGCGGTGCTCAATGTGCAGGCCGATCATCTGGGTATGAAAGGGATCGATACCCTGGAACAATTATCCGAAGTGAAGCGCATCGTGGTCGAAGTCGCACGCGATTGCGCGGTGCTGAATGCGGATGATCCAAACGTCATCAAGATGTCGGCTGACACTGAAGCCAAAAGTATTTGTTATGTGACCATTAACCCGCAACATGCCGTGGTGCGCGAGCATATCCGTGCCGGTGGCCGCGCCTGCGCGCTGGAAGCTGGCGTCAATGGGCAGATGATCACCATTTACGATAAAGGCGGGCATATCCCGCTGATGTGGACGCATTTGATTCCCGCCACGCTCGAAGGCCGCGCCATGCATAACGTGCAGAACGCGATGTTTGCGGCGGCGATGGGCTTTGCGTTAGGCATCAAGCTCGATGCGATTCGCCAGGGTTTGCGCACCTTCGATACCACTTTCTATCAGGCACCGGGCCGGATGAATGTGTTTGATGAGCATCCATTCAAAGTGATTTTTGATTACGGCCATAACGCGCATGCGGTCGGTGTCATGGCCGATTTGGCCGGGCGTCTGGACGTGACCGGTCGCCGCCTTATTGTGCTCTCGGCACCCGGTGACCGGCGCGATGAAGATATTGTCGCTATTGCCGCAGCGGCTGCAGGAAGGTTTGATCATTACATTTGCCGACGCGATGATTCGCTGCGCGGGCGCGATGGTGATGAGGTGCCGAACATGCTCGCCAAAGCGCTCAAAAAATGCGGTGTGGCCGAAACGGCCATCACCATTATCCCGGACGAGCAGCAAGCAATTGAAGCAGCATTGCAGATGGGGAAACAGGGTGATTTGCTGCTGATTTTTGCGGATGCGCTGGCAAGGTCGTGGAAGCAGGTGACAAAATTTTCACCAGCCGTTGAAGGTGCTCGTACTGATACAACCAAGACAAACATCAAACCGGCCACCCCTACTCAAACAGCCGTGGCTGATGTATCGCTTGCATCAAGTGATGCGGCTTTGGAAGCGGCCGGTTTTATCCGTGATGAACGCGGCCTGCGCTTTGTTAAAGAAAGTGATGATTGATGTGGCGATGATTGAGGCTGCGATAATTGAGTGCATCAGGTGCATCAGGTGCATCAGGTGCGTCAAGTGCATCAAGTAAGAATCATGGAGATAATTTGATGATTCTCGTTCCACCGGAGCCACTCACGGTCTTTGAAAATTCACGTCGCCTGACTGGGCCCAATCGCCATTTCGCCAGCACTGGCGCGGTTCTTGATGTGTCGACTAAAGTATTGGGCGCCATTGCACATGACCCTACAGCGCATGCACGCTGGCAAAGATTGACGCGCTCAATGTGCGTTGCCCTCGGCTGGTCCGGTGAAACTATGGCGCTGCGTCATCAAAGCGGCACCTTGCTGGCGATTGCGGCGCCGGGCGATCAACTCTTTACGGCAACCGACATTAATGAATGGGCATGGGAACAAGCGTGCGAGTTTTTTTCAGGCTTATCGGAGCTCAAAAACGCATCGCCCCATGGCCTAGCTTTTGATCAAATACACGCAAAGTGTGCGGATTTTTCAGCAGCGCGGGTGATTTTTCAGGCTCACGCTGCTGCCGAAAAAAATTCTGCCGTGGCGGTATCGGCATTGGTTAACGCCTCACGGCAGCATGGGCTACCTGTTTTTGTGGACGATATAAGCGTTTCGATTGGTGCCGGTGCAGGCAGCCACACCTGGGAGCTTACGGCACTGCCAACGCCCGCTGAAGTGCCATGGGCAGCCTTATACAATATACCGACAGCGCTGGTGACCGGTTCAAATGGCAAGACGACCACGGTGCGTTTATTGGCTGCCATGCTGGCCGCGATGTCGGCAGCCGGGAGCAAATTGGGAGCGTCCGTTGCCGTGGGTTATTCCTGCACCGAAGGAGTGGTGGTAGGCGGAGAGCAGGTTGAGAGTGGTGATTACTCAGGCCCGGCAGGTGCCCGTACGGTGTTGCGCCACCCGAATGCACAAGCCGCTGTATTGGAAACTGCACGCGGCGGTATTTTACGGCGCGGTCTCGCGGTCGAAGCTGCCGATGTTGCCATCATTACCAATATCAGCGCGGATCACTTCGGCGAATACGGTATCGATAATATGAACGACTTGGCAGATGTAAAGCTGGTGGTGGCGCGCGCATTGAAAAAAATGGAGCCTGCAGGCACGCTGGTGCTCAATGCGGATGACCCGGTGTTGCTCAGCCGTGCCGCAGACTTTACCGGCCGCGTTGCCTTATTTGCCCTTGACGATAATAATCCGCAACTGGTTGGCATACGCAAAAAGAGTGATGCTGCTACTTGTGCCGTGAGGGCAGGCGAGCTTCTGCTAACGCGCAACGGTATGGTCTCCAATCTGGGCAAAGTAGCCGAGATGCCATTAACCATGGGTGGTGTAGCGGCATACAACATTGCCAATATTGCCGCCGCCGCGTTAGCTGCCGCAGCGCTCGGTGTGGATGCGCAAACGATAGCCCATGTATTGATGCACTTTGGCGATAGTCGACACGATAATCCAGGCCGATTGGAACGTTGGAATATTTCGGGCATCAATGTGCTCATCGATTACGCGCACAATCCCGATGGGCTCGCCAATTTACTGCGGGTAAGTCAATCTATTCAACGCCAATCGCGCGGGCGGCTTGGTTTATTGCTGGGGCAGGCGGGCAATCGTGAGGATGGCGCGATCAGCGAATTAGCGCAGGTGGCGGCTGAATACAAACCGGATCTGATCGTGATCAAGGAAATTGAGTCGATGCTGCGGGGTCGGGAGTTCGGTGAGGTGCCGCACCTGCTTCAAAACAGCCTCACCCAGTCTGGCTATGCGATTGAAAACATCCTCAGCATGCCTGATGAAGTGGACGCTGCACGCGTATTGCTGCAATGGGCGCAAGCGGACGATGTGCTGGTGTTGCCGATTCATCAAAAGCCAGCGCGTACCGAGTTGGTCACGCTGCTGGATGCGATGGTGGCAAGCCAATGGCAGGCAGGCTCGCCATTGCCGACACGCCTGGATTATGTGCCGCTGAATGACGAACGAGAAAGCTGAATCAACGCTCAAACTTAATACCGGGAATCGACGCTATCAAAATAAAATAGCGCTGAAGTATCTTTAAAATAAAAAAGCACAAAATAAAAAAATTCTTAAGCTATGGTCGGAAAATTTAGCTGAGAGCCTCGCCAGTGCTAGAGTTTGCCGCAGTGTAATCGTGCAGGCATTAATTGCTGCAGGGCCAAAGTCCGTAAAAAAAAAGGGAGATCATGTCTACAGCGCAATTTATAGAAACCGATATATCCAACGAGCTATTAGATCGTATGCATTACAACGCCGACCCTCTGGCAGACCATACCATAGCGGCGATTTTGGGTGAGTGGTCATTGCCATCATCAGCTTCACCCGTGTTGTCGGTATCGGCGGCAGTAAACACGGCCATCCCACCGGCCGCAGCGGCAGTTGAATATGGCGCGCAGTGGTTGCCCGAGTGGCAAAAATTGTTGATGGTGAATAGAATCTTTGAAGACTGGACGGATAATAAAAGCCTGCTGGCGTGGAGCGGGCAGGGTAGCGGTGCGACTACCGAAGCCGAGCCCACGATTCCGCCAGAAATTGCCGAACCATTACGTGCCTATGTGCAGGCGGCGCAGAGTTTGCCCTTATGGGCCGACATTAATAAGATTGCGCGCGCCGAACAATTATTCATAGATTATGGTGCCCTGTCTGTCACGCTGCTGTTTTGTTCAAGCCTGCCCGAGTGTTATGTGATTCCTGATTTGGCTGAGGTGCTGCACACCACTGGGCAGTTGGAAAAACACACAGAGCATCGGATTCGTGCCACCGGCGCAATGATTTTTCCGGTGATGATGCGTGGCGGCTTGACGCACCCCGATGGCGGCGGCATCGCGCAAATATTTAAGGTTCGACTGATTCACGCCACTGTCCGCAATCTAATTTTGCGCGGCACACCTGAAAGTGCGGTAGCGACACTCGGCTCGGGACAAAATAGTGTTGGCATGGGCGTGATACCGCCGCTGCCGGTACTGACAGCAGCGCACAAAATGCATCAGGTGTTATTCGCGCACGGCTGGAAACTTGGGGAGGATGGCTTGCCTTGCAATCAGGAAGAGCTGGGCTACACACTGCTGACGTTTGGCTTTGTTTTTTTACGCAGTATGCGCAAGTTAGGCCACGCACTCTCTACGACAGACGAGGAAGCTTTTTTACATGCCTGGAATGTTATGGGTTATTTCCTTGGGATCGAGCGCGCGCTGATGCCTGACACCATGGCACAAGCCGAAACCCTGTTCACGCTCATGCAAGCCCGAGGCCGACAACATCATGAGGCCGATGAGCGTCGTGAATGCGACCAACATGCTGTTGTCAAAAAACCTAAAAAAAGGGTTGACTATGATCCGCGTCCGGCGCTGGGTGCAGCCTTGATGGGTGCGATGAAGAAGGTGATTCCGATCAGCGTGATTAAACCTTTTCCGGTGATGTTAACGCGCTTTCTTTGTGGCCCGGCGACCTCAAAGGATTTAGGATTAACCGGCGTTATATCGATGCTGTCCCGCTTGTTGTTTACGGGTTTTATGTTGACGGTGCGTGTTATTGATACCTTGGGCCGTTTGGTCTATCCGGGGTTTTCGATTGCGCTATTTATCACGCGCATATTGGGTTATCGATTCATGAAACAAATGTTAATGGATCAAACGCGTCCGCTCAAATTACCGCAAAGCGTAAAAGAACGCGTCAATACGATGATGTTGCATTGGGGTGAGCGCGTCCAAGAGCCTGTCTGGGTACATTCGCTGGAAAATTATTTATCCGGGAAAAATAGTAACGAGGCGATCAAGAAATAATATTTCAGCCGCTGAATTGAAACGGCGGGCCTGCACTATTTGACATCCACCCCATCGGTCACATCAAGTATCAATACCGATCGCGGCGGAATTGTCAGTGCAGTACTCAAGTCAAAAGAGTTTCCGGTAATCACGTCAATTGCTGATGCCTGGCGCGGCAATATCTCTTGGAAGCGATTGGTTGCTAACGTCTTGGCTGATTTATTTTTATTCAGCACCACCATGATTTTGTGTTTGGCGTCGTAGCGAAAATAAACATAGGTTCCCTGCTCCGGCGCAAAATGCAGTAGCTTCCCATGATGGATGGCCACCTGTGATTTTCGCCAGTTCATCAATCGTTTCAGAAATATCTGTGCTTCTTTTTGCTGGCTGCTCAGGCCGATACCGTCGACGGCATTCACCTTATCGCCTGCCCAACCACCTGGAAAATCCTGGCGAAATTTACCGTCATCACGCGTTTTCGGACTCGTCATGAGTATCTCAGAGCCGTAGTAAATTTGCGGGATGCCGCGCATGGTCAGTACATAGGCCATCGCCATTTTATAAAGCTCGAAATCTTCATTGAGCGCGCTAAAAATGCGCGACATATCATGGTTGCCTTCGAACAAAACCAGATTCATCGGATCAGGGTAAAGCGTATCGCTCGTCAAACCTTCGTACAAATCATTCAGGCCAGAATGCATGGAATCTTCGGCCACCAGCGATTTACGCAGGTTGTCGTTAAGCGGAAAATCCATCACGCTCGGCAAATAGGACACATAGCCATTCACGTTTTTCTTGCCACGCTGCCAGTACGAAACCGTAACCGGATTTAAGCTCCATTCCTCGCCGACGATATTTAGATGCGGATATTCCGCCATCACGCGGCCCGACCATGCGGCGAGAAAGGCCGGATCTGAGTAACCATAGGTGTCAGCGCGAACCCCCGCAAGTCCTGCGTATTCAATCCACCAGATCGTGTTTTGTATCTGATAAGTTGCGAGCAACGCGTTGCGCTGATTCATGTCGGGCATGTCAAGTTCAAACCAGCCCGCCGTAAAATTTTTCCTATCGATGGCTGAAGCGTAAGGATCATTTGCTGTGGTGCGAGCGTGATAGGTAGGAATGAATTCGCCGTCAAAGCTCAGCCAGTCCTTCATCGGAAAATCGCGCATCCACCAGTGGTTAGAGCCGATATGATTTAACACCACATCCTGAATCACCCCGATGCCGACGCGCTTGGCGGCAGCCACCATGCGCCGATAATCTTCGTTGCTGCCGAAGCGCGCATCAATCTTGTAGGTGTCGGTCGCGGCATAACCGTGATATGAATATTTGAGCTGATTGCTTTCGGTGAGCGGTGTAGGCCACAGCATGGTGTAGCCCATGCTTGCAAAATAATCCAGATGCTGGCTGATGCCCTGTATATCGCCGCCGTGACGGCCCGCATCAATATCGGTGCGGTTTGTTTTCTCCAGAAAGCCGGGCAAATTATCATTCGCAGGATCACCATTCGAGAAGCGATCCGGCATCAGATTCAGGATAACGTCAGACGCATTAAAGCCTATCCGACGGGCGGAATCTTTTTCCCGCTCGCGTAATTCATAGGCATATTTTAGCGGCGGCTTTTGCGCGGGCTGTGAATTCTGGAGCTTTTGCAAGTTCGCAGGCTTGAAATGGATATCAAATTTGCCGGCCTTGGCATGGCGTGCAATACTTAAATTGATGAACAAATAATTACGATTGCTCACACGCTTCAGCGATTGGATGCGCACGCCAGGGTAGGTAAGTACGGGCATAAAATCAGCAATATTGTTGCCATGAACCATGAGCTGTAGTTGATTGCTCTTCATGCCGACCCACCAGAAGGCGGGTTCTATTCTTTCGATGCGCGCATCGTTTTGCTCGGCTTCCTGGCTTGCTTGAATCGCTAAAACGGGAAATGCGAAAAAAACGGTGAACAAAAATGAAAAAATAATCAGCGGTGCGCCGATTAGTTTTTTAGCCATGAAATTTCCCCCGTTTGCTGCTTTAAATCGCAGACGCAATCGCAGACGCAGGAGCCACAGTATTCATCAGTGTCAATTCCGCACAAGCTTTTTGAATCCGCTGGCACGCATCCTCCAACAATTCTGTCGATGCGGCATACGAAACGCGGAAGTGAGGCGAAAGCCCGAACGCAGCGCCATGCACCACCGCAATGCCTTGTGAATCGAGCAAATAGTTTATTACGTCTTCATCGTTTTTCAACGTGCCACCCGATGGGGTGGTTGCACCGATCAAGCCCGCGCAGCTGGGGTACACATAGAACGCACCTTCGGGTGTGTGGCAGTGCAATCCGGGTGCGGCGTTTAACATCCGCACCACCAAATCGCGGCGGGATTTGAACACCGCATTATGGGCAGGAATAAAATCCTGCGGCCCATTAAGCGCTTCAACCGCGGCCGCTTGACCAATCGATGACGGGTTCGAGGTGGACTGCGATTGCACATCACCCATCGCCTTGATCAGCTTCTCATGCCCGGCTGCATAGCCGATGCGCCAGCCGGTCATGCAATAAGCTTTGGATACGCCGTTCATGGTCAGGGTACGCTCATAGAGCAACGGCTCGATTTGCGCGGGGGTGAAAAATTTGAAATCGTCATACACCAAATGCTCATACATATCATCGGTGAGCACCCAAACATGCGGGTAACGCACCAGCACATCGGTAATCGCTTTTAGCTCATCATAGGTGTACGCCGCACCACTGGGGTTGGACGGCGAATTGAGTAGTACCCATTTGGTTTTCGGCGTAATCGCGCGCTCCAGATCGGCGGGATTAAGCTTGAAGCCTGTCGCCTGCGTGCACGGCACAATGACCGGCTCGCCCTCGGCCAGCAACACCATTTCAGGATACGAAACCCAGTAAGGCGCCGGGATAATGACTTCATCGCCCGCCGACAGCGTGGCCATAAACGCGTTATACAAAACCTGTTTGCCGCCGGTGCCCACGGTGATTTGTTTGGTCGTATAGGTCAGCCCATTTTCACGTTTGAATTTAGCGACAATGGCTTCCTTCAACTTGGGTGTGCCATCAACTGCGGTGTATTTGGTATCACCCGATAAAATCGCCTTAATCGCAGCGTCTTTAATATTCTGCGGCGTATCAAAATCCGGCTCGCCGAATGACAGCGCAATCACATTCTTGCCCGCCGCTTTAAGCGCATTGGCTTTAGCAGAAATAGCAATCGTGGCCGAAGGTTTTACGCGGGACAGGCGAGCAGCGAGGAAAGACATGATAGTGATCCTATGGGGTCAACCGATATATTGCGGTGCAACAGAATTATACGACAGGGTGGTTGAGGTTGTGAAAAATCCAACCGTGTAATAAGAAGAAGGAGAAGGAGTAGGAGAAGGAGTAGGAGTAGGAGTAGGAGTAGGAGAAGGGCAGATAGGAGTGTGCGTACGTTATGGGTATCGGCTTGCTCGCCAAGAATTTCAGGGGCATGCAATTGCGCCCGGGGAAAATGGCAAAAAGACCTCCGGGACAAAGGGCAAGGCCGGGCTTCTTCTTAGTTACCACCGTCAGTTGCAATCCATGTTGCGGTGATCGCTCGCGTGCCACGTCGAGTAGAGCGGTCGCGCGGTCGTCGAAGGTTGCTCGGTAGAAGCAGTAATCTGGATTCGTCGAGGCGGGGCGAGTGACATGGGCTAGCGCAAACAGTGGCGAGTGAGAACCAAACTCTAATGTAGGCGCGGCGTTTGCGGCTAAAAAGGCTGGAGGTGCTTTTAGATATTGGGGTTTTGTTTTTTATTTGCGCTCGTAACAGGACATAGCAATGCGTTTGATCAGCTCTGATAAAGTGGAAATATCTGATTTAAAAAGTGCTGAAACGTGTAGTGAAGCAATAGCCAAGACTCTGCGGGCTGCAAACCTGCTGGCTGCCTGGATCGAGCCGTGAAGTTGTGGGTTGCGACACCTAACGTAAAAGTGAGGGGCGCGAGTGGCCATGCCCCAAAGCGTCCCTCTCGACTGACGGGTTGAGTGCCATTACTTGCTCTTGCAGGAAATGACCGTTGATCTCTCGTTAGTCTTAACGAACGTCCCACCGAAACTGCCACCGCTACTGTTGGCGCTCCCGCCAACAGTAGCGAATGATGCGTCTTCGCTGCTGCAGTTCAGGGTGTATCCCTTACGGCCATCAGCTGAGTATGTGTCGTTGACGGTAGCACAGGCACTACGCAAAACGACAATTTAGGCGGTGACTAATAACCGGTGAACGGTCATAGACTTCTCCTTTGTTGGTGTTGCGATATCAACGAGCTGCATCTTCGCAAATTTAAAGGCGCTGATACTGGATTTTTGATGCCCAACGAGGCCAAAAAAACTACCATATCGCGAATCTGAGTGACCGTGCTGGGTGAATTGGCGTCTCAAACTCTCGCGAGTCGAAAGCCATGGTACGCTACAAAACAATCGACACCAGCCCATGATTTCTTGCTTTGGATCTGCAGTGACAACGGGGGGTCGGAGCATTAGCGGTGCTGCACCATTAGATTTGTCTTAGGAATTATGTAGCAACCGCATAAAGCTTTTTCTTGGCTAGAATGATTTTGCAATCGTTCAAACCGGATGAAAGTCTTCAGGCCACAAGAAGTAAGGACCAAACCGTGACTTGGCAATGAATTCAATCCCAGCTTGTACCCCTTTTTGAGTTAACGCATGTTTGTCATCACGCATTTCGATGTGACCAGATGCAACAGCGCGCTCCAGAAGCTCTGGCGTCTTAATTCCCAACTTCTGCCCCAACTTCGACGAAGTTAGTTTCCCAGAAACGTCTTGGCTATCGGATTTACCTGCATCTTGACTAGGCTTGTCATCGGGATCACTGGTCACTCGCTCAAGTGATATTCGAACTTCGTCGCTGATCCTAATGATCCGCTGTGCTTCCTCGTATGCATCCTTGTAAAGTGCGCCATCTTCCGAACGTCGAATCAGAATTCCCATTTCGTTATTGTTAACCTGGCTGAACTCGTACAAGTTGAGACTGGTGACGATACAGAGCTCTTCGTTCATGTAGCATTTAGCGTGAAGATTTTTACAGAAACTGGTTCGAATGTAGGTAAGCCCTCGTAGCCACTCGATTTCTTGTGGCTGTAATTCGCTTTTGCCATAGACAATTCGCACGTCAATCTTCAACCGATTCTTGTCAGCAAGAAGTTCTTTCATCCTGTCATTCAACTTCAAAAATGGACTGATCAAAATCAGGCGATCATGTGCTTCTTTAATCATCTCCTCAAGGAAGTAGTTCGTTGCACTCGTATTCAGAAACTTTGCCATCACAAATTCCTTCAATTAATTTTTCAATAGTCTAAGAAGCGCAGCGACATTCGCCGATTCCTTATCAAGCTATTTTATTGTTCTCGAAATTCAACTTGCCAGAACAGCTTCACCATCTTTTTCCACCTGTGATCCTGTAAGCTTTTTATTGAGTACTTAACGGAAGTAAAAAGATGAAAGCAACGAAGAAGAATAACGCATTGGAAGGCATCAAGAAAGAGCAATTCAAACGACGCGTATTTACGGTGGAAATCAAAGCCGAGATGGTGCGGCACAAGAAGGCCTAGAACAATAGTGCGGTCGACTGTGCGCAAAAGTTTGACGTACTGCCCAAGCTGATTCTGAACTGGGAAAAGCAGTACGACGCGGGCCAGTTGACCACCGCTGCTGGTCGCCGTACGGTGAGTCCGGAACAAGAGGAAATTACCCGTCTTCGTACCGAGCTATCACGGGCGAAGATGGAAGTCAGTATCTTAAAAAAGCCACGGTGTACTTCGCGAAAGAGAGCCAGCGAAGTACACCTTTATCCTTGCCGAGCTGATGATGTACCCCTTGTCTGTGGTCTGTGGTCTGCCGGTTGCTCGATGTCAAGCAATCTGGGTTTCACTTCTGTAAAAAGCGAGAGCAAGAACGAAAACAGTTGCGAGCCGATATCCAGCGCGTGTTTGAGGCCAATGGCGGTTGTTACGGTGCGCCGTGCATCTATAAAGTGATCTGATCTTCCAATCTGATCGCGGAAGCCAGTACGCTAGCCACGAGGTGCGCTGTTGGCTGACGACTGAGAACATGCGACAGTCCATGAGCGGCACCGGCAACGGCTACGACACCGCACTGATGTAAAGCTTCTGGCACTCACTGAAAGTCGAA
>JANYDB010000084.1 GCA_025359985.1 Burkholderiales bacterium | reverse complement strand
ACGAGAGCCTGCCATTGGCCACGTAAAATTGAAAAAACGTATGGCAGGGCGCGAGGGCCATTTTGGGAATGTCAGCCACATTCCACGCCGACACAATCATGCGGCGTGAGTCAGGATTGGTTTTGATCTGCTGAATAATCTCGGCGATCTGATCAATATGCGCGCCGTCCGGCGCGGGCCATGAGCGCCACTGATAGCCATAAACAGGGCCAAGATTACCGTCAGCATCAGCCCATTCATCCCAAATTGATACGCCGTTTTCTTTCAGGTAGCGGGTGTTAGTATCGCCCGCCAAAAACCACAGCAGTTCATGAATGATCGATTTTAGATGCAGCTTTTTGGTGGTGACCAGCGGAAATCCGGCGCTTAAATCAAAGCGCATTTGATGGCCAAAAATGGACACTGTGCCGGTACCGGTGCGGTCAGATTTTGGGGTGCCGTGCTCAAGCACCAGGCGCATCAGGTCGTGGTATTGCTTCATAAGATGATTAACCGTAAGAGAAAAAAATCAATGCCGTATTCTAACTGGACTCCGGTGGTGCTTGGTTTGGCATTGATATTTTATGTTGCTGCTGCGCGTCATGCAGTAGGCCATGTTTCGCGTGATGCGAGGCGCCATGGTTATGCACTAAATACCGCCTCCATTTTCGCGACCAATGTGGTTATTTGGTTTGCGGCGAGTCGATTGATCCCGGCGGCGCGGGCACGACCGCCGCCGCCTTCAAAAGCGATGGCCACCAGATCGGCGCGCCTGGCCGTGGCTTGTGGCGCACGAATACTGACGGTAAAGCGGGTATCTCGATTAGCGGTGAGGATGGCGTGTGCGCGAGTGGGGTAAGCCGTGGCCAAGTGATTGGCAAATGCGCCGCTGACGCGACGTGCCCATGCGGCATCCGGGAGCATGTAGAGAGCGCTGGATGCGCTTGCGTATTGCGGTGTAATCAGCAGCGCTTGCTGCATATCGTCTGCATAGCCAGACTTTAGAATGGCAAATGCGGGGTCAGCTTGCATGAAGGCGAACGGGTCGTCATAGGGAGCCAGGCGCGCGGCCAGTTCAAGCGGGGAAAAATATAAATCTTCTTCGGATGCACCATAAGCATTGTAGTTAATGCATTCCCCTAACGTACGCAGTGTCGCGGTGTCGCTGCTGGAAAAGGCTTGCTCCGTGGCAAGCTGTGTGGCCACGGCAATCAGGTTATCGCCAAATGCGGCGGTGATGGCCCAGGCGCGATAGCGGCCACCGAGGAAATGATCAACCAGGAGGCTGGTGCAGGTATCAGGCGAGGGGTCGATATGCGCATCAAGATTGATGTGCGCCTGCAAACCTTCGGCGCGATGGTGGTCGAAGTAGCGCACACGGACGCCTTGCGCCAGTAGATGCTCGGTAGCGGCCGCGTTTTGATCGTATGAAATATCAAAGATCGTGACTTCATCCACCCGACGCGCATCCACCCGACTCACTAACGCAATATCGCGTTTGACGCCCGTAATCAAGCTTAAGTGTTCAGCCGCGACTGGAAACACCAGCCGATATTGATGATGCGCAATCAAGCCATCAGCATCACCATTAAAAATATCGATCCAGCGCATGAGATTGATTTACCCGCGACGCCTAGTTGATGCCTTCAGTTCGAAGGCGGTCAATAATATGGGTCACCGCCTGCTGCGGACTCATCAGAGAAGTGTCGATGGTAATGTCGGCATCGTTTGGGGCTTCATAGGGGTCTGAGACGCCCGTAAAGCCCGGCAGAAGCCCGGCGCGGGCTTTGGCATACAAACCCTTCACATCACGGGATTCGCAGACGCTAAGCGGCGTGGCGAGGTGCACCAGATAGAAGCGTCCCCAAGGCGCGACGAGTCGCCGTGCGTTCTTGCGGGTGCTATCAAACGGGGCAATGGCTGAGACGATCACAAAGCCGCCGTGTTTGACGACCTCGCTGGCGACAAAGCCGATACGTTGAATATTCAAATCGCGATGTGCGCGAGAAAAACCGAGCTCGCTGGACAAATTAGCGCGAATCATATCGCCATCCAGTAAGGTGGTGGCGCGCTGCGATTCAGTGCGTACATGCGTATCGAGCGCGCTCGCAAGCGTGGTTTTACCGGAGCCGGATAGACCGGTAAAAAAAACACAAACGCCGCGATGGTCATGCGTCGCGGCGTTGTCTGAAGTACGAGCAATCATTTTTTACCGGCGGCCCCTAGTCCCACTAGCGAGAAAAAATAACCCACAGGTTGGCTAACTCGCTGACGCCGTCATCACCTTTGACGCTCTTCAATATTTGCACGCCTTTACTTTTCTGGCCAGATTGAATCAACGCAATCCCTAAATGCAGCTTGGCATCTTCTGGTCGTTTGAGTTCGCCTTTTTTGATCGCGGCTTCCATCATACTGATACCGGCTGCAGCCTGGCCGCTGGTGAAACGGTTATAGCCGAGCGTAAATAATGAGTCACCATTGCGAGCGGCATTGGCGTCTGCTTCTTCCTTGCTGCCTGCGGCAATCACCTTGGTATTGGCCGCTACCCGCGATTCGACCAGATCACGCAGCCGTTTATGGCGATCTATTTCAGCGCCTTTGCCCAGCGCGCCGGCAGTATAGCCATCATCAACAATTTTCTTGCTTTCACCCGGATACCCGGACTGCAGCGCCAACTGCGACATTTCCATAAAATCATTAGTAGCGTTTAAATTGCCCGTGGCTAAACGAAGCCGGTACACATCAAGAGAAAGACGATCCGCAAATCCCGGCTTGGCTTGCAGACGCGATACGACATCGGCCCACAGACTCTTCTTTGGATAATAATTCAACAGCTTTTCGATGGTTGAAATATAGCCGCTGCTGTTTTTTTGCCTCAGATAGCTATTGGCCAGAAGCTGCAATTTTTCTTCAGATGGGGAACGTCCGGCTTTTTCATCGGCTTGAATATCGGCTAATGATTCTTTTGCCGCATTGCCGTAATCACCGCCCTGAAAATATGATTGAATGAGTAGCGTGCGAACTTGCCCACTGCTACCTCCACCACTTAAATAGCGAGTCGCCAACTGAATAGCGGCGGGATAATTTCTGGCGCTGTATTGCATGCCGACCAGGGCTTCCATAATTTTGAGCTGGGTGGCTGCAGGCGCTTTGCCGGAATTGATAACGGCTTCAAATGAGCGAATGGCGGTTTCGTTATCACGCGCGCCAGACGCTGCCGAGCCACGGGTGCTGTCAATTAAATAATTTTCATGCGCGCTGCGATTCGGTGCGCTCTCGGCTTCGCGAACCTTGGCGAGCGCTTCTCGGAATTTATTCGCGCGCATGAGTTCGTTGGCGGCTTGCAGCGGCTTGCCGATTTCCGGGCGCACGGATTCCTGCGCAAATACAGAGGTAGTGGCAGACAGCAGCAATGGTGCGCTAGCAACGGTGATAACCAAAACGACCGCGGCCACGATGGAATTAAGGGCCACTAAACGATGTGTTCTGGCAGGTGCGTTACGAAAGAAATCGGATGTAGTCATGGATTAAATCCCCAGAAATCGGTGGCAGACAGAGATGTAAATATAAAACGTAAAAACACAATGCGATGCAAAATACGAAAGTGAAATGCTATAAAAATACGGGAAACGAAGATTCAAAAATAAAAAAAGAGCACGAAAAAGTGAAACGCGGCCTAGGCCGCGTTTCACTTTTTTCGTATTACCTGACGAATTGTTCGTTACCGACGATACCCATCTTGGTCAGTCCCAGTCGCTGAGCCGATGCCATTACCAGGGCCACCGATTTGTACTGCACCAGCTTATTGGGGCGCACATGCACTTCCGGTTGTTCCGGTAACGCGGCTAGTTCAGACAATTTCGTTTCGAGCTCTGCACGGGTGGGCACAATCACGGCATTCCAGAGAATCGTGCCGTCAAAATCTATATCAATCTGCACAATCACCGGCGGTTTGAGAGGTGGTGGTGGATTACCCACCGGCATATTCAGCTTAACCGCATGCGTTTGCGGCGGAATGGTGATGATCATCATAATAATCAATACCAACATCACGTCGATGAGTGGCGTGGTATTAATTTCCATCATCGGTTCAGCCTCTTTTTCTGAACCACTTGAGCTTACGTTCATGCTCATACTTTTATCCTTTATGTTTCGCGATTACTCCTGATTGCCAATATGGCTGGTGTGCTCATCAGGTGTGCTATTGCAAATACGATCAAAACAACCGACGCGACCGCCCACAAAACAAGCAAGCGGCCCGCAATTAATTGAGCGCGGGCGGCTCTGTAATAAATCCAACTTTCAGAATACTGGCGCGTTGTGCGGTGTAAATGACCTTGCCGACTGATTCATACCGTGCGTTTTCATCGCCGCGGATATGAATTTCGGGCTGCGGTAATTTTACTGCTTCTACTTTCATTCTTTCAAAGAGGGCGTCGGTATCGGCGACCAGCTGCTGATTCCAGAAAATATCGCCGTCTTTGCCGACTGAGATCACAATATTTTCAGGCTTGGTAATCGTGACGACGTTTCGCTCTTTTGGCAATTCCACCTTAAGTGTCTTCAACACGATTGGTGAGGTAATCAAAAAGATAATGAACAGTACTAACATTACATCCACCAGGGGTGTCGTGTTAATCGATGAAATCACTTCTTCTTCGTCACTGTCTGAACCGATGCTCATGCTCATAGGAACTCCTGCTTATTCGCTGTCGATGTTACTGGTCGATGTTACAGTCGACGCCGCCACGATTGCTGCTATTGCGTTTTGCTTGCACGGATTTGAACAAACTAGCGTGCAGAAACTATTGTGCAATTACAGCAATGGTGACGCCGTTATGGCTTGGAATAACCCTGAGCCCATTACTTGGCTTTGCTGCCTTGGCTCATCAGCACGGTGTGCAAGTCGGCGCTAAATGCACGCACTTGTTCCATCGCGGTTTTGTTGCGGCGAATTAACCAGTTGTACGACAATACGGCAGGCACAGCAACAGCCAAGCCAATCGCGGTCATGATTAGTGATTCACCAATCGGGCCAGCTACTTTATCAAGCGAGGACTGACCGGATTGACCAATCGCCACCAGCGCGTGATAAATGCCCCAAACTGTACCGAACAAACCCACGAACGGTGAGGTTGAGCCAACGGTTGCCAGGAAGGCCAGACCGTCACCCAAACGGCTATTAACATTGTCTGTTGCACGCTGGATAGACATCGTGATCCAGGTATTTAGATCAACATCACCCATTAATCCACCATGTTTTTCATTGGCTTTCAGACCGCTTTCAGCGATAAAGCGGAATGCGCTGTCTTCATGCAAAGTGCCAGCACCTTGTTGCAAGGAACCGGAATTCCAAAATGTTTCAGTGGCGGCTTTTGATTCTTTCATCAGGCGGTGCTGTTCAAAAAGCTTCACAACCAAAATATACCAGCTGCCCATCGACATAATCACCAGAATCATCAACACGAATTTTGCAACCAGATCGGCCTTTTTCCAGATTGCCATCATGCCAAGTGCGTTTTCGGCAGATTCAGCAGGTGCTGCTGCCGTTGCGGCAGCAGGTACTGCAGCAGGCGCTGCTTCTGCGGGCTTGGCTGAATCCGCGGCAGGCGGAGTAGAGGAGGCGGGCGTTTGTGCAGAAGCCGACGCAGGCTGAAGTGCTGCGAAAGTAATAACTACGACCGGTGCACAAAAAATAACTGCCGCGATCAGTAGTGCAGGGATACGTTTAATAAATGACATGTTTCCTCCAGTAAAAAAATCGAATTGCAATTAATAATAATTAGTCGGTTAGCTTGAACGAGAACGGAACTTGTACGCGTATGTCGCGTCCCTGGGCATTGCATTTAAATTGGCGCACCGCATTAATTGATACGCTGTTAAAGACGCGGTTTGAAGATGATTTTACGTCGACATCCTTTACTTCACCGTTAGCGGCAAGCGTAAATTCAAGCAACACATCACCTTGTAGACCGTCGCGACGTGCCTGTGTCGGAAACTTGATGTCGGCCTGAATCTGACGTGAATTCGGACAAACGACACCAACAACGGGCGGTGCAGTGGAAGTTACCTGAGTAGGCGGTGCAGGTGGTGCCGGAGGAACAAATACCGCAGGCGCTACTGGCGACGTATTGGCAATTGGCACCTGAATCTGCGGCGCTTGAATCTGCACTTCAGGGGGTGGCACAAAAGTGGGCATGACCTGCACCATTTTGGGTGGAGGTGGTGGCTGTTCTGGTGGAGGCGGAGGCTTCTTCACCTCTTCGATAATGGTGGTTTCCATCACTGGTTTGATGATTTTTACGATATTGCGTGCGAGACCGGACGCAAGCGCAAAGCCAAGTAATAAATGAAAAATAATCACAACGGCAATGCCCGTCAAATGCTTACCCGGCTGCCGTTGCTGTTCTGCGTAACCCATGCAGTCTCCTCCGAAATCTCGCTTCTTATATGAGCGAGGGTCTTGGCTTTAAAAATTTAGACGAGAAGTATATATCGTAATGGTTGGATGTGCAGCAACCCGCTTTAAACGGTGCGGCTACCTATAAAACAAACAAAAATAATATAAAAACGCGCCGACTTATTTCGTTGATGCCGCTTCTACTGTAAACGAAACCTCCCAAGATAAGCAATAATGGGGCCACAGAAATTTGATTTATATTTATTAAGGCGCAATGTAATTTCCATAAACCAGCATTAATATTAGTTTTAAATGAAATGCTGCGCTACCGCGATTTGCCTACATGAGCTGAGTGGTATTTCCTACCTATCACTCATTTATATTCGGACAAAATTTTGATTGAACCTATGCCTCTAAACCATATTAATATACGCGCATTGGCGCAGCAGGGTTTGGTTATGCTACGCAATGGCGACGCACGAGCTGCGATTGAATCGTTCGAGAAAATAGTTGCAGCGGGCCACGCAGATGCGTCTATTTGTTTGGGTCTAGCCTATGCATGCCTCAGCCTTGGAGACAATAATGGATTGAGCGCTGCCCTTGATAAAGCTTTGGCGATAGAGCCGCAGAACATACGTGCGCTAATGATGAAAGCCGATTGTTTGGCATCGGCAGGTGATGATCGTGCTGCAACTACTTTTTATCTGGCGGTTGTTAAAGCAGCCACGTTGACAATGGATTTGCCGATTGATTTGCAAAACGAAGTCACTCGCGCACAGCGGAAGTGCGATCAATCGGTAGCGTCGGCAGAATCTTCCATGCGTGATCAGCTGGCACAGCTTCTCCAGCTCACCGGGACAAGCGGCCATTCAACAGCACGCTTTGAAGAATCGCTCGATATTTTATTCGGCAAAAAGAAAATTTATTTTCAGGAGCCTCGCTATTATTTTTTTCCGGGTCTACCGCAAATTCAGTTTTATAATCGTACTGATTTTCCTTGGCTTGATAAAGTTGAAGCGGCCACGGCGGCAATTCGTGCTGAGTTAATCGACGTGATGAAAGGCGAAACTCCAAACGGATATCCTACCGCGTCTGCTTTCAAACCGTATGTACAAGCACATGCGAGGCGTCCTCACAATCCGCAAAATGAGATGCTGAATAATCCGGACTGGAGTGCGTTCTATCTGTGGAAAGACGGCGAACTCGTAGCTGAAAATGCAGCGCGTTGCCCGCAGACCATCGCTGCATTGGCTGACGTGCCGATGCCACGAGTAGGCAATCGCTCGCCGTCCATTCTGTTTTCTTTATTACGCCCTGGTGCGCACATACCGCCGCATAATGGTTTTATCAACACACGGTTGATTGTCCATTTGCCGGTGATTGTTCCAGATAAATGTACTTTTCGGGTTGGTAACGAAACCCGCCCTTGGGTCGAGGGTCAAGCGTGGTTGTTTGACGATACGATTGAACATGAGGCGTGGAACGACAGCAACGAAGTCCGCGTCATTTTACTATTCGAGATATGGCGTCCCGAACTGACGCTGCAAGAGCGCGAGTTGGTTAACGCGATGTTTGAAACTATAGATGCGACGAGCGGGGCGAAAACCTCATGGGCGGTTTAACATGGAAACGATACATCAATAGCAAAAACTCTAATAGACGCGGACCGCTTGAGCCAAAAAACCTTTAAAATGCCCGCCAATCCTAGAGGTTTAAATTTTTCTGGATGTGGGGTAGCTGTGCACCTTGAACGACGACGGACATCCTGATCAAAGTTACCCATTTACCATTTACGAAAGAAACAATGAAAGATAGTAAATCCTTCACTGCACGGGAGCTCGATGCGCTTGCCGACGAAGCCGTTCGCATGGGGCAAGCCGGGCGCGATCAGGACGCCATTAGGCTGTGGAGTCGACTTCTCGAAGCAGAACCTAATCACGTTACTGCGCTCACCGCATTGGGTCAACGCGCATTTCGGGGCGGAGATTTGGCGGGCGCTCATGCTGCGTTTAAGCGTCTGGTTGCCATTAACGATAGTGATCTACAGCAGTGGATTAACCTGGCCTTAATTTGTCAGGGCTTAAAAGACGAAGCTGGAGAGGAGGAGGCGATTCAGGGTGCATTGAGGGTTGATGCAATGGATTTACTCGCGCTCATCCTACGTGCCAATTTATTGGAGCGTCAGGGCAAAACGCAGAAAGCAGCAGGCGCTTATGGCGCGGTGGCTGCGGTGTCACCGCCGGTTGAGCGACTGGCGCCTGATTTGCGACCTGCTGTCTTGCATGCCATGGCATATCGAGATCAGTACGACAAAGAACACGGTGCTTTTCTGGATCAATACCTTGACCAGCATTATCAAAAATTTGCGGGTGGGAAAGAACAGCGTGAGCTCAGGCGATTCCGTGATTCGGTGGATATTATGGTCGGGCGCAAGCGTCGCTATGATTCGCAGTCCCTGTTCTATCACTATCCGAATTTAGCGCCGATTGAATTTTTTGAGCGGGTTGATTTTCCATGGCTCGATGCGATTGAAGACGCAACCGACGCTATACGCGATGAATTTTTAGGCGTGCTGAAAGCGGAAGAGGGGTTTGTACCGTATGTGAATTATGCAAACGATGTGCCGCTCAATCAGTGGGCAGGGCTTAACAATTCCCCGCAATGGAGCGCGTTTCATCTGTTCAAAATGGGTGAGCGTATCCCGGAAAACGCGGCAAAATGTCCGCTCACCATGCAGCTTCTGGGCACTGCGCCCCAGCCAGACCAGCCTGGCCGTACCCCCGCCGCGATGTTTTCTGTGCTGAAACCAAAAACCCGCATCCCGCCCCATACGGGCGTATCCAATGTTCGTTTGGTAACGCATGTGCCTTTAATCATTCCCTCAAACTGTGGATTTCGCGTCGGTAATGAAATTCGTGAGTGGATTCCCGGCAAAGCGTGGGTATTTGATGACACCATTGAGCATGAAGCTTGGAACAATAGCGAACAGTTGCGCGTAGTGTTGATATTTGATATCTGGCATCCGCATCTTACCCCGCCTGAGCGTGCGATGATCACTGCCATGGCTGCGGGCATGAATGCTTTTTCAGGTCAAGAAGGTGGTTTTGAGTTGTAGTGGGTCAGATTGTCACCGATAAAGTAGCGGCGCATGGATTGATTGCCAGACATGCGCGAGTAATAACGGCGCCATGACTAGCGCACTAGCATAGGCCACCACGAACGCGACAAGCATAAAAATGGGCATAAAAAAACGGCAAGCCTGATCGGGCTTGCCGTTTGTATGGTAACAACTTAAACGATATTAGAACTTGTAGGTTGCGTTCAGGAACACGCGACGGCCCAGTGCGTCATACACCTGCGGATAGGTATTGCCGTTACCGAAGCCAGTCCCAGTATTACCGCTTAATGGTGGGTCTTTGTCTAGGACGTTATTGATACCGCCTGACAACGACAACTCTTTGGTAGCTTGCCAAGAAGCGGCTAAGTCAAAGTAATTGCGTTCAGCAAGGTTCCGATCAATCTCGTTGGTCTTGTTCTTCAGAATAGGATTATCGCTGCCGGTGTCAATTGACACCTTGCCGAAGAAGCGCCATGTCATGGCGAAATCCACATTCCAAGGGGTGGCCCAAGACAAGCGAGCTTTATGACGCCATTCTGGTGATGGCGTGCCACATGTCAAGCCATAGAGACCTACGCAGCTATATGAGCCATCGCCTTTAACAGGCTCTGAATCAAACGATTTCAGATACGTGCCCAGGAAATTGCCGGTCATGCTGCCATACGCACCAATTTTTTGCACGTAATTGAAACCCACGTCCATACCTGACGTTCTAACGCCGCCAATGTTGACGTTATTAGCCAAAATAAAGCTTTGTTGGCTATACAAGGTTCCAAGCGCGTCGCGTTTGATTGCGCCGCAGTACAGTGCAAGACCCGTAGCCAAACACTTTGTCAGCGTCGTCGTGGCGGGCACTGAGCCGATAGTGTTATCTACTTTAATATTGAAGTAGTCGAGCGTGATGCTTAAATTCTTCATCGGCGTCAACACAAGGCCCAAGGTTGTACTTTTGGCGGTCTCTGGTTTCAGGTTCGCGTTTCCACCGAAAAGTCCGGTGTATTGCGTTGTTGGGTTAGGCGATACTCTTCCATAGCGTGCAGCAGACAAACCGCTGCGCGCGCAATTAGCTTGAGTCTCAGTTGGCGCAGCGCCTTCACAAGGATCACCTCCGTCATACAAACCAAGGCCTGCGATTGTGTAAAGCTCAATCAAATTAGGCGCACGCACAGCTTGCTGATACGTGCCGCGCAAGCGCGCTTCTTTGACTGGGGACCATTCAATACCGACACCATAAGTATCCGTTTTTGCCGAAGGCTTGTCGTAATCAGAGTTACGGTAGCTTGCATTGACGCTTAATAATTCAGCAAATTGTTTGCCCTCGATCAAAGGTGCGCGTACTTCGCCAAAAAATTCCTGGACGGTGAATTTAGCACCCCTAATACCCCCGTTTGGACCGCCTGCACCAGATAAATCACCGTCACGTGTGGGCTGATCGGTATTGTTGTCAAGCCTTTCGGTACGACGTTCTACCCCGAGCGCGATGCCCACGCCACTTTTGGCTGCGGGGGATTTAAAGCCGTAGTTACCAAGATCAGTCGATAAACTAATACCCTGAATCTGTTGCTGAGTTGCGCCGGTGGCGTTGCCAGGCGTTTGCAAGTAAGCAAGTTGCTTTGACGTTACGCCGTTTAAATGCCACAGGTCATAAGGCACGCAG
The DNA here is from genome assembly GCA_025359985.1 of Burkholderiales bacterium. Classification (GTDB taxonomy): domain Bacteria; phylum Pseudomonadota; class Gammaproteobacteria; order Burkholderiales; family Usitatibacteraceae; genus UKL13-2. Next base: position 20,765 of record JANYDB010000084.1, on the reverse strand, counting down.
GTTGGTGCGCTGCCGCCCGGGAGAGCGGCGCGGCATACTGTATTGCCTGTAGCTGGGTCAGTTACAGCATCCAGTGCGAGGGTGATACGGGCTCTAGAAAAATAATTATCTTGAACAGCTGTACCGTTGACTTTTGATGTTTGCAAATAGGCGTCGTAACTCCAATTGCCCATGTCGCCTTTTACGCCCACCAACGTGCGGAACGATGTATTGGTAAAGCTCGATGAACGACCGCCACCTTCCACGTTACGACGACCAACCCAAATATCGGTTGTATCGGTTGGATTCACCAAACCTAGCGCTGTTCTCCAGCTAGGCGTCAGCAATGGGTTGGTGGCGCTGATGGTATATATGTTGTCCGTAAAGAATATACCGCCGGGCGCGATCTGGGCGACCGTACTGTCATTGTGGAATGAAAACTCACCATAGATTTTTGCATAGTCAGTTACATCGTAGTTGGCAAAGGTACTAAAGCTATAGCGTTCAGATGGACGCTGATAGAAGTTCGTTGGATTAAAGTTGTATGCATCTCGCGCGGTTACATAGCGGCGCGCGTTACCGGCGCTATCTATCGGGGTATAGCTGAGGTCATTGTTTAGATTGTAGATGCGACCGGTTGCAGCCGTTGAGGAGCCGCCGCAGGTAAAGCGATCAATTCCGCCGTTTGTTACACCGTTGGACGTAAGGCCGCAAGAGCTGAAGTCACGTTCACGTTGCAGCAAAGCTTGTTCTTTTTTGTAACCGAAAAACAACGTTGCATTGCCTTTGCCGTTGGCAAAGTTGCTGCCTAATAGCATATTGGCATCAAATATTCGCCCGTCGCTGCTTTTGTTATCTGGAACTTGAAAATTGGCGGGGTTAGTCGCAGCCCTGCCGGCAATGATATCTGCTACGCCTGATGGGTTTTGCTGTTTGTGGTTGTAAAAGCTCTGATTAACCTGAAGTTGGACGCCTTCAAATTTATCATTCATGATGAAGTTGACTACACCTGCAACAGCGTCGGAACCATAAATGGCTGATGCGCCGCCAGTCAAAATCTCCACCCGTTTGATCAGGCCAGCTGGAATCTGGTTCAAGTCAGCCGCAACTGTGCCTGGGCTGCCAGCTGGCAGACGACGACCATTGACCAGCACGAGAGTGCGGTTGGCACCCAAATTGCGTAGATTGACGGTGGCGGTCCCTGATGCGCCGTTTGAGACGTTTGCGCCTTGGTCAGCAAATACTTGAGGCAGATTGTTCAGCAGATTTTCCACTGAGCGAAGACCATCTGTTTTTATGGTGGCTGCATCAACGACCGTTACCGGGCTGGCACCTTCCAGATTCGCCGCCGGAATGCGCGAACCTGTCACTTCAATTTTTTCAATTTTGTCCGCTGCTGGCGCGGCGGTTTGTGCGTTTGCCAAGATGGCGGTTGCTCCGAATGCAATCGAGAGCGCTTGAACCACTGCAAAGGATAGCGGTTTCATTTTGAGTTTCATTGCTGGACTCCTGTCGTCAACGTTGAAATTAGGGTGCCAAGGGTGTTTTGATACATGTGCCGCCAATTTAAACTGCGGATTGGATGTTGGTTTTGAGATGATGCATAGCAACAAAACAACATAAAAAAATGTGCTTTGCAACAAACTCGCACAGTACTGAAAGAATACCCGCAAAAAATAGTTTGCTAGTCTTATTACATAGTTTTGTCACCGTTTTGTTGTGAAATTGCAACAATGTTATGAAAGTATTATTTTTGGCTGGAATATCGTTAATTAGGCGTGGCTTTGATACCTTTAGATGAAAGCTAAACTCATTTTTTTGGGTTTTTCCACATAATCCGGATTCGGCTCGTAAGGGTCAAAAGGGAATTCATATAGAGGTTGAGATGCAGGAGGCATTAAAACTTAAAAACCTTAAAACCTGTTAATGAAGTTACTAAAAATAGGTAAAAAAATAAGGCCCGAAGGCCTTATTTCTTATTCTTTTTACCGCCACTAAAGATTTAGTAGAACGTGTAATTAACACCCAGTACAAAGTTCATACCCGTTGGCTGATACCAAGCCGTGTTGAATGGACGGGCAATCGGATCTGCTGAAGGCTTTTGGTTGGCAATATTACGAACCGTTGCAGATAGACGCAGGTTTTTGATACCACGATACTCTGTGCCCAAGTCAAACGTAATGTATTCGCTGACGGTACAAAAACCAACATAGGTGCCGTTAGGATCACCGCAGTTTGGTGCAACTGAGCCAGGACCATTGCTTTCAGGGTTTGAATAAGGCTTGAACGAACTCAAGTAATTCATAGTGCCTGTTGAGGTCCAGTTACCCAGCTCCCAAGTGGTTCTGAACTGCGCTCTAAATTCAGGCGCGTTACGGAAACCGTTGTAACTAATGACAGGCGCACCCGCTACGCCTGAACCGCGCTGTTCAAAATATTGCGTAGCATTCAAGTTAAAGGTGAGACGGCCCATTTCAGCCAAATTCATCTTGTAGCGTGCATCAACATCCAAACCTTTAACGCGGGTTTCACCCAGATTATTGAAACCGGTGCTGACATACAAAACAGCGCCCGGATCGTTCGGAACGGTAGGGCTTGTGTTGGTCGGGTCACGAACAATACGGCCAGCATACCGTGGATCCAATGAGCCTTCATTATTCAAAATGTCGGTCAGCGACAGGAATGAAATTTCATTTCTGCGTGAGATCGAAAAGTAATCAACACTAACGCTTGATTCGTTGCTGGGTTCCCAGACAAAGCCGGCGCTGTAAGTTTCGGCCTTTTCTGGGCGAACTAGCGGATTTGCGACAATCAAACCCGGAATTGATATAGCACAGCCAACGGTATAAGTAGGACGCAAACAACGGCGCGGATCATCCACTCCGTTAAAAAATCCTGACGTGGTTGATTTGGTAATTTCAGTCAACGATGGCGCTCTGAAGCCGCGCGCAAAGCTGGTGCGCAATTTGAAGTTCGGCAGCGCTGCCCATGATGCAGCCAACTTAGGCGTCAATGAATTTCCATAATCCGAATAGCGGTCATAGCGGACAGCAGCTTGAACTTCAACGTTTTTGATAACAGGCAACACCAACTCACCAAAAACAGTTGAAACATCGCGCGAGCCATCGGCTGACGCAACACCACGGCCAAAAATGCCGCCAACCAATTTCAGCGCATCGGGCTTCACGACACGATCTTCACGACGGAACTCAGCACCCACCGCGACGGAAGCTGCACCACCAGGCAAGGTGCCGATTTCGCCAGAACCCTTAACATCGAAAATGGTGAAAGAAGATCTTGCATTGTCTTTGGCATTTACACGCAGGTCGGAAGGTTTAATCGCGCCTGCTTCCGGTGTGCCAAAGTTAAAACCACCGCCAGTAATACCTGCCACCAACGCAGAGTAGCGAATGGCGTTGTAGTTGGTAGTATCTTGCTCGGTACGGTTATACAGAATACCTGCCGATACATCGAATGTGCCTACCACGGTTGATCCGCCAACGACGACACGAGTGGTTTTACTTAGCACATCGTTATCCTGATTGCCCACAGAATCCAGGCGGCCACGGAATAAAGTGGCACGATTAAAGGGATTATTCGGGTGGCCAATAGGAAGGGCAGTAGGCGATGGATTCAAACGGCCGGTTGAAGGGTCGAAGGTGGCACCGGTGCCGCTACCAACTGTTTGCGGGAACCCTTTGAAGTAGGTTTTATTTTCAACGTAGCTGCCTTCAGCAAATACCTGAGTATTGGCGGTCAGCTCATAAGTGCCGCGACCAAAAATACTGTTACGTTCAGCTTTTGGCACGATCTCGACGCGCGTTGTGTTGTCGTATACGCAAGCCGTACCGCCAGTGCCACCAGTGATGTTGAAACCGTTATAGAGGTTTGAGACTACGCTACTTGCTGGACACGCTGCGCCGGCAGCTGAGATGCGCTGCCCGGTTGCATTGGTCAGGTATGTCAATAGTGGATGGAATGCGGAGCTAACCAATAATGTTCCATACGCGCTACGAATTGCCGGGTCCATTAAATAATCAACAACATCTCTTGCCAACACCGATTTTTGGCGATAGACCTCAACGTTACCAAACACATTGAATTTATCTTTGGCCAAATCGCCGATGCCGAATGAAGTGTTGTAAGTGGTATTGCCAAACTGATTATTCTTATTGGCGGCAGTGGTTACACCTAATTGCAGGCCTTTATAATCTTTGCGCAGGATGATGTTAATAACGCCTGCAATGGCCTCGGAGCCGTAAATAGCGGAAGCGCCATCTTTCAGAATTTCGATGCGTTCAATGGCATCAATAGGAATTGCATTCAGGTTGACTGCGCCAGCCTGACCAAAGTTTGGATCAGCTAAACCATACGGCGCTACACGACGGCCATTCAGCAACACAAGTGTGGCCGATGAACCCAAGCCGCGCAACGAAGCGGATGCAGCACCTGCTGAGAAACTGCCTGAGCCGCTTAGTTCAGTCAAACCACCAGCTGCATTGCTAGGCAACTCACGCAATAGTTGTGTAACAGTAGTTTGGCCAGAACGACGAATTTCTTCTGCCGTAATGATCTGAATAGGCGATGCTGTTTCAGCATCTACACGCTTAATATTTGAACCGGTAACTTCAATTTTTTCGATTTTCTGCGGCGCGGTGGGTGCTGGTGTTTGCGCAGAAGCAACAGTGGCGAACATCGCGCTTACGCTGATAGCTGAAAGCACGGCCAGCGGTAAAGACTTCATTTTGCTGTAAGTTTTAGGGTTGATCATATAGGCCTCTTAAGAGTTACAAATTGAACATCACGCGTAAATCGCCGCCGAGTGTTTTCGTCAAACGTGCAAAGTGATAAACCCAGAAATACTATCGTGACATTGTCATGATAGCTACACATATTGCTGCTTTGTGTCGTTTTTACAACAGTTCGTTATGTTGTTATAGCGGTTGGTTTGGGGGCCTTGTAAAAGGGCGAGGCTAAAAAGGGGCAAGGAAAAGAATCGGGAAACTGTTGCCGAAAATTATTTGCGTCATTTTTTGGGATTTCGTGCCGACAAGCAATTTAAGCTTGGTTGGTTCTGGCTTCGGTACGGCAAAAACGCAATAAGTTTGCAATAAGGGCGCGACAGGTAAGCGTTGTTTCTTCTTTTTTGTGCGCGTGATATACTTTATTGTTGTTGCGCTAAGTCTTCTGAACTTTTGTGTATCGCAGTCATGTTTGATCCGTATTGATACAAAAATAAAGGCCCTCGCGGCCTGGTTGTGGGCCTTGTGCCCATTTTTTATTTGTGTTTTCAGTTTTGACGATGGCATGCACCTGCCTAATTATTTTGCATTGGTGGACGCTTGTCGTATGTGATGTTATCCAATCAAGCGCTGATGCGTCTTGATGAAACCAAGTTTGAGGGCAAATGACGACTGATATTGCGGCAATAGTGGGCGCGGCGGTGAAAGGTCTTGGCTTTGAGCTGGTGGACTTTGAGCGTGCCGGCGGCGGCATGATGCGAATTTTTATAGACAAGCCGAATGGTATTTCGGTTGAAAATTGTGTGGATGTCAGCAATCATCTGACGCGTTTGTTTGCTGTAGAAAATATAGATTATTCGCGTTTGGAAGTGTCAAGCCCAGGGCTGGATCGCCCACTAAAGAGCCTGGATGATTTCAGGCGTTTTTCTGGGTTTCCCGTAAAGGTGCGGCTCAACACCACAGTGGATAGCCGTAAGCGCTTCGACGGGTGGGTAGAACGCGTTGAAGGTGAAGCTATTACTTTCAAATTATTAGCTGACGTTATCGCGTCAACTAAAGTTAAAACGGTAAAGCGCAGTAATGCCAAAAGCAAAACGGATCTTATTCATACCGGTCGTATTGATGGCGATGTTGTTGAAGAAAAGCGAATTACAGTCATGTTGGATGATATTGATCGGGCAAGATTAATCCCTGATGTTTGAAATGCCGTCCCCCCAAGAATTTGTAGTCGGAGAAAAAAATGAGTCGTGAAATTTTATTGTTGGTGGATGCCTTGGCCCGTGAAAAAAGCGTGCCGCGCGAAACCATTTTTATTGCGCTTGAGATGGCTTTGGCATCGGCTACCAAGAAGAGGCTCGACGATAAATTTTTGCAGGAAGAAGCTGAAGTCCGGGTGGAAATTGATCGTCAAACCGGTGAATACCATGCGTTTCGTCGCTGGACAGTCGTGCCGGATGAAGAACATGAAGAGCCTGCGCGTCAAATCGCCATTACCGACGCGCCAGAACGAGGCGAAGGATTGGTGCTCGGCGATGTGATTGAAGAGCCTATGGATGCGGTTGACTTTGGCCGTATTGGTGCACAAACGGCCAAGCAGGTTATTCTGCAAAAAATTCGCGATGCTGAACGCGAACAAATTCTTAACGATTTTCTGGCGCGCGATGAGCAACTCGTGACTGGTACGATTAAGCGTATCGAGCGGGGCAATGTAATCGTTGAGTCAGGTCGTATCGAAGCGTTGCTGCCGCGAGACCAAACTATTCCCAAAGAGAACCTGCGGGTAGGTGATCGTGTTCGTGCGTTCCTGCTTAAAGTTGATCGTACTTTGCGCGGCCCGCAGCTGGTCCTGTCGCGTATTACGCCTGATTTTATAAAAGTGCTGTTTGAGTTGGAAGTGCCTGAAATTGAAGAAGGCTTGCTGGAAATCAAAGCTGCCGCACGAGATCCTGGCATGCGCGCCAAGATCGCAGTTAAGTCTAACGATCCCCGGGTTGATCCGATCGGTACCTGCGTCGGTATGCGTGGCTCACGCGTTCAGGCGGTGACCGGTGAATTAGCAGGCGAGCGAGTCGACATTATTTTATGGTCGGCTGATCCCGCCCAGTTTGTGATTAATGCACTAGCGCCTGCAGAGGTTTCTTCTATCATTGTCGATGAAGAAAAGCATGCAATGGATGTCGTGGTTGATGAAGAGCAGCTAGCTCAGGCAATTGGTCGGGGCGGTCAAAACGTGCGTCTGGCATCAGAGTTGACCGGCTGGCAATTAAATATCATGACCGAAGTCGACGCTGATCAGAAGCGTGAATCAGAAAATACCTCCATACAGCAGCTATTTATGGCGAAGCTGGATGTCGATGAAGATGTTGCGCAGATTTTAATTGATGAGGGCTTCAGCAATCTTGAAGAGGTGGCGTATGTACCGCTCGCCGAAATGCTTGAAATTGAAGCCTTCGACGAAGACACGGTAAACGAACTGCGTCGTCGCGCGCGTGATGCCTTGGTGACGGACGCAATCAAGAGCGAAGAGACGATGGAAACTGCCGCTGATGACCTCGCCGCAATGGAAGGCATGGATGCCGACACGGCCCACACTTTGGCGACCAAGGGAGTTCGTACCATGGATGACTTGGCCGATTTGGCGATTGATGAATTAACTGAAATAACTGGTATGGACGTGGATCGCGCCAAACAATTGATTATGACTGCGCGTGCGCCATGGTTTGCCGAGAAACCGGTTGAAGATGCTGGCGCTGATAAAGTTGGCCATGAAAAGCCGGTAGCTGACGCAGCCTAGTTTCGCCACAGATCTGATGTACGTATTACCCGCAACGCCCGTAGCAGCAATCTTAAAGAAATAGGTACTAAATGGCTCAAACGACAGTTGCTCAATTTGCGAAAGAATTAAAGCTCACCGAGGAGATGCTGCTTGAGCAGCTCACGGCTGCGGGCGTTACGATCATATCCGTTGAAGACAAGCTTGCCGAAGACGATAAATCCCGGCTGTTAACCTATCTGCAAAACCAACACGGACATAAAGAAGAAAAGAAAAAAATTACTCTTACCCGCAAACAGACATCCGAAATTAAAAAATCAGATGCGACGGGTAAGGCTCGCACGATTCAGGTTGAGGTTCGCAAAAAACGCACATTCCTGAAAATCGATAAGGCAGAGCCAGCAGAAGTTATCGAAAAACCTGTTGAGCCTGCGCCGCCCATTATTAACGAAGGTGAACTTGCCAAACGGCGCGCCGAGGAAGATCGCCAGACAACGCTGCTGGCCAAGCAGGCGGAGCAAAAAGCGCAGCTTGCACCCAAGCGTAGAAGTAAAAAAGTAGAGGCCGATGAAGCCAAAGAAGCTGCCGATGCGGCAGAGGCCGCCGATATTGCCGCAGAAGAAAAAGCACAAAAAACGGTTAAGCGTGGCAAGACTGCTGATGTCGATGCAGCTTCTCCTACCGCGCCAGTAAAGCCCGCTACCGCACCTGCGGCCATGCTGGACACATCCAACCGTCCGCGAATCGGCGAGCGGGTCGTGCTTAAAAAAGAGCCACCGCCAGCGAGTGAAGGCACATTACACCGCCCATCCGCAAAACCCGGCGAAAAAGATGCCAAAACGGCGGATAAAAAAAGCGTCAAGAAAGTTGTCAAGCCTGCCGCAACATCGTGGACTGATGATGCCAATAAACGCCGCGCAATCAAGACCCGCGGGGATGCTTCCGGTGGTCGTGACGGATGGCGTAGCCGCAAGGCCAAGGCACATCAGGACGGCACCAATGAAGAAACTAATTTCCAGGCGCCTACTGAACCCGTTATTCGGGAAATTTTAGTGCCCGAAACGATCACCGTTGGCGAGCTGGCCCAGAAAATGGCGGTTAAAGCAGCTGAGCTCATCAAGATTATGATGAAAATGGGCTCAATGGTGACCATCAACCAGGTGCTCGATCAAGAAACAGCGATGATTTTGGTGGCAGAAATGGGCCACACCTCCAAGGCTGCAAAAGCAGATGATCCGGAAGCTTATCTGGTCGATGAGGGGGCTCACCCCGATGCGGTGGCCGAAACACGTCCGCCCGTGGTGACGATTATGGGGCACGTGGATCACGGTAAAACCTCCTTGTTGGATACCATTCGTAAAGCTCGCGTGGCATCCAGTGAAGCAGGGGGCATAACGCAACACATCGGCGCTTATCACGTAGAAACTCCGAAGGGTGTCATTACATTCCTCGATACGCCAGGTCATGAGGCGTTTACCGCCATGCGCGCGCGCGGTTCGCAAACAACTGATTTGGTGGTGCTGGTCGTTGCGGCTGATGATGGTGTGATGCCGCAAACAAAAGAGGCTATCGCTCACACCAAAGCAGCCGGTGTACCGATGATTGTGGCCGTCAATAAAATCGACAAGCCCGATGCCAATATGGAGCGCGTTAAACAGGAATTAGTGGCCAATGATGTGTTGCCTGAAGAATATGGCGGACAGGTCATGTTTATGCCGGTGTCGGCCAAGACCGGACAGGGCATTGATGGTTTGCTAGATGCCATCCTGCTGCAAGCTGAGGTGCTGGAGTTAAAGGCGGTAAAACAAGCGCCTGCCAAAGGTGTTGTAATCGAAGCGCGGCTGGATAAGGGACGCGGCCCGGTCGCGACGATTTTGGTCAAATCAGGCACGCTGAAAAAAGGCGATATGGTACTGGCCGGCGCAGTGTTTGGCCGTGTGCGCGCGATGCTGGATGAAAACGGCAAAGCTGTAAATGAAGCGGGGCCTTCAATTCCGGTGGAAGTGCAAGGCCTGACTGATGTGCCTATCGCGGGTGAAGACGTGATGGTATTAAATGATGAACGTAAGGCTCGCGAAATCGCATTGTTCCGCCAGGGTAAATTTCGCGACGTTAAACTCGCGAGGCAGCAGGCCGCGAAGCTTGAAAACGCATTTGATCAAATGGCTGAGGGTGCCAAAAAATCACTCGCTGTCATCATCAAAGCCGATGTCCAGGGTTCTTATGAAGGCTTGGCTTATGCGCTGGGCAAACTGTCGACTGAAGAAGTTAGAGTCAACGTCATCCATGCAGGTGTAGGCGCTATTACTGAATCCGATGTGAATCTGGCATTGGCGTCGAAAGCCATTGTGATTGGCTTCAATTCCCGTACCGATGCAGGTGCCCGCAAGTTGGTGGAAACATCTGGCGTGCAGGTGCGTTACTACAGCATTATTTATGAAGCGGTTGATGATGTGAAGTTGGCGCTGGGTGGAATGCTTTCTCCTGAAATTCGGGAAAGTATTTTGGGTACAGTGGAAATTCGTAATGTATTTAAAATTACTAAAGTGGGCGCGGTTGCAGGCTGTTATGTCACGGACGGCATTATCAAGCGTTCATCAAGTGTGCGTCTGGTGCGCGATGGCGTGGTTATTCATACCGGCGAACTGGATTCCCTTAAGCGTTTTAAAGACGACGTGAAAGAAGTGAAATCAGGCTTTGAATGCGGGCTCTCGCTGAAAAACTTCAACGACATTAACGTCGGCGATGTTCTTGAAGCATTTGAACAAGTTGAAGTTGCCAGGACGCTCGCTTGATTTTGCCAGCAAGCGGCGTTTTGATTGCAGTTAAAAAATTACAGCCAAGCCATGAGTAGCGAAACCCGTAACAAGAAAATATCTGATGCCATTCAGCGCGAGCTGTCAGATATCATTCGCTTGGGGCTGCGCGATCCCAGAGTGACGATGGTGACGCTAACCGACGTGGAGCTGACCCGCGATAATTCCCATGCCAAGATTTTTTTCACCTCCCTGGGCGTTGAAGCACAGGTGAAATCCTGTCAGCAGGGTCTGCAAAGTGCGGCCGGTTTTTTACGTTCGCAGTTAGCTGGACGCTTAACGATTCGCACCGTACCTGATCTACATTTCGCGATTGATAATTCGGTCGAGCGTGGCGTCAGACTTTCCAAGCTGATTGATGATGCTGTAGCCGACGACGCAAAACATCCTGAATAATTTCGCTGCTGTGGCGCAACGGCTTTGACCAAAAAGTTTGAAACGGGCGCATCACGGATACGCCGTCGCTTAAGCGGCGTGCTGTTGCTCGATAAGCCTGTCGGATTGTCGTCCACAGCCGCCCTTGGCCGCGCCAGATGGATTTTTCAGGCCGAAAAAGCAGGGCATACCGGTACCCTTGACCCTTTTGCTACTGGCCTGCTGCCGCTTTGTTTTGGTGAGGCCACTAAATTTTCCCGTTTCATGCTGGATGCTGAAAAAAGCTATGACGCCATTCTGCAGTTAGGCAGCCGAACGCTAACAGGAGATACTGAAAGTGCTCCCATGGAGCACCGCGAGATTCACGTTACCCCAGCAGATATTCTGCGCGTGTTAGGCGCTTTTCTCGGCCCTCAAACCCAAATCCCGCCGATGTATTCGGCCCTGAAGCGTGATGGCGTGCCCTTATACAAGCTCGCCCGGCAAGGTATTGAGATTGAACGTGAAGCTCGTCCTATCCAGGTTTACAGCCTGCAAATGGAGTCGTTTGATGGTGCGCAACTTGTCATTAAGACAAAGGTCAGCAAAGGCACCTATATCCGCGTCCTCGCTCAAGATATTGGTGAGGCATTAGGCTGCGGTGCGCATTTGACGGGCCTGAGGCGAACCGCAACGGGCGGCTATTTGATCGCTGATGCGGTAACGCTGGACACGCTTGAAAATACGCCATCAGGGGAACGGGATCTTTTACTAAGGCCAGTTGATTCATTGTCCATGGCGCTATCAGAAATTACCCTGGAAGCCGCGCCCAGCCTAGGGTTTGAGCATGGTCAAGTGGTTAAAATTCAATCCGGGCCAGCAGGCGAATATCGGGTGTATTCATCCGCAGGGCGGTTCTTGGGTATTGGTGAATCCAATACCAATGCGCTGGCTGTCACCCATCTCACCGCCTTACGGTTAATGGCACCGATCACCTAACGCCGAAAGTAAAGGTTTGAATGCTGCCTTCAGGCATCCTCCATAATCATACGCCGTCGTTTTGATTGCCTTTTGATGTCGGTGCGGGCTATAATTCGGCTCTTGCATTTAAGGGTTACTATTAATAATCCTAGATTTAAAAAATGCCGTAAGTATCTGCGCAAGATACGTGAATTGAGATTGGATTAAACATGTCAACCGCAGTCAGAAATGCAGAAGTTGTAGCGCAGTACCAACGCGCCAAAGGCGATACCGGTTCCCCCGAAGTTCAGGTTGCTCTGTTGACTAACCGCATCAACGAACTAACAGACCATTTCAAGAAACACGTTAAAGATCATCATGGCCGTCGTGGTTTGCTCCGCATGGTCAGCAAGCGCCGCACGTTGCTCGATTATTTGAAGCGCACCAAACTTGATTCTTACCGCCAGCTGATTGATCAGCTTGGCCTGCGCAAGTAGCAGTTAAAGCGAGCGCAATTGTTTATAAAATGCCCCTCTGAATTTGATTCAGCGGGGCTTTTTTATGTTTTGTAAATTGTTTTAGAAGTGGTCCACCCGTTTTATTCTGCATCGTGTGGTGCAGAAATTGAATCGCACACACGCGAAAACCCAAGAGAAGGAATGTCAGCATGAAAGCCATTAAAAAAACATTGCAATACGGGCGTCATATATTGACGCTGGAAACCGGCGAGATCGCTCGCCAAGCCGACGGCGCAGTATTGGTCTCGCTTGACGACACCGTTGTGCTGGTGACTTGTGTGGCGCGTAAAGACGCCAAAGAGGGTCAAGACTTTTTCCCGTTAACTGTCGATTATCAAGAAAAAACATTTGCGGCCGGCAAGATTCCGGGCGGCTTCTTTAAGCGCGAAGGTCGACCATCTGAAAAAGAAATTTTGACCTCACGTTTAATTGATCGCCCATTGCGGCCATTATTTCCTGAAGGCTTTTACAACGAAGTGCAGATTATCGCGACAGTCTTGTCAAGCAATCCTGAAATTGATTCTGATATTCCTGCCATGATCGGCGCGTCTGCTGCAGTGGTGTTGTCAGGCTTGCCTTTTGAAGGCCCGATTGCGGCCGCGCGCGTGGGCTATTTGAACGGTGCTTATGTTTTGAACCCAACTAAAACAGAACTCGAAACCTCTTCGCTTGACCTCGTTGTCGCAGCCACTGAAACTGCTGTGTTGATGGTGGAATCAGAAGCTCGCGAACTGCCCGAAGACATCATGCTCGGCGCGGTTGTATTCGGTCATGAGCAGCAGCAAGCGGTTATCAACGCCATCCTGGAATTAGCCGATGAAGCCGGTAAAGATTTGTGGGATTGGACTGCACCGGTGCCGCCACAAGCCTTGATTGATCAGATCAGCGCAATGGCCGCAAACGATTTGAACGAAGCGTTTCGTATCAAAACCAAAGGCACACGTTCAGATAAATTGTCCGAAATAAAAAAGCGCGTTATCACGGCGCTTTGCACGGGCGTTGAAGGCGCACCTGATAAAAATACGGTCAATGCTTTGCTGTTCAATATTGAATCCAAAATCGTTCGCGGCCAAATCCTGAATGGTGAGCCGCGCATTGACGGACGTGACAGCAAAACTGTGCGTCCTATTTCGATTCGGCCTTCCATCTTGCCACGTACCCATGGCTCAGTTTTGTTTACCCGCGGTGAAACTCAGGCTATTGTGGTGGCTACGCTGGGAACATTAAAAGAATCACAAATGATCGATGCGTTGCAAGGCGAGTACAAAGATCGTTACATGTTTCATTACAACTTCCCTCCATACTCTACGGGTGAAACAGGCCGTGTGGGTTCGCCCAAGCGTCGCGAAATCGGTCACGGTCGACTGGCCAAGCGCTCACTCGTCGCAGTGCTGCCGTCTGAAGAGGAGTTTGGCTATTCCATGCGCGTGGTATCTGAAATCACCGAATCCAACGGCTCGTCTTCCATGGCGTCCGTTTGCGGCGGCTGTTTAGCGTTGATGGATGCAGGCGTGCCAATCAAAGCCCACGTTGCGGGTGTGGCTATGGGATTAATTAAGGAAGGCAATCGCTTTGCCGTGCTGACCGATATTCTGGGTGATGAAGATCATCTGGGTGATATGGATTTCAAAGTGGCTGGTACCGACAAAGGGATTACTGCGCTTCAGATGGATATCAAGATCACGGGCATTACTAAAGAGATTATGGACGTCGCCCTGAAACAGGCAAAAGAAGGCCGCATGCACATCTTGGGCTTGATGAAGCAGGCTGTGCCAGCACCGCGTGGCGAGCTCTCATCGTTTGCGCCGCAAATCATCAAAATCAAAATTAATCCGGACAAGATTCGTGATGTCATCGGCAAAGGTGGCGCGGTTATTCAAGCCATCACGCGCGAAACTGGCACCGAGATTGATATTGCTGAAGACGGCACGATTTCAATCGCCTGTGTATCGGCAGAAGCGGGCGCTGCAGCCAAGAAGCGTATCGAAGACATCACTGCAGAAGTTGAAGTGGGTAAAATTTATGAAGGTCCGATCTTGCGTCTGCTGGACTTCGGCGCGATTGTGAGCTTAATGCCTGGCAAAGATGGTTTGCTGCATATTTCTCAAATAGCCCATGAGCGGGTCAACGCGGTATCGGATCACCTCAAAGAAGGTCAGATCGTAAAAGTGAAAGTAATGGAAGCTGATGACAAAGGCCGCGTACGCCTGAGCATGAAAGCGTTGCTGGATCAGCCTATAAAGTCAACAGTTGAGCCCGTCGCAGACGCAACGCCACCGCAATAATCAGCAGTTTAAAAAATAAAACGGCCTTGAGAAATCAAGGCCGTTTTTTATTTATTGGAGTGCAGCCATCATAAATATTTGCGCTATAAGGCAATCAATAACGTCAATCAGATTGCAGTAATCATCCGCTAGAGCGTATAATTCGCGTTCGCTTGATTGACTCGTCGGGGCGTAGCGCAGCCCGGTAGCGCGCCTGGTTTGGGACCAGGATGTCGTAGGTTCGAATCCTATCGCCCCGACCAATTCGTTTTTAGTTTTGTACGAGAAGCCCAAGTGAAATGTCCGACGTTCGTTTGTTTGTGCCCGTAGCTCATCTGGATAGAGCACCGGCCTTCTAAGCCGGGGGTAACAGGTTCGAGTCCTGTCGGGCGCACCAGCATATTTTCAATGGTGGCCGTGGTGTAGCGGTTAGCACTACGGATTGTGATTCCGTCAGCGAGGGTTCGATTCCCTTCGGCCACCCCATCCCTGCTCAGCTAGTCTCGCGCGATTTAATTATTTCGGGCCGCATGTCATCCCGTGCATTTCGCCCGTTTCGCCCATATAGCTCATATCGCTCATATCGCTCATATCGAGCCCTTTTCGCCAACGTGAATAGCTTTGAAGCCCTTAAATTTTACTTAGATGCAAAAGAAAAACTTCGTTTATAAAAATGTAGTTTCACAAAGCTAGCTTCGAGGTGCGCAAACACAGTTCGAAAGGTAGTGCATCGCGCATTAAGGCTGCAGAGTATACTTAGCGCTGACAAAATGGACTCAGAAGCTCTCTATACCGCTAATAAATCCACTAATTGAGGGTTATGCATTGCTATGGTGCATTATTTAAGCGGCCATTTAATTGGAGTTGGCCCAAATTAAATTACTCATTACTTCAGTTAGACTGCAAATTGTTTGTAGTTTTGCTACAATTTCATCTTATGTGGGTAGTGGCAAGTTTGGCCTAAGCCAACTGTGTCTTGCGGAACTGTTCAGCGAGCCCAACAAACATCTAAATTCCATCGAAGCCAGGCTATACCGAGGGTGACAAGATTGCTCATGAGATTTTTTAAAGAAACGGCTCGTGTTGGTCAATGATCATTTAAGAGCCAGCTTCCCACGGTTGGTGGCGGATATAGGCGGCTCGAATGCGCGCTTCGGCTGGCTCACGTCTGCCGATGTTGAGGTGCAGCATATTCGTAAATTGCCGGTAATCGATCATGCTGCACCCGCGTTGGCAGTCAGAGCCTATCTTAATGATCTGTCAGTTCATCTTGGCATCCACTATCATGCGCCGCGCCGCGCCGCCTTCGCCGTTGCCTCTACCGTTGCAGGTGATCAGGTTGACCTGATTAATAGTGGCTGGCGTTTTTCACAATCATTATTGCAGGCTGAATTGGGTCTGGATAATTTATTGGTAATCAACGATTTCGAAGCGCTTGCATTATCCCTGCCACGTTTAAAAGCGTCCCAACTACGCGCCCATAACGGGGTTATTCCAACCCCGCAGGGTACGATGGCTGTGATTGGGCCCGGTACAGGTTTAGGGGTGTCCGGGGTTGTGGAAACACGCCATGGCTGGGTCGTATTGCCCAGTGAAGGTGGTCACGCAACACTGTCTGCCGCTGATGAATTTGAAAGCGCACTCCTAGCTTGCGTGCGCCGTGAATATCCGCATGTTTCAGCGGAGCGCTTACTTTCAGGAATTGGGCTACCTTTGTTGCACTCGGCTATCGCCGAAGTAATGGGCGTTAAGCCCCACCTTGGTAAGTTTGAATATCTTGGCGCTGAGCAAATTGTTGATCGCGGGTTGGCGGGTATCGATGCTTTGTGCAGCCAAACTCTGGATGTATTTTGCGCCCAGTTAGGGAGCTTTGCAGGCAATGTGGCGCTTACACTCGGTGCACGAGGCGGGGTTTACATCGGTGGTGGCATAGTGCCTCGATTGGGTAATCGCTTTTTTGCATCAAAATTTCGTGAGCGTTTTGAATCAAAAGGTCGTTTTCAAAGTTATTTAAAACAAATTCCGACGGTATTGATCACAGATACTCTGGCCGCATTGACGGGCGCAGCGATGGCGATTGAGCAGCATGAAATTTGATGCCTCTCTATCTAGTGCAATACGCAGATTTTCTATTAGGCACACAAACGCTCACCTGTTGCAACGCACTCGTAGCAAGCTGCGACGCAGGATCCATTTGTATAGAATGCGCGTCAATAAAACAGAAGTGCGAATGCAGTCCGTCTTTCCCTTTTTAACTGCCTGGCCCTTTTTTTGGAAATCATGGTTGGGGATTGAAGTTTCCTATATGAGCGGAAATTGCATTCATACCTGTGCCGCGAAGATCACAAAATGTAGTATCTCTACAATTTTGGGCAATTAATATTGGTCATGTTGGCAATAAATATAAGCAATAGCGCCATAAAGGGGATTTATTTTAAATAGCCAGCTGAAAACCCAGCGAAGACTGTCTCATATATGACACACCCTCACTGCAATACGTTGACATAAATATAGTTTTACTACATTATTAAGTTATAAGATTGATTTATTTTTAAAAGTTTTAGCCCTAGCCGTTTAAGAGTCCCTTTAAGGACCGCATCGTTTAAATTAACCTGAGGAGATTTTTCATGACGAATCCCAACAACAAGAGCGAAGTTCGCCTTGTCCAGCACAGCCCTGCCCGTTCCGTTTTCACACTAAGTCCAATGGCCGCTGCCTGTGCGCTGGCGATTATCGGTGCTGTTGGTGCTGTGCATGCGCAACAAACTGAGCCACTTACTGAAACGGCCAAACAAGAAGCGGCAAAAAAAGCCGCTGCTAAAAAAGACGAAAACGCCAAATCAAGTTTAGATGCAGTAATTGTTACCGGCATTCGCGTCGGTATTGAAGCAGCCATCTCGGTTAAACAGAATTCGAATTCAATTGTTGAAGCAATCTCTGCAGAAGATATCGGTAAATTACCGGATAACAGTATTGCAGAATCAATTGCGCGTCTTCCCGGCCTTGCGGCACAACGAGTGGGCGGTCGTGCATCCACGATTAGTATTCGCGGTTTGTCCGGCGATTTCGCAGGAACTGTTTTGAACGGTCGCGAACAAGTTAGTACCGGTGATAATCGCGCCGTTGAATTCGATCAATACCCTTCAGAATTATTGAGCGGTGTGGTAATTTACAAGACACCAGATGCAGCACTGATTGGGCAAGGCTTGTCGGGAACAATAGATTTGCAAACCGTCCGGCCGCTCTCTTTTAGCAAGCGCACCGTAGCGGTAAACCTGCGCGGCGAGAAAAACTCCCTCGGCAAAGTTAACAAAGACACGCCAGACACAGGTAATCGTTTCAGCGCGTCCTATATCGATCAGTCGACTGACCGTACTTTTGGTATTGCGTTGGGCTATGCCCGTAATGAATCCGCTTCACAAGCGCAGCGCTGGGAAGCCTGGGGCTATCCGACTGCGCCGGCCGGCATTCCCGGCATTAACCAAGGCACGATTGCATTGGGAGGTAGCAAACAGTTTGGTGATTCTACAAAAGGTACACGTGACGGCCTGATGGCAGTCTTGGAATTCAAACCCAACAGCAGTTTTTCCAGCTTGCTGGACATTTACTATTCCAAGTTTGACCAAAAAACAGTTTTGCGCGGCTATGAAGCCGGGCTGGTATGGGGCGGTGACGCATTTTCAAACGCCGTTGTTCAAGGTGATACCGTTAAAAGTATTACTTGGACGGGTGTGAAGCCAGTTATTCGCAATGATGTGAATAAGCGTACGGATGACCTCGTCGCATTGGGCTGGAATAACAAACTTAAGCTGGATGGTGGCTGGACCGCGGTGGGAGACTTAAGTTATTCGAAAGCCAAACGTGATGAATCCATTCTGGAAACTTATGCCGGTACCGTTGGTGTCAAAGACACGGTTAGCTACACCACTGACGGTAATGGTGTTCCCAGCTTTCGTTATGGCCTGAATTATGCAGATCCTGCCATTATCAAATTAACGGATTCAGGCGGATGGGGGCAGGACGGTTATATCAAGTTCCCTAAAGTTACTGATCAATTAAAAGCTGCTCGTGTTAGCGTCCGTAAAGATTTGGAAGGCCTGTTTAGTGGTGTGGATTTTGGTTTGAACTACTCGGAGCGTACAAAAGAACGTAATGTTGATGAATATTTCCTGACACTGAAAAACGGCCCGGCCGTTACAGTGCCAGGCAGTTTGCTGGTTTCACCCACCTCGTTAAGTTTCGTTGGGGTTCCGGGGATCCTGAGCTACGATGCACAGGGGGCGCTTAATTCACTTTATAACCTCCGCCGTAATATCAATAATCGTGACATCATCAATAAGCAGTGGGCCGTAACGGAAAAAGTCACCACCGCATATACAAAACTGGATATTGAAACCGAAGTAGGCTCGGTTAATGTGCGCGGAAATGTTGGTGTGCAGGCGATCAACACCAACCAAAGCTCTAACGCATTTGCGGTCAGCACCGGCACGGGCAACAGCTCAACGGCCTTCAAAGGTTCAGATAGTTACACCGATCTTTTGCCTAGTTTGAATTTAGCCTTTGGTCTTGCGGATGAACAAACGATTCGTTTCGGCGTTGCAAAAACTATGGCCAGAGCAAGGCTTGACCAACTCCGTGCCAGCACTAATTATTCTTTTGATATAACGAAAAGATTGTATTCTGGTGATGGTGGCAACCCGCAGTTAAAACCGTTCCGCGCTAACGCCTACGATGTTTCATATGAAAAATACTTTGGTGTAAAAGCGTATATAAGTGTTGCCGCGTTCTATAAAGATTTGAGATCCTATATTTATCAAAGCACGATTGCCAAGGATTTCACGGGCATTCCTAACCCGACGGCTATCACGCCACTTTCCAACATTGGTTCATTTTCTGCGCCCATCAATGGTCAAGGTGGCCACATTAGCGGTACAGAAGTAACAGCGTCAGTGCCGTTTAATTTATTTACACCGATACTGGATGGTTTTGGCGCAGTGATCAGCTATTCCGACACGGATAGCTCAATTCAGCCAAATGGACCAACTGGTGGCACGCAGCCATTGCCTGGTTTGTCACGACGCGTCACTAACCTGACGGCTTACTATGAGAAATATGGTTTCTCGACGCGTATAAGCCAACGTGAGCGTTCCGACTTTGTGGGTGAAGTGACTGGGTTTGGCGCTGATCGCGAATTCCGTTATGTCAAAGGCGAAAAAATCGTTGATTTTCAATTGGGCTATTCATTCGAAAGCGGTTCGTTAAAGGGATTGTCAGTGTTATTGCAGATGAATAATCTCACTAACGCGGCCTATCAAACCTATGACAGCACACCGAATAAACCAAACCAGTACACCAAGTATGGACGTACTACATTGTTAGGCCTGAACTACAAGTTCTAGACTGAATCGTCATCGTGGAAAACCCTGTCGGTTTCAACTGACAGGGTTTTTTTATTTTTTTAAATTCAGATATTGCAATTCGCGCCAACGATGGTTAACGTCATAAAACGACTGGCTAAACATTTGAAAAGCAGTTTAGAATCGGACCAATAGATAGCAGTATCTTGGTGCTATATTGCGCCATGAAAGTAATGTCTGAATGGGGTTAAGCATGTTGGATAGCCGTGTAAAAAATATTGTTATCGTTGGCGGCGGAACAGCGGGCTGGATGGTGGCATCGGCACTTTCCAAAGTGCTCAGCCGCGAATACAATATTCGTTTGATCGAGTCGGATGAAATTTCAACGGTTGGTGTGGGCGAGGCCACGATCCCGCAAATCAAGCTTTTCAATCAAGTGCTGCAGTTGGATGAAGATGATTTCGTCAAGAAGACTCAGGGGACCTTCAAGCTTGGTATTGAATTTGTTGATTGGACGCGTTTAGGACATTCATACATTCATGGATTCGGCTCTATTGGCCAGGATTTAGGGCTCATTCAGTTTCACCATTACTGGCTGAAAATGCGTCAAGCCGGTGCTGCGACTAATATAGGTGATTATTCACTGAATACAGCTGCCGCTCCGCGCGGCAAGTTCATGCGCTCCGCCAATATTGAAAATTCACCTTTATCAAATATTGCTTACGCCTATCATTTTGATGCGGGGCTTTATGCACGCTATTTGCGTAACTATAGCGAAGAGCGCGGAGTGCGCCGCACTGAAGGCAAAATCGTCAGTACCGAGCTGCGCGCCGCCGACGGCTTTATCGAGTCCGTCACCATGGAAAGCGGCGAGAAAATCGCAGGGGAATTATTTATCGATTGCTCCGGATTTCGTGGGTTGCTTATCGAGCAGACGTTGAAAACAGGTTATGACGACTGGTCGCATTGGCTACCCGCCAACCGTGCGGTTGCGGTTCCTTG
>JANYDB010000061.1 GCA_025359985.1 Burkholderiales bacterium | reverse complement strand
TTGATGAATGAATGCAAGCGATACCTGCATCCATAATCACAGCGACCTTAGTGAGGAGACTTAACATGCGGATCATTTTCATCATCCACAAACCAAATCCTGACTGGGACCGCCATCTGCGCCGGGCGCCGAGAAAAGTCTAAAAACCAGCAGCAAAATTTGCCGAAGGTTCACCACTCTTCCCCACAATTAAAATGTGTTTGCTGTTTATAAATCGTCTCAGCAATCACTTGCCAACCCGATCCACTCAACGCCCACATCCCCTGCGGTCTTTGACAACTCCCTTCAATCGATACGCTGAGTGAAGGGACCCAAAGAACTGCCGCGATGCTGGTTACCCGACATCACGGACCTAATCTTTTACTGTTGCGAACCTTGTGAGGCGAAGCCTGCTGTATCTAAACGCACGCCCACACCCATGGTTGAAGACAGTGAAACTTTCTTCAAATAAATACCTTTGGACGATGCCGGTTTGGCTTTATTTACAGCACCAATCAACGCCACCAAATTCTCGTTGAGTGCTTCTGCTGTGAACGATGCGCGGCCAATCGTACATTGCACAATACCCGCCTTGTCGGCGCGATACTGCACCTGACCGGCCTTGGCGTTTTTAACCGCCTGCTCGACGTTTGGCGTAACCGTACCGACTTTCGGGTTTGGCATCAAACCGCGCGGGCCCAATACTTGACCCAGTGTGCCGACTACCTTCATTGCATCCGGCGTGGCGATCACCACATCAAAATCCATGAAGCCGCCCTTGATGCGCTCAGCTAAATCTTCAAAACCTACAATATCCGCACCCGCGGCTGTGGCTTTTTCAACATTGGCACCCTGCGCAAATACCGCAACACGAACCGATTTACCGGTACCGCGCGGCAAAACGACCGAACCGCGAACGGCCTGGTCAGATTTCTTCGCATCAATACCCAGGTTAATCGCGACGTCAACGGACTCATCAAATTTAGCGATTGCGGTTTTCTTGACCAAATCAATAGCTTCAGTCGCTACATAAAATTTATCGCGATCCACGAGGCCCGCAATTTTTGCGAGGCGCTTAGCAAGCTTGGCCATTAACGTACTCCTTCTACTTCAATACCCATTGAGCGAGCGCTGCCCGCAATCGTGCGAACTGCCGCATCCATATCAGCTGCCGTCAAATCCGGCATCTTGGTGGTGGCAATTTCTTCGGCTTGTGCGCGCGTCAATTTGCCAACCTTGTCGGTGTGCGGGGTTTTGCTGCCTTTTTCAACTTTGGCAGCCTTCTTGATCAGGATCGACGCCGGTGGCGTCTTCATAATGAAGGTAAATGATTTATCTGCAAACGCGGTAATTACCACCGGTATCGGTAGACCCGGTTCCATTTTCTGGGTTTGCGCATTAAACGCTTTACAGAATTCCATAATATTCAAACCACGCTGGCCCAGCGCGGGGCCGATTGGGGGCGATGGATTCGCCTTACCTGCCGGCACTTGCAACTTGATGTAGCCGATGACTTTCTTTGCCATTTACTTTCTCCTTGGGTGCTAACGGTAACGACTTAAATAAACTAAGCGCTACCTCCCCGACTTATCGACCAGGAAACGCCTGACCACCGTGACTGCAAATACTTGGTTTATTGTTTTTCGACCTGGCCGAAATCCAATTCAACCGGTGTCGGGCGACCAAAAATCAGCACCGATACACGGATTTTTGATTTATCATAATTTACATCCTCAACCGAGCCATTAAAATCGGTAAATGGGCCGTCTTTGACGCGGACGTTCTCGCCAATTTCGAACAACACTTTAGGCTTCGGCTTTTCCACTCCCTCTTTAACTTGATTCAGAATCGAATCGACTTCTTTTTGTGAAATCGGCGTAGGCTTATTGCCTACACCACCCACAAAGCCGGTGACTTTGGGTGTTGATTTCACCAAATGCCATGACTCATCCGTCATTTCCATTTGCACCAAAATATAGCCCGGGAAAAAGCGGCGCTCGGACAACGCTTTCGCGCCGCCTTTCATCTCAACCACTTCTTCGGTGGGCACCAATACTTCGCCAAATTTTTCAGGCATGCCTGAACGGCGAATGCGCTCCATCAGCGCAGCCTGAATACTTTTTTCCTGGCCTGAATAAGCGTGAACCACATACCAACGCATCGTCATTTACGCCCCGTGCCCGATAAATTTGGTCAGAATGGTAGTGAGACCCCAATCAACCGTCCATAAAAATATGGCCATCACAAAAACAAACACGAAAATAACGCCTGTTGATTGCAGGGTTTCTTTGCGCGTCGGCCACACCACTTTCTTGGCCTCATCAATTGACTCGCCAGCATACTGGCCGAATTCACGACCCGGCGCGCTGAAATAACCCACCACTCCAGCCAGTACAAACAAGCCCAGCATGGCCCCCACGCGCGCGATCATCGGCTGATCGGTCAGCATATAAAACGCCGCCAACCCGCTCATCATGATCACCACCGCAACAACGATTTGTATTTTGTCTTTCATCCGACTCTACTTTGGGGCGAAACAAATATCAGAAAGATCCAACCATGTAGCACTGCTTCCCGTTACTCACGACGCCCAGTTTTTTAAGCTACTGGAGCACATCTAATGCTGGCAGGCCAGGAGGGCCTCGAACCCCCAACCTACGGTTTTGGAGACCGTTACTCTGCCAATTGAGCTACTGGCCTAAATAAACACGAGGTAAATCTACTGCGCGTGCCGATTTGTCAACTGCGATGCTCGATGTACACGAGTACATCTGCGCTTCTCGTTGCCAACTCGGCCCTGCTCGCTACGATTTCCCTCGCGTTTCTTACTTTTTAACAACTACCACCACTGCACTAATTATTTCAAAATCTTCGATACCACACCTGCACCAACCGTCCTGCCACCTTCGCGAATCGCGAAGCGCAGGCCGTCTTCCATCGCAATCGGGGCGATCAATTGCACCACGATCTTGACGTTGTCGCCAGGCATCACCATTTCGGTA
>JANYDB010000046.1 GCA_025359985.1 Burkholderiales bacterium | reverse complement strand
GCCAGTTTGAGCGCGCGTGCAACGTCGACTTGATCGAGCCAGCTAACGACAACTTATCCACAGCGACAATGCAAAACAGCCAATCCGCTCGGCTGACAAAAAGAGCGGCTTAAACCCTCCATGAAAAGTGGACAGGATCAGTAATGCAGATACCGTATATGCTCGCAAACCGGGTCTAGCGTTTTTGTCAATCGCAGCCCCGGCTTCAACAATTGCATTGCTATTTTTGACGAGCGTAAATTTACGCATAAATGCGATGAAGCATTGTCTGCTGGGCGCTCAGATTTCTTCTTGTTATTGTTTGCCGTGCCCGAGGCGGGGTCCCAAAGCCAGGTTCTCGCTAGCTTTTAGACGGCGGTGAAATCAGTCTCGCCAAGTCTTGCATGCGAAAGCTCATAATCATTGCTTTTGCGTTTCAAAGGCAATCAGCGACTTTAATATCGTGCGCGTGATCCGATTCAAAACGAAAACAAATGCGCTTGCGCGGCCATTGCGCTTTGAACACAGCACTGCTTGGTCAGATTAAATTTTGTTTGTCTTAAAGCTTGGATGTAAATGTACCCAGCACCGAAGCATGACGCGCACCCGTGGTGGCGGTGAGATCAATCGCGCGGCGTTCGACACATTGCTTCGCCAGCCACGCAAATGCCAACGCTTCAACCTGCTGGGCCGGGATGCCATAGGCATCCACCTTTTCAACCGCGCCGCCGGGAAAACGGCTGGCGATTTCGCGCATCAGGGCGGTGTTGTAGGCGCCGCCACCGCAGATGAGCAGGCGCGTTGCAGTCGGTGCGTAACGCACCACATGATCGGTGATGGACCAGGCCGTGAGCGCCAGTAACGTGGCCTGCACATCAACCGGACGTTCGCTACCATCAAGATGCGGCATCAGCCATGCCATGCAATATAAATCGCGCCCGGTGCTTTTGGGTGGCGCTAATTTAAAATAGGCATCATTCTGTAATTGGCCCAAGAGCCGCGGCAGTGCTTGACCTTGGGCTGCCCACGCGCCATCTTCGTCATATGTTTTTTTTTGGTGTTGGGCAATCCAGCCGTCCATCAAAGCATTGCCGGGGCCGCAATCAAAGCCGCGTGTGGCGCAGCCGGGTTCAAGCACGGTGAGGTTGGCAATGCCACCGATATTGACCACGACGCGCATCTCGTTGGGAGAGCGAAATACACCGTCATGAAAGGCGGGCGCCAGCGGCGCGCCTTGTCCGCCGGATGCGACATCGCGTGCGCGAAAATCGGCGACGACATCAACGCCTGTCAACTCTGCCAAACGCGCGGAATGGTTGAGCTGTACGGTGAAACCCAGATCAGGACGATGGCGCACGGTTTGACCATGACAGCCGATAGCGATAACGCTACGGGCTAAAATATTGGCCGCGGTTAGCGCGGATTTGACAGCTCGCGCGTAAACATCTGCCAGCTGAATGGCGGCAATGTGGCTGCGCTCGATTTCATTGTTGCCTGCGGTATTGAGTGCCAACAATTCAGCGCGCAGCGCGGGCGAGAATGGTTCGCTGACGAACGCCAGCACGCGCGGTTGTGTATTTGAAAAATCAGCGAGGATGGCATCGGCCCCATCAAGCGAGGTGCCGGACATGATGCCGATATAGAGGCTGTCAGCTTCTGCTTTATTCAAAGCGACCAAAGTTGGCATCGCGAATCAGCATCAGTTGCTCGCCCTGAATCGCAGCCTGGCCCAGGAACGCAGCACGGTATTGGGCCGGGAGTGGATCGGCTTTCGGCAGAGCAACCCGCATCGGATCTTGGTGTGCACCGGCTAGCTTGAATTCATAATGCAGATGCGGGCCAGTGGCAAATCCGGTTGCACCAACATATGCCACAGTTTGGCCTTGATTGACGCGTGAGCCTTTTCGCACGCCGCTGGCGAAAGCAGAAAGATGCCCATATAGCGTGGTAACGCCGCCGGAATGGCGAATCTCAACTACATTGCCATAGCCGCCTTTGACGCCTGCGTATTCAATAATGCCATCTGCGGTTGCCCAAACTGGTGTGCCTTTGGGAGCGGCAAAATCGACCCCCGTATGCGCACGCCAATTGCGGAAGATGGGATGCATGCGTCCTCCGAAACCGGATGAAATACGCGAAAAAGCCAGTGGCGAGCGCAGGAATGATTTAGCGCGATTTTGTCCTGCTGCCGAGTAATAGCCTTCGTTGCCTTCTGCATCGGTAAATAAAAACGCTTCAAATTTTTTAGCGTTGTTAATGAATTCAGCCGACAGCACTCGCCCAGGGCGCAGATATTCGCCGTCCTGATACAGCATTTCGTAAATGACCGAGAAACGATCACCACGGCGAAGATCGATATGAAAATCAATGTCGGTTGAAAAAATACGTGCGAGCTGATTGGCAATGGCATCGGGAATGCCTGCATCGTCAGTGGCGCCATAAAGAGATGATTTAATCGTCCCAGTTCCTTGCACGGTTTGCGCGGCCGGGCTTAGATTTTTTTGGCTTGCCACAAACGCATCGCTTTGACGCGTCACTTCAAGCAGCGCTTCGTTGCTATACAGATAGCGCAATGAATAAAGCTCGCCGTCGGCATCCGTGACGGCCTGAACCGAGCGGCCCGGGCGCAATTGAAAAATATTGCGGGCGGCTGGTTCGGTGCGTAAAAAATTAAAGGCAGCCGTATCATTTACATTCAGCCGCTGCAGTAAGGTCGCAACGGTGTCGCCGCGCTGGATGCGTTCGCTGCTGTAATAGCGCTCATCATCACCGTCGTTGTTGCTCAGGGCGGGCAGCGCCAATATTTGCGTAACATCGTGACGTACAATTTTTTCTAGCTGTGTGTCAGAAGCAACGCCGAATGCCGTCAAAACCCCGAATACAGGCAATGCCAACAACACGCCGATTGCGATGATTGTGCGTTTACCACCCGAATTCCATAGGCTTTCAGTGATGTTTTGCGATAAAATTTTGAGTTTTGTGAAATTCATTGCACCGATAGCAGCACTTTATTGGTGATGGAGTGCAGAAAAAAAGATGGGCTTTTTCAAAAAAATTAAAGCCCGATCAATGAAGGGTAACAGAATAATAATTATCCCGTCACGTATCATTTATGGCGAGATTTAACCCGTTGGAAATTTTTGGATCTTCTTTATGAGTGGTACTACGAATAATCCTGAACAAATTGAAATGGCGCTGGCCACTATTAAACGCGGGGTTGCCGAGCTGATTGTCGAAGCCGAAATGCACAAAAAGCTCGCAACCGGACGCATACTCAGGATTAAGCTCGGCCTGGATCCTACCGCCCCTGATTTACATCTCGGGCATACCGTCGTGCTTAACAAGATGCGCCAGTTTCAGAATTTAGGCCATCAAGTTATTTTCCTGATTGGTGATTTTACGTCGATGATTGGCGACCCCAGCGGCCGCAACGCTACGCGTCCACCACTCACACGTGAGCAAATTCAGGAAAACGCAAAAACTTATTTTGCGCAGGCGAGCTTGGTGCTGGATCCTGAAAAAACTGAAATTCGCTACAACTCCGAGTGGTGCGATCCGCTGGGCGCGGCGGGCATTATTCAATTGGCGTCGCGCTGGACAGTGGCGCGCATGCTGGAGCGCGATGATTTCACCAAGCGCTATCAGGACGGTACGCCGATCTCGGTGCACGAGTTTCTTTACCCGTTAATGCAAGGCTACGACTCTGTTGCGCTCAAGGCCGATCTGGAATTAGGCGGTACAGATCAAAAATTTAACTTGTTGGTGGGACGTGAATTACAAAAACAATACGGTCAGGAGCCACAGTGCATCTTGACCATGCCATTACTGGAAGGTCTGGATGGCGTAGAAAAAATGTCCAAATCCAAGAATAACTATGTGGGCATCACCGACAAGCCTGCGGACATGTTCGGCAAGTTGATGAGTGTGCCGGATGATTTAATGTGGAAATATGTAGAGCTACTTTCGTTCAAATCGCTAGATGAGGTCGCCGTAATGAAGCGTGAAGTGGAAGACGGGCGCAATCCGCGTGATATTAAAGTTGCTTTTGCCCAAGAGATTGTGACTAGGTTTCATTCTCAGGCAGCGGCTGAACACGCACTCATCGATTTTGATGCGCGTCACCGTGGAGGCATACCCGACGACATTGTTGAAGTGACATTGACGATTGCGCATGCATCGATCAGTATTGCGCAATTACTAAAGCAAGCCGGGCTCACGCCCAGCACTGCCGAGGCTAATCGCATGATTGAACAGGGCGGTGTGAAACTGGATGGCGAAAAGGTTAGCGATAAAGCGCTCACTATCAATAAAGGTGTGACATTGGTGGCACAAGTGGGGAAGCGCAAATTTGCGCGCGTGACGATTGCCTAGATATTGATGGTGTTTTGTTGAGGGCGCCTTGCCGCGCGGCCGAAATAATTTTGCATCTTTATTGAAATTATTCTGCAAAAGGGGTTGACCGAGTTTGTGCGGCGCGGCATAATGGCAATCCTTTGAAACACAACGCAACAGCAGCAAGCGCGGTGATAAAGTTTCGAATTGCTCTTTAAAAACACGGACAACTGATTGAGGTGGGTACTGAGTATGAGGGTGCCGCTTTTTAACGGTCATTGATGAGTAAGGCGCGAGCCTAGGCTGGTTGATGAAGTGGGTTAAGAAGATGGTTTGAGCTCGAAATATAT
>JANYDB010000017.1 GCA_025359985.1 Burkholderiales bacterium | reverse complement strand
TTGGTCGGTGGGGATTTTTTATCAAAATCGAGCTGGCTGCGTTCTTCAACTGCATAGGACGTCCATCCGCGGCCTGATTGCTGACCCAGCACCGGGCCTCGCCAGTAAAGGTCTTTGCTGTCCGGCACGGCAGCTTCAAACTCCACTCGAAAAGCCACCGCATCGGACAACGATAGTTTACTGATGTCGCCCGGCGACATGCGATCCGAAAGGCCCGATCGCGCCTGATCATCCTGCGGCATGCTCCAAAGCGGGCCGGATAGGCGCGGGAACAGGAAGAACAATACCAGCATCACCGGAATCGCCTGCAAGATAAGCCAGCCTGAGGGCACCAGACGCTCTTTAAGGGTAGCCTCCGTATTGATGCGCTGAAAACCGATTAAGGTGGCCATAAAAATCCACACACAACCAAATACGTATACGCCCATAAAAATGGTTTGCGAATACAGAAAATTGGTCAACGCCAAAAAGAAGCCCAGAAAAATCACGATGATCACATCGCGCTTCATTTTCATTTCCAGAATTTTCAGGCACAGCATCACGATCAATAAAGTAACGCCGACCTCGCGCCCGAACAGGCGGCGATATTCAATATAGGTACCCGCCGCAATACCCAATGCGAGTAGACTCATCAGCCACCATGATGGAGCGCGCAGGCCCTTGCGCGCGATCCAAAAGCGCCATGCCCCTGCGGCGACGCAGCACGCAGTGACCCAGATTGGCAGCCGCGACACATGAGGCGCAATCACGAACGACATGGCCGCAAGCAGCCAGCTAATATTGCTTAAAGTAAGAATGCCGTTGTTAAGCATTACTCACCTCCGCTATTTTTCCAAACAATGCCAGCGCCCGTAGACAATTTTCACGATGCATTTGCCCTATGGATGGGCGCCATGATTGATCAGGCAGCTTTAATCCGTAGGGCATTTGCAAACGTTCGGCTTCCAGTACCCACCAAGTCAGGCGACTGAGTCGTTCTTCCTGCCCTAGATTCTGCAGACTGTCGTAATCAAGCCAAAAATCGGCACTGGCGGTGGCGCCAAATTCCTTGACCATTAAGCCCTGTTCCCGAGCGAGAGCCTTCCAAGCAATCTGACGCGGTGTGTCACCGGGGCGATAGGCGCGTAGCGATTGGAATTCTTCATCACCGCTTACCGGCACATTGCCCTCGCCACTGGCGCGTGCGTTGGTCGGTAGTGCACCCGCGCCTGGATCCGGCTTTGGATAAGTCAAACAGCGCATGCCGAAATCGACATATGACCATGCATGAAACAAGCCGACCGGGTATTCGGTAAAAATTTCCAGGCGACCACACTCCGTATAGCCGCGGCGCTCTGCTACCATCGGGATCAGAAATGTGGTGCTGCTATGGGCCTTGATATCATCGAACCCTGGCTCAGCATCGCGGAGCTTGGTGCGTTTCACGCCGACGGCAAAACGGGGTAAGGTAGAATTTGTCAACACCAGCGAGAAATGCGCCGTCTCACCTGAAAACACCGAATCAACCTTGCCGGGGCTCACTGATAACTGCGCCAGATTACGAAAGGTATGCAGCATTGAAATGCTGCCTATGCCCGCCAATAAAAACGTCAGAATAAACCCGAGCGACAAGCTGTAATTGATCGAGGCAATCAGCAAAAGCAATAGTACAAATGCAAAAAAATATCCGGTGCGCGAAGGGATAATAAAAATACGTCGCTGCACCAAAATGACGGGCGCAGTTTCGGGCGTTTGTGCGCGAAAAATCCAGTCTGATATTTTTTGACGAAGATTATACGAAAACGCGTTACTCATGACACATAAAACGCCAACAATGCGGTGTGGATATTAGGGTAATTTTGTTGTGGAAGGGGTGGGCGATGAAGGGGCAGCTTTAGAATCAGCGGGTTTAGCTGCGCTTTTCTCTGCATTTTTCTCCACAGTTTTTTCCTCGCTCTTGTTTTTATCGCAGTCCTTCAATCGGCGTTGATACTTGCGCAGTGATGCCGATTCCTCACTATCGGTGCCGGCAACTTTAACAACTTTGCCGGCTTTGTCCTGAAATTCGATCAAGGTATCGTTCAAAAAATAAAGGCGCTCCTGTTTGGGTTTCCAGACATCTTTTGCTTTTACGGTATCTCCATTACGGTTTGCCTTGTCCAGTTCCATCGAGAGTTTTTCGCGCTCGCAGAGCCGCTCTTCATAGTCTGTAAACAGAGTTTGCAGCTGCTGCATAGGCGATGTAACTGGCTTGGAAGAAACGCTATTGGTCGCCTGTGGCTTGGCCAGTACGTCTTTGTCGGGCGTACAGGGCCGATCACTGTATTCGATTTTGCCATCGGCACCTTTGCATTTATAGCTCTGCGCAAATACCGAATGCGACAGGCTGGCGAGCGGAATGGCGATAGCGACGGCGATGAGCGTTGTCAGGGGAGCGATTTGAATAAAATTACGCATATTTTTAGGATAAAAGGATGGTTGAGGTTTGTTGAGATTTTATTGAAATAAATTGGAAGAACAATGTGTCAGGTATAACCGCTTTGGATAGCGCTCAGGGTATGGCAACATTGCGCAGCAGCTCCTGCGCGGCATCAAGAATTTTGGTGTCGCCATTAGTAATCGGCCTCAGGCGGTGGCCCACAACAGAAGGCGCGATGGCTTGCACATCTTCAGGTAATACCTGCTGGCGTCCCGCCATCATTGCCCATGCCTGTGATGCATGCAGCAGCGCAAGCCCCGCGCGCGGTGACAAGCCCATTTCAAAACGTGCCGAATCGCGGGTGTGATTGTTGAGCGCCTGCACGTAGTCTATTAATGCGTCCGATACCACTACAGCGGTGACTTCTTTTTGTAGCTCAAGCAATTGGCTCAAGGTCATTGCGGGTTTTATTTTTGAAATGAGTTCGCGACGATCTTCGCCCTTCAACAAAGCCCGCTCGGCGGCCTGATCCGGATAGCCCAGCTTAATGCGCATTAAAAAACGATCTAATTGTGATTCAGGCAATGGAAAAGTGCCGATCTGGTGGGATGGGTTTTGGGTGGCGATCACAAAGAATGGTTCAGGCAGTGGCATGGTTTGCCCGTCTGCCGTTACCTGATGCTCCTCCATTGCTTCAAGCAAAGCGGATTGCGCTTTGGGCGAGGCG
The DNA here is from genome assembly GCA_025359985.1 of Burkholderiales bacterium. Taxonomy (GTDB): domain Bacteria; phylum Pseudomonadota; class Gammaproteobacteria; order Burkholderiales; family Usitatibacteraceae; genus UKL13-2. The sequence continues at coordinate 11,543 of JANYDB010000017.1, read as the reverse complement.
CGGTTAATTTCATCGGCCAATACGACCTGTGAAAAAACCGGGCCGGGATGGAAACGAAAAGTACTAGATTCGCGATCAAAAATGGAAACACCTACAATATCGGCCGGCAATAAATCACTGGTGAATTGTATACGCTGGTAGTGAAGGCCCAGCAGGCTCGCCAGCACATGCGACAGAGTGGTTTTGCCGACGCCGGGCACATCCTCAATCAACAAGTGACCACGCGCCAGAATGCATGCCATGGCAAGACGAATTTGATGGTCTTTGCCGAGAATTATTTCACCCGCACGCGCCATAACTTCGGCAAGTGGATTGCTAATTGCTGTCAAGTGTTCTTTTTTCTCGAATAACATCGTGATACGGTCCTGTTAATGATGCGGATGGAGGTTTGTTAGGAATCTGCTGAGCTTTTGCTGCGTGCGTGCTAAACGCTTGTTTATGAACGCTGCGCCATGCATGATTGTACCTTGGGTACTGTGGGTACGTTTGGCATGGCTGCCCGGATGCGCTGTTTGTTGTTGATTATAGTAGGCGCGTTTGTTTTTGTTAATGAGCGCAGTCATTACTGCTTATAGCTTTGAACTTATGGCTTTGAATGTATTCTGTCTGCTCCAGGCGAAAATGGTTTTAATCATACGGGATCGGAGTAATTTTTTTGACCACTGCATTTATTACGCATCCGGTTTTTTTAAAGCATGAAATGGGCATGCATCATCCCGAATGTCCGGCGCGTCTGCAAGCTGTTTACGACGCATTTGCGGCCTCCGGTTTGATGCCGCAAATGATCCAGGTGGAAGCGCCGCTGGCGACACAGGCCGAGTTGGCCGCCGCGCACGCGCCAGACTATGTTGAAGCTATATTTGCGGCGTCACCCGCCCATGATTACGCCTATCTCGATCCTGATACCGCGATGAACCCCGATTCGCTGGAAGCGGCGCGTCGAGCGTCTGGCGCGGTTATCAAAGGGGTTGATCTGGTGATGGAAGGGGGGGACGTTACCAATGCGTTCTGTGCTGTGCGCCCCTGCGGACATCATGCGACCCGCAATCGGGCGATGGGGTTTTGTATTTTCAATCATGTCGCAGTAGGCGCGATGCATGCGTTGAATGCGCACGCGCTTGAACGCGTTGCGATTTTGGATTTTGATGTTCATCATGGCAACGGCACTGAAGATATTTTTCACGATGACGAACGGGTGATGCTGTGTTCCAGTTTTCAGCATCCGTACTATCCTGGTATGGGTGCGAATTCCGGTAACAGGCACATCATTCCCACCCCGCTACCCGCGCGTTCGTGCAGCGCAGAATTTCGCCGTGCCATCGATGCCACCTGGTGGCCCGCGCTGGAATGCTTCCAGCCGGAGCTTATTATTATTTCGGCAGGCTTTGACGCACACGCCGATGATCCGCTGGCCTATCTGGAGTTACATGAAGATGATTATGTGTGGATCACCGAACGCATTCGTAAGGTAGCCGATGCCTTTGCGCAGGGACGCATCGTGTCGGCGCTGGAAGGGGGCTACGATCTTGCCGCGCTGGGACGCAGTGCGGTGGCGCATGTGGCTGCGTTACTTTAAAACGAGCGAACTTTTTGACGTCCTATGCCGCCTCAAACTTTGTTCAAGTTCTGATATCGCCAAACCTTTCGTCTTTGCATTGAGGCTTATTGGGTATTACGGAAAAGCGCGTCAAAAATGATCGCGCGATAAATTTTCCTTGCTATGGCTAGCATGCAATCTGTCTTTGGAGCGGCGTTTGTGTGGATGGCTATGGTTGGCCAGGGTTGGTAAGACCACGATGAGTCAAGCTATGATGCCGATAGTGTGGGCTACCCAGTCATATCCGGGTTGTGCTTGAGAGAACCGACATGCAGCTCTAAAATATTAAGACTCAAAGCCAGGCGGCGCTTTCAGGGCATTGTTGGCTCAAGATGCCCGCCCAAAGCGGAGTTTAAAATTATCAAGCCTGATTAGCTAACTGGATTGTATGCTTCGATCTACTGATGAAATTTAACCTGGCGGGCTCTATGTTTAATTTTTCGTGCGTACGTTTCATATCCACCACTGTGCTTATGTTGATGTGCTGTCTGATAAACCTGCCTTTGTCGATGGCGGCTACAAGCAGCGCGCCGCCAATCCTGCTGGCGAATGTGCTTGGGCCCGATATCGATGTCACACAATATTTGGTGAGTGAGAAATATGACGGTGTACGCGCTATTTGGGATGGCAAGGTGCTCAAGTTTCGAAGTGGCCGTACGGTAAATGCACCAGCCTGGTTTATCGCCAAACTACCGACGCATAAACTCGATGGGGAGCTTTGGCTGGCCCGCGAAAAATTTGAGCAGCTCAGCGGTATGGTGCGCAAAACTGAGCCGGTTGATGATGACTGGCGCCAACTTCACTACATGATTTTTGAATTGCCCGATGCGGTCGGAACCTTCGCTGAACGCGCGGTACGCATTCAACAAATTGTAGACGCTGCGCAATGGCCGCAGTTGGTGGCGGTCACGCAGAGCCGCGTGACTGACCGTGCCACACTTTTACACCAGCTCGATGAGAAGGTGCGCGGCGGTGCTGAGGGTTTGATGCTGCATTTGGCGGATGCAACTTATGTGACCGGGCGCAGCGATGTTTTGCTCAAACTCAAACCTCTGCTCGACACCGAGGGAACCGTCATTGGATATGTGCCCGGCAAGGGCAAATATAGCGGCAAGATGGGTGGGCTCCGCGTAGAAACACCGGATAAAAAGCGCTTTGTGATCGGCACCGGATTTAGCGATCGCGTGCGCAAAAGCCCCCCGGCTATCGGCACGCTCGTGACTTACACCTATCGAGGCTTAACCAATTCGGGCTTGCCACGGTTTGCCAGCTATCTGCGGGCGCGAGAAGATTTTTAAAGCGGACCGCCTGTGTTGACCTATGCAACTTTATGCAGCGTAGATTAAATTGACAACGAGCATGCCACAATCGGGGTTCATGCGTTATAAACAGGTTTAAAGAGTCTGCACATATATGTCTAGACGTTTATGCGTCTATACGTTAAGCACTTATATTTAAACTGCACGGTCAAGGAGAAATTTTGAGGCGCGGGTTTTCTAAAAGTTTTTATACCATTATGGCGGCGCAGTTTTTTTCATCGCTAGCCGATAATGCTTTATTTATTGCCGCCATTGCCTTGCTCAAACAAAACGCAGCGCCGGAATGGCATAGTGCCGCGCTGGTGCCGATATTTGCATTATTTTATGTGGTGTTGGCACCGTATGTGGGGGCGTTTGCGGATTCCATGCCCAAGGGCCGAGTGATGTTTATTTCAAATATCATCAAAGTGATCGGTTGCGTCTTGATGCTCGTCGGGGTTTCCCCGCTTTTCGCCTATTCAATTGTTGGCCTTGGTGCGGCAGCTTATTCGCCGGCCAAATACGGCATATTGACTGAACTGTTGCCGACCTCAAAATTGGTTGCCGCGAACGGCTGGATTGAAGGTTTAACTATTACTTCGATTATCTTGGGCGTGGTATTGGGCGGGCAGTTGGTCGGCGATAAAATTTCTCCGCATCTGCTGGCCTTTGATTTTCCTTTTATTGATACCGGCATTGGTAGCGCACCCGAAGCGGCGATCGCTTCCATTTTAGTTGTTTATATTGTGGCAGCATTTTTCAACCTGTTCATTCCGCACACCGGTGTCACGCTGATCCCCGTGCAAAAAAATCCGCTTGATACGATGGCGGATTTTATGGTGTGCAACCGCCGTTTATGGCAAGACAAGCTGGGCCAAATTTCGCTGGCTACCACCACCTTGTTTTGGGGCGTGGCCGGTAACCTGCGTTATATCGTGCTGGCATGGGCCGCTGTGGCGCTGGGCTATAACACCACGCAGGCTTCAACATTAGTCGGCGCGGTGGCAATCGGTACGGGCGTGGGGGCGGTGGCGGCATCTGCCTGGATGAAGCTTGATCGCGCAACGGCGGTGATTCCGCTGGGCGTCGCAATGGGCTTTACCGTGATCATGATGAACTTCATTTCGTCTCCGATTCTCGCGGCGCCGTTCTTGATGATCATAGGGGGATTGGGTGGATTCCTGGTGGTGCCTATGAATGCCCTGCTACAGCACCGTGGCCATAAATTGATGGGCGCAGGCCGCTCGATTGCGGTGCAAAATTTTAATGAGCAGGCGTGTATTTTGTTTCTGGGCGGGCTGTTTGTGGGACTGACATCAATCGGGCTTTCAGCCTACGCCGCGATTACTATTTTTGGTTTACTGGTCGCGGTCACTATGTTTGTGATCGGTCGCTGGCATCGGCACAACATGAATTTTCATCGAGCTGAAGTAGAAGAGTTGCTGAAATTAACCCGTTCCGATTGTCGCTAGGCTGCGCTAACTAAGCTCATTTAGTACCGAAAATTTTATCGCCCGCATCGCCTAGGCCAGGAATAATATAGCCGACTTCATTTAAGTGGCTATCAATGGCTGCCGTATAAATATCAACTTCGGGATGTGCGGCGACTAGGCGCGCAATACCCTCAGGTGCCGCTACCAGTACCAGCCCACGAATATGTTTGGCACCATTATTTTTCAACATATCGATGGTGGCAATCATAGAGCCTGCAGTGGCCAGCATCGGGTCCAGCACCAGTGCCATACGCTCGTCCAGCTTGCCTACAAACCGCTCAAAATAAGGCTCCGGCTGCAATGTGTCGTGATTGCGCGCCATTCCTACGACGCTGACCTTAGCACTGGGAATAACATCGAGTACGCCATCGAGCATGCCCAGCCCTGCGCGCAGAATAGGTACCAGCGTCACTTTTTTGCCTTCGATTTGCTGAATCTCGACAGGCCCGTTCCAGCCTTGAATGGTGACGGTTTCCAACGGAAAATCAGCGCAGGCCTCATAGGCCAGCAAACGACCTATTTCAGCTGTCAGTTCGCGAAAACTTTTGGTGCTGATATCGGCATGGCGCATGAGCCCGATTTTATGTTTGACGAGTGGATGTTTGACTTCAAAAATAGGCATGAGTTTGTCCGGGAATAATGGGGCGGAGAACGGTGAAAGGTGTGGAGGGCGGTGCGGAATGGATCAACAGGGAACGCCAAACTAGTCGGAGTTTAGCAAACTTGCTGGAACAATCGTGCCTAGCCACCGCGACGCGTAGGGCCCGGGGGAGGAGGTGGAGTTCCTGCCGGACGAGTACTCGTGGCGGGCGTCACCGGATTGGCGGGCACGACGGTACGACCCATGCCGGGCGCGATGCCCAGCAGATCCCAGCGACCCTGCGCAATCGCATCAGCAATCATGGCGTTGTAGCGCTGGGCGTTGGCATAAGCATTAGGCGAAAGCTCGTTAAATTGCATGTAACTTTGCAGGCTCGTATAGCCACACGCACCTTGGCTTGCGCAACCCTGAAGTACGCGATTGGCATCTGCCCCGCAGTTTGCGCCGCGATCACAGGCTAAAAAAGTCCAAGCTGGGCCTAAATCACGCGGATTGAAAAGATCACCTTCAGCACCCAATTTTCGATCGGTGAGTTGGCTTGATTCATAGGTCAACAATTGCCCCGCACGGCGAATTGCAAACGGGTCACCGCTGGCCAGCGCATCGCGCACCAGTGACAACTGATCCTCACTCATGCGGCGCTCTTCAATATTGCGGGCGTTACGCGACTGCTCCCGATAAAGCTCAGCCGCTACAGCAGCCTTTGCCCCTGGATTGCCCGCAGCGGCGGCCTCAGCATAGAGCCGCGATGTATCGGCAGGCGTGAGACTAAGATTTTGAAAACCTTCGCAGGCTGCATTAATTTGGTTGTAGGCTTCAATACGCTGGTTATTATTAGGATCATTTTCCTTTAAACGATCCATAAACTTTTGCTTGGCCGCTTCGGTGGGCACCTGATTACGCACTTTCCATTGGCAAGTCTCCAGCGCGGCGGCGGCGAGGAATTTTGTCTCTGCATCTGCGCCCTGCGGGTCAGCGGCGTACCGATCATAAAACTTTTTCAGATTAAGCCCGCTCTCAAACTCAATAGCGTGGGCACTCCGCAGCGATACTGCGCCTGCTTTGGCCGTAGACGGGGTGCTTGCAGGCTTTAAACCGTTAGGGGCAAACATGCCTATGCCCGCAGTCTGCGTACCGGGTGGAGGGTTGCTTTTAGCTAATGCGGCATGAGCCACATTAGCATTGGCAACATCGGCAGGCTTAAGAATTTGCCAGCTTGCTACAGCAAGGGCAAAGCCGATAACAACGAGGAAAAAAAGACGTTTCATAAAATGATTATGGCCTGCTTTTATGGATTCAAACTGAATTGTTGCTGGAAGCGTTGTTGCAAAATGTAACAACGGTTTTTTTAAACCTCAGCAAACATGCTACGTAAAATTAAAGGCCACCCCCGGCAACCTTTATTTTTACAAGCGGGATCAGTATTAAAAAATACCGTCTTAATTATGCAAAATTTTCGACAGGAAATCTTGTGTGCGCTGCTTGCGCGGCGAGCCAAAAAAATCTTCTTTGGTGCAGTCTTCCAGAATTGTGCCGCCTTTTTCCATGAAGATGATGCGATCAGCTACTTTTTTGGCAAAACCCATTTCGTGGGTGACGCACATCATCGTCATCCCTTCTTGCGCGAGCTCAACCATCACATCTAGTACCTCATTGATCATCTCAGGGTCGAGCGCTGAGGTGGGCTCATCAAAGAGCATGGCGATCGGATCCATCGATAGCGCACGGGCGATGGCGACACGTTGCTGCTGACCACCGGAAAGTTGTGCCGGGTATTTATCCTTGTGTTCACTTAAACCAACGCGCTCCAGTAGTTTTAGACCTTTGGCGAGCGCATCGTCTTCGCTGCGGCCCAGCACTTTGGTCTGCGCAATCACCAGATTTTTGGTCACGCTCATGTGCGGGAATAGCTCAAAATTCTGGAACACCATACCCACCTGCGAACGCAGCTTGGCGAGGTTAGAATTTTTTGCGCCGACAGATATATTATTAACTAGAATCTCACCCTTTTGAAACGGTTCAAGCCCATTCACGGTCTTGATCAAGGTTGATTTACCGGAACCAGAAGGCCCGCAGATAACCACCACTTCACCTTTTTTTACATGAGTGGTGCAATCGACCAGCACCTGTTTGTCACCATACCATTTGCTGACGTTTTTAATTTCGATCATGTTGCTCATGAGGTCTCCCATTTTCTGATTTTTTCGTTGCTGATTCTTAAGGGCTACGTTGGCTATTGAGTTGATAGTGGGTAGCGAGCAACGCGCCTAGCGAATACCGGCATTCATGCGCGCCTGAAAATATTTCACCAGGCGGGATGCGCCAAAACAAATCACCAGATAGACCACCGCGACAAACACATAGAGCTCAACTATACGTCCTGAAATCTGCCCAGCCTTGCTTGCCGCACCGAGAAAATCCTTGAGGCCCACGACATACACCAGCGAAGTATCCTGAAATAAAATAATCGCCTGCGTGAGCATAATCGGCACCATATTGCGGAACGCCTGCGGTAACACGACATTGCCCATCGCTTGCCAATAATTCATCCCCAGCGCATACGCAGCCCAAGGCTGGCCGCGAGGCACCGATTGAATACCGGCACGAATAATTTCAGAAAAATAGGCTGCTTCCACCATGATGAAAGCAATGATGGCCGAGGTTTCAGGCCCAATTGCTTCGCCCTGCTGGCCAGTAAAATATTTGACGATTTCCGGGGCCATAAAATACAGCCAGAAAATCGCCATGATGAACGGAATGGACCGCACTAAATTCACGAAGCCGCCAATCGCAGACGATAATATGCGAAAGCTGGATAGGCGGCCTAGCGCAAGCAAGGTGCCGAAAAAAATGCCGCCCGCCAATGCGATGCCGAACAGCTTGAATGAAAACAGCAGTCCGCTCCAAAGAAAGGGTAGGTTCTTGACAATAATGCCAAAATCAAAATCACCCATGCTAATGACCTCCCTGCGAAACATAGCCCGGCACGGCAACTTTATTTTCCAGCAAGCGCATGAGGAAAATCACTGTCAGCGTAATGATGATGTAAAGCATGGTGGCGGCGGCGAAGGGTGCAAATTTGACGAAGGTATATTCTACAATCTGGCGGCTTTGTGCGGTCAGCTCCAATACGCCAATGGTCAGCGCGGTGGATGAGTTCTTGAAAATGGTTAAAAACTCCGATGTCATCGGTGGAATAATCAGACGAAACGCCATCGGCAAAATCACAAAGCGATACACCTGCGGCAATGTAAAGCCCATGGCCAAGCCAGCGTTAGTCTGACCGCGCGGTAATGATTCGATGCCGGCGCGCACCTGCTCTGCAACGCGTGATGCGGTATACATTCCCAAACACAGTACGGCAGCGGTGAATTCCCAGAGGCTGAATTGCGCGAAGGGCAAAGCGATCAGATTAGGGTAAGTTTGTTTGAGCCAGTCACCGAGTTCGGCGGGCAAAACTTCTGGCATCACGAAGTACCAGAGGAACATTTGCACCAGTAACGGAATATTACGGAAAATTTCTACATAAACGGTGGCCGCAAAATTCAGCCATTTGATAGGCGTGGTGCGTAATACGCCTAATATAGAGCCCAGCGTAAATGCAATCACCCACGCGCAGCTTGAAACAATCAAAGTCCACATCAGACCCGACATCATCCAGTGCAGATAGGTCACACCACCCGATGGCGCTTGCTCAAAAAATACTTTCCACTCCATGCTTCGCTCCCTGTTCGCCGCGCTAGTTATATTGCACCGTGTAGGCTGGTGGCGGTTACGCTTTAATCATGTCGTAGTAACAAACAACGCTACATAAAAAACGGGGAACCGATTTCTCGATTCCCCGCATGGCCTACATTTATTCCGGTAGTGCTTGAAGTTGGAAGCCTGCTTTCAACAGTGGGGCCATCGGCATCCCGATAACTGAACCATCGGGCAGCTTGCTGACAAACCACTTGTCATAAAGTTTGTTAATTTCACCGGAACGAAACAGTGCCGAGAAAGTTTTCTTGACCACTAATGCAAAGTCAGCATCGTTGCGGCGATGCATCACGGCATAAGGATCATAGGAGAGATAATCACCGACCACAACGTAATCAGCGGGCTTTTTGGATTTTGCAACCAAACCGTATAGCAACACATCATCCATCGCAAAGGCGACCGCACGGCCCGATTCAACGGTCAGGAATGATTCACCATGATCTTTTGCGGATAAAAATTTCATACCCAGTTTTTCCTGGTCGTTCAGCGCTTTCATAACGCGCTCATTGGTGGTGCCTTGCGTAAGTACGACGGTCTTGCCCTTCAAATCTTTGTAGCTCTTGATCTTGGACGATTTTTTCACGACCAGCTTAGTGCCAGTCACGAATGTGGTGGGCGCGTAGTCTACCTGCTGCTGACGGGTCAGCGTATTGGTAGTTGAGCCACACTCAAGATCAATCGTGCCATTTGCCATCAACGGAATACGGGTCTGCGAAGTGACGGGATTCATTTTGACGGTTAGCGTCGGCATCATTAATTGCTTTTTGACTTCTTCGACAATAGCTGAGCACAAATCGATTGAATAACCGATCGGCTGCTGCTTTTCATCGAGGTAAGAAAATGGCGCTGATGTTTCGCGAATGCCTAAAGTAATAACACCAGATTCTTTAATTTTTTTAAGCGTGCCGGTCAGCTCTTGTGCCGTGGCGGACAACGGCGCCGCCAGTGATGCGGCGGCAATCATGCCCGCAGCCAGCATAGACAATTTTAAAAACTTCGTCATAGGTTAGTACTCCTCGTGTTGTTGAATTGGAATATTCAAAGTCAATGCTACCGCTAATGGATGGATAAATGAATACACACATAAAACGAAGCTCATTTCATAGTTTGCAGAGGCTAACGTAGTAACGCTTTGAAACCAATGCCCTACAAATTCAGTTTACATGACTTCTAAAAGCAATGTCCATGCCGAAAGTAAGTCACGGCCGAACACGTTGTCGACGGCTAGATTGCGCCTGTGCTTCTAGATACATCCAGAGCTGATTGAGCAGCGGCTTGACGGGCATATTACCGTTGTGGGCCGCATGGCGCTTGCAGTAGAGGCGTACTTCCATTTGGCTGCACCATGAGGCATTGCCGGCGAGTGCGAGTTGGCGACTTTTGAGTTCGCGGGCGACGGTGCTGTCCGGAAGCCAGGCAATGCCGTGTCCTTCCAGCGCCATGACTTTAAGCGCTTCGGCCATATCGGTTTCATAGCGGCGGCGTAAATGATGCGGAGGGTGATGAGGCCGGCGACGCGATTCCAGAATAATCTCAACCATTTGCCCCAGGAAAGCATTGGGTGAATATGCGAGATACGGAATCGGCGCTGTGGCGGTGCCGGGCAAGGTGAAATCCGGCTTGCCATCGCGCTGCGCACGCGTGTACGGGCTAAAGCCTTCAGCACCCAGGGGAATCATGGCGTAATCCTTGATGTCCAGCTGTATCGGCTGTTCTGGATGGTGATAGCACATCAATAAATCACAGTTGCCCTCGACCAGCGCCATCATCGCATCATGAACATTGAGAGCAACCAATTTTGTATCGAGTGGCGCGTCATCGAAATGAGCGCGCTCTACTTTGGTGAGCCATTTAGGGTAAAAACTCAGGGATAGTGCGTGCGGCACGGCGAATGACAGCGTGTCAGCAGGTACGGATCGTTGGCCGCGTAGCGTAGCGCGTGCCTCAAACACATCATGCAGAATCAGAGCGGCCCGCTCCCGAAAAATCACGCCCGCGAGTGTCAAGGTAGTCGGGTAGGTGGTGCGATCAATTAATTCTGCGCCCACCCAATTTTCCAGCGCTTTGATGCGGCGACTGAAGGCAGGCTGAGTTATATGTCGCAACGCGGATGAGCGCGAAAAACTGCCGGTCTCGGCTAAACTCAAAAAATCTTCCAGCCATTTAATTTCCAAAAATAATAATCCTTAGAGGGGAATGAAAGGTCATAACTTAAATGTTAATCCTGTTCTTGATCCTGTTTAAAGCGTATAGCAAGGTATAAGTCAATGCACACTGGTTTTAAAAACGTTATTCCAAAAAATATAGAGCCGCGCTGCTATTTTGCAGCTTAACTATGTCTAAAGGTAAACTGTGCTTTCAGTTTTTTAAGATAACTGAATCGTGGCATTCATTCATGCAAACCAGTTTTACTTAACGAAGCGAAGCTAAAAATGCATCCAGTGCAATTAAAGGCAACTCAAAAATTTTTCAGCGCGGTGAGCCTTGTGGTGTTATACCTGCTGTGTGCAGGCTTTTTTATGCAAACAGTGGAAGCCGCCGCCGCGGCAAAGGTAAAGGTCGCCGCAGCCAACGTTCCTCATGGGGTTGCGCCGCCTAAACTGGTGTTGGTGGTGGTTATTGATGGCTTGCCGCAAGAGCAGTTACTCAAAAATTATGACCTTTTTATCGCTAGCGGATTTCGTCGTTTAATGGATCATGGTGCGTGGTTCCGGGATGCGCATCAGGGGCATGCATTTACAGTGACTGCGGTTGGTCACGCTGCCGTGCTCACCGGTGCTTATCCTTATCAGCAT
>JANYDB010000119.1 GCA_025359985.1 Burkholderiales bacterium | reverse complement strand
CGGGTGCGCGGTGAAGCAATCGCATCCGAACGCCATCGCACCGCTTTTTAAACCAGTCAGGATTGTCGCCTCAAGCCGCCTGAAACACATCCACTCGCACGGCCAACGTACGCGAGGGTGGCTGCGCAGCCAGCCCTAAATGGGTAGACGATCCGGACGATAGCGGCAGGCTCCTCAATGACTGCGATGGGCTTCAATTGCGCACCACAATGCGGGCATTGCTCGATGTTGATATCGCAATATCAATTAACCGCTTCAACAGCTGCACGCGTACTGTTGCGCAGAATGCTTATGGTGCCTAAGCTGTCTGCGTTATCCAGCAATTAAGACAAGCACTGGCGGGCATTTCCGAGGCTTTTTGGCCTGCGAAGCACGCCAATGCTTGTTGTACGTTAGCCGCTAATTCAGTTTAGGATCGTACTAACGCTTGCTGTTAAGCGCGGAAAGGCTTTCGTTATCAACGGTGAGCAATGGAGAATTGCGGACGATAAGCCAGAATCGTTCGCGCCGTTCACCCGGACGAGAACCCTGCCACCGAAGTGACCATCCGTCCGTGTCCATATCGGGCGGCTCATTAAGTGCAGTGCCTTGAAACAGGATCGCGTTACAGTCATGCCCTTGATTGTTCTCTAAACGCTGCGGTTCCAGGCCAACAATGTAATTCAACATGGCGCGTTCAGATTCGCCCAAACCAACGGTACCCAGGCACCGGGTATCTTGGTTCAACAGCGCCACGCTAATTTCCGCAAACACCGATTGATAACTTTTAGCAGCATCAATCCACGGCAGTAATAATGCGAACGCGGTTCCCCAAACCAAAATAATTCCGCTCGCCCAGCTAATTGATGCGCGTGCTTTTTGAAGCGACAACCGTGTGATCATGTAGAGCCAGCCCATCATCAATATCAATGCCAGCACTACACCCGGTAAATAAAGCTGAAACGGTAAATCCATTGGCAAATGCTCGGCTAAAATCGGCAAGACCAACGGCTCATCTGCAACAAATATAAAAAACCATATCCCCCAGCACAGCAGCGCGATGGAGCCAAAAATAATGCGTGCAGTCCAATCTGAAAATTGACTGACACGGGCAGACAGCTGAAGCATGCCCGGCACACTCATGATCGCCAATGGAATAAGCAGCGGCAGCAGGTATACAACACGCCCCGAGGCAGAGGTCATAAGTGTGCCCAACAATATCGCCGTTACGACCAGACTTACCTGGAAACCAGGACGCGTTAAGGCGCTAAGCCGCATTTTCCAAAGAGCCCATGCTGCAAACGGGAGTACCGGGAATGTAAACCATGGAATCGTTTTTATTAAATGCCCACTCTCATGTGAAGCACCTAGTATCGACACTGAAAATCCGAGAAAGCGGCCCACATTATTTACCCAGAACCATTCCATGAATAGCTGCGGGTCGCGCCCATAAAGCGCTATCGGCCAAACCAGTATCCAGGGCAAACTGGCCAATAGCGCAATCAACATACCGTAGGCGTAAGCGCGTGTTCGCCATGAGCTGAACAATATCGATAGAAGCAATGCGGTCAGCCCCAGCACACCGGGCCCTAATAACCCTTTCGACATGAGCGCCATGCCAATACCGGTGCCGAGCAATGCGCCCCCTTTTAACGGTTGCTCCTGAATCCATGCCCAACCCCAAAATGCAACCGCAAAAGCGGCCAGCAACGGCAAATCCGGGATCATCATTCGGCCATGCTGCTGGAGCCCAATTGAAGCCAGCAACGCCAGCACCGCATAACGACCATACCCAAGTCCCCACCAACGTCTGGCTGCGCTCGCAGTCCCTACAAACGCAATCAGCATAAAAATACCGATGGCGAAGCGCGCACCATATTCAAGGGCCAGCCAGGGAGAGGCGAGATTTGCCGTCGCTGCAGCTACCCAAACAAAGAGCGGTGGTTTTTCCATGAACGGTTCACCGGCCAGCGTGGGTACAACCCAATCACCGGTCTTCACCAGACTATCGATGAGCCCAAACATATAGGGTTCGTCAGGTTTCCAGGGTCCAAATGCAACAATGCTGGGCAACACATAAGCCAGTGCCAGCGCGATCAATATTGCCAGACTGAACCGGCTAGCTGGCATTGACGGATTAATACTCGGCGATGATTCAGCTGCCAGTTCATAACCGCTACTGTGCGTAGCAGATTTAGATAGTTTTTCTTCGAATTTTTTCATCATGCCGCGCCAGCATCGCCAGCCGCAAGATCCGCCTTAACTGCCAGGCTGCTTTGTTTGTCTCGAGCGAAAAACATGAAATACAAGGTTGGCAAAACAATTAGCGTGAGGATGGTGGCCGACACCAATCCGCCGATGACCACGATAGCCAACGGGCGCTGGGTTTCAGCACCGATTGCTCTGGACAAGGCCATCGGCAGCAGGCCAAACATAGCCAGCAGCGCTGTCATCAGCACCGTACGCAGCCGCTGAATAGAGCCCGTCATGACCACTTGCAAAATCGGCATGCCGGTTTCACGTAATTGATTAAAATAAGTCACCATTACGACCCCGTTCAACACTGCTTGTCCAAATAACGCGATAAATCCAATCGCCGCTGATACGGAAAGAGGAATACCGGTTACCAGTAGCGCAACAATGCCGCCAATCATCGCGAACGGTATATTGGCCACAATCAACAAGGCGCTTTTGACTGAACCGAAAGCATTAAACAGAAGTAAAAAAATCAATAATATTGACAGCGGCACGATCCAGGAAAGTCGCTTCATCGCACGTTCCTGATTTTCAAACTCGCCTGACCAGCTAATCTCTTCGCCGTTTGCAAGCGGGCCAGACTCACCCACTTTTGCCTGCATATCCTTCACCACGCTGCCCATATCGCGATCACGAATAAATACCCCGATAGAAACAACACGACGGCCATTTTCACGGGCGATGTTCATCGCGCCGGAAACACTTTTAAAGCGTGCTAGCTGCGATAGCGAAACTTGTGCACCATTCGGACTAGCCACCAGTAAATTGGGCAGATTGGGTAATGCACGCTCTGACTCTTTTAGGCGCACCACGACGCTGAAATGTTTTTCGCCTTCCCATAATTCCGAGGTTGCTTTGCCGGCGAGCGCGGTTTCAACCAAATCCTGAATATCGCCGATATTGATACCGTAGCGCGCAGCCGCCAGACGATCAATATCCAGCACATATTGCGGCAGCGTACCGCTACGATCAATGAACGCTCTCACTACGCCTTTTACATCAGAAATTTGGCCCAGAATCCGTTCAGCGTGACTCACTAAACTGTCTAAATCATCACCGCGCACCTTGATAACAATTTGACCGTCGATCTGGGAAATTGACTCCAGTACGTTGTCGCGAATCGGCTGCGAAAATGATGGCTCAACTCCTGGCAATGCTGAGACAGCATCGTCTAATTCCTTGATCAGGCTTTCTTTGGTTTTGCCCGCACGCCAGGCGCTTTCTGGTTTTAAATCAACTAAAAATTCAGCGCCGTTAAAAATTTTGGGATCGGTGCCATCGTCCGGGCGACCTACTTTGGAAATGGCGCTGTTGACCTCAGGCACGCTGCGTAGCGCTCGGCGGATCGCTCGTGCAAGTTCTTGTGCTTCAGTCGGCGACACCGATGGCGGCAGAGTCACATTTACCCAGATTGAACCCTCGTTTAGCTCGGGCAAAAATTCGCTGCCCATCTGGGATGCACCTGCCAAACTGAGCACCAGCGCCACCAGCGCCGAACCGACGATCCAGCGAGGGCGCACTAATGCCCATGACAAAGCGGGCGCGTAACGCGATTTGAGCTTGCCGACCAGCCAATTATCGCCATGGGGTAAGTCGCGCTTCAAAAACAAATACGTCATCAGCGGAACTAGGGTTAGCGATAACACCAGCGAACCGATCAGTGCAGAAGTAACCGTCCATGCCATCGGCGAAAAAATTCGGCCTTCATGTCGCTGCAGTGTAAAAATGGGAATATGGGCTGCGATGATGATGATCATCGAAAATACTGTGGGGCGACCGACCTCCACTACCGCATCGCGAATCGTTACAAAGCGGGACTCATTATTGGCCGCATCGCTATCCTTCAAAAGCGACAAACGATAAACAATATTCTCGACCACAATTACGGCCCCATCCACGATGATGCCAAAATCCATCGCACCAAGCGACAGTAGATTAGCCGGAATACCGACCAGCGTTAAACCTAGAAAGGTGGCGAGCAGTGCCAGCGGAATGACTGCCGCGACAATCAGCGCTGCGCGAAGATTGCCTAAAAAAATAAACAGAATCAGGGTGACCAGGATCGCCCCTTCAGTCAAATTACTAAAGACTGTTTTTAGCGTTTTATCAATCAGCCACGAGCGATCATAGTAAGGAACAATTTCAACGCCTTTGGGCAAAATGGATTTATTGACGAAGACGATTTTTTCTTTCAGCGCAGCCAACACTGTTGAAGGGTTTTCGCCCTTGCGCATAATCACAATACCATTAACGATATCGTCCGCATCGTCCTGCCCTGCCAGTCCTTGTGGTGGCGCGCCTTTAATGGAGACTTGCGCAATATCGCGCACTAAAATAGGTGTGCCTTTATTTTCGGTCACCACTACTTGCGAAATATCGGCTGAGGTTTTAAAGCTGCCCAAGCTGCGCACCAAAAATTGCTGACGACCTTGGGTTATGCCACCACCGCCGGCATTTGAATTGGCGCGTTGCAGTGCGCTGAAAAGCTGCGCGAGCGTCACTTTATAGTCACGCATTTTTGCCAGGTCAGGATTGACTTCGTATTGCTTGATGGTGCCGCCCATCGTGACCAGATCTGCCACGCCTTGCACCTGTCTTAACTGCTTTTCTACAACCCAATCTTGCAATGTGCGAAGTTCTTGTGCGGTATAAGTATCGCCGCGTAAACGGAAGCGAAAAATTTCGCCAATGGCGGTTGAAAGTGGTGCCAGTTGAGGTTCCACACCGGGCGGCAGATCAATCCCGCGAAGACGTTCTATTACTTGTTGCCGAACCACTTGATCAGTCGGCTTGTCGTTAAAAGTAAGAATGATGTATGACAGGCCAAACTGGGTATGTGAAAACATCCGCACCGCATTTGGCATGCCCGACAAAGCGGTTTCGATGGGAATGGTTACTTGACGCTCAACTTCCTCTGCGGCACGGCCTGGATACAACGCAATCACGTTCGCCTGTGTATCGGACACATCAGGAAATGCCTCGACTGGCAAATTCAGGAATGCTAAAACGCCAGCGCCTATAAAAAGCGCTGTGCCCAAAAGCACAAACAACGGCTGCTTGAGCGAAAATGTGATGATGCGATTTATCATTATTTGACGTGGGCCAAATTAAATAACATCGGCTTAAGACTGGGTAATACAGTGGCCGCGGATCTGGGATTTGACGCCGGTTTGATGGCAGCGCCGCTCTTGCCTGCCTGTACTTCGTCCTTGCCAATTATGGCCGGTGCACTTTTTACAGTTTTGCTCAAAACATCTTCATCCATGCGCGCTGCAGCCACCATCTGCTGCATAAGCAGATTGCCAGTTATCACGACTTCCTCGCCTTCATGAAGCCCACTTAAAACCTTCAAGCCGTTCTGGGCTGCGACCATATTGATTGAATCCAAAGCGACCTTAACGCCGCGCCGCGTAAATGTTTCCGGTCCGGTTTTGACGAAAACAAAACGTTGCATGCCATCCAGAAATACCGCTTTCTCGGACACGGTGGGAAATTCATTTTTAGTCAGCGCTATTCGCGCATTAATAAACATTTCCGCCTTTAGACGACGCTCCGGATTAGGCACCACGCCCCGAAGCTTCAGGCTGCGCGATAGCGGGTCAATAAAATCTGCGATCTGTTTCAATTCACCGGTGAAGGAATCATCGGGATACTGGTTAGTGGTGATGCTGATGGGCGCGCCTAGGGTAAGCAGCCTGAGATCAATTTCAGTGGCGTCAAGCTGCACCCAAAGTCGGGCGGGGTCAGTCACGACAAACTGCGGTGCGTTGGGTTGATCGGGCCGCAGTTCCTGCCCTGGATTCAGGTTACGTTCGACCACCGTTCCCGTTATGGAACTCACCAAATTGAAACGCTGGTCAATATTTTGGCTGTCGCCATAAAGCTTGAGCCGTGCTGTTGCGCGATTGGCTTCCGCTTCGGCATTGGCATAATCTGCTTCAGCCTGCTGCAAATCCTTACCAGCCGCAACACCATTTGCCGCCAGCTCTTTGACGCGGCCTAAAGCTTGTTTGCCCAGCTTCAACATCGACTGTGCTTTGCGCGCATCGGTTTGCGCTGCGGCAAAATCCGGCGACTGTAATTCAGCCAGCACCTGCCCCTTCACCACCTTATCACCGACATTGGCCACGATTTTACTGACGCGTCCGGCAAACGGGGTGAACACCCGCACGGTACGGTCCTCGTCCCAAACCAGGCGACCCGGAATATTGAGCTCACGATCAAGTGGTGCTGCCACTTTTTCGGTCAGAATATTTTTTAGTGCAGGACTAGCCGCCGGAAAAGTAATGGCATCGCCTACGATCGTCGGCTTGGCTTCTTCGGCCAACGCTGCTTTGTGCTCGCATCCAGCCAACGCCGCACAGAGCAACATGATCATCAGGCTGACCCAAATAGCATGCAATATATTTTTCATGGCTTCACTTCCGTCGTCATTTCAGTGCTAGCGCACCATTGCGCCCAAGCTTTGCCCGCGTCGCTATTAGCCTGCGCGCTATCCAGCTCAATTTGTTTCAGGTTGCGACGCGCATCCAGTAAATCCAGCGCAGTAGTAGCGCCTTTGCTGTAGGCAAATTCCGCCGCCCTAGCGACCTCACGAGCGAGCGGCAGGATCGAGCGCTCAATGCGCGCTACGCGATCAGTAGCCGCCTGCCAGCCGTTAAGATAAAGCCGTACTTCGGCCTTCGCTTGCGTCTCAACACGCACAACAAAATCACGCGCGATTCGTAGATCAGTCGCCGCCCTTTTCACTTCACCTTCGTTTGCATGACGAACGGAAAGAGGAATTGAAAAATACAGCCCAAATGAATTGCCCGTACCTTGCGGATTTACGGTAGATGCGGGCCACCGGTCAAACTGTGCACTGACGGTCACATCACGCGTCGCAATGCTCCGCGCCAGTTCGCGCGCCGCCTCAGCCGCTTCGACTCGGTTGGTAGCCGCGACCAAGTCCGGGCGCTGCTCAAGCTGAGCCCTGGCGGGAAACACGCTAGTGTCCAAATCCGGCAATTTTGCGGGTTGCACCCCAATATCAAACGCTGACGCTTCTGCACCAATTGATTTTGCAAGCTCAAGCTGCGCTTTACGGGCATCGGTCTCGGCTTGGCGTAGATCATTTTGCGCACGCATTTCATCAAGACGAAAGCGATTGGCTTCGCTCAATGCAATATCACCCACTTTTAATCTTTGCTCCGCGGCGCTCAAGCTTTCATGCGCATAACGGACAAACTCTCGCTGCATGTCGATACGGGCCTGCTGAAACAGGAGTTCAAAATAATTTTGACGAAGTAGCAGGCGTTGCTGGCGGAGTACATCGTGCCCATCGGCCCGCGCAGCTTTGACCATGGCATCCGCCTGTTGCTCACGCAGCACGCCTTTCCCGCCGCGCTCAACTAATTGATCGAGACGGAGCGAGCTATCAATAGTTTTGTCTTGCACAGGGCCAGCACCCACACCCGCATGGAGATTGATGTTGGAAGCGCCTAAGGTCAAATTGGGATTGGGCCGCTGTCCGGCCGTCACCCGATCCGCCTCGGCTGCTTCAAGCGCATGCTGCGCCGCCAGCACCTCTCGATTACAGACCAGCAAACGCGATTCTGCGAGGCCGAGATTTAGACTAATTTTTTTAACTGCGTTTTCAGTCCATCCGGGTAATGCCGCGGCACAATTTTCTGACGGTGTAGTTGCTGATGCATAACCACAGAATAATCCGCACCCAAGGAGGAGCGCATTGATCAAGCGCTGTGCGCGGCAACTTGCAAGCTGTTCGCTGATTTGATGATGCCGCGTTGCAACAGATCCTGGAATACCGGTCAGCCTGCAAGCCACAAACGCGATAGATAATTGAGCAAAATAAACAAAAAATTTCATTAGGCGAGATTAACAGCGCATCCCGTCAAAATCTGTCCGGCGATACCCTACAAACCAGTGGAAACGAGGCTTGGACGAGATCGAGGCTCCAGCGAAACCTGCAAGAACAAGCGAGCCAGCGCCTCGCTCAAGAGCGCTCACGCTCGTGCGCGCGTACGGCGGCACGCAAAAGCTCTGAGCCATCATTAAGTCCGAGCTTTTCTTTAATGCGCGAGCAATAAGTTTGAATTGTTTTTTGACCTACGCCTAAATCTTCCGCGATTCGCCGGGTTGAATGCCCCATGCCCATACGGCGGAACACTTCAAGCTCACGATCACTGAGCGCGCTAGGCGTTGTTGACGCTTCTTGCGGCGTGAAGCTCGCCATTCTTTCGGCCATCCTCGCTTTTAACTCAGGCGCAAAAAATAGCTTGCCCGCAAAAACCTGTCGAAGCGCATTCACGATCTGGCCGGTCGATTCTCTTTTCATGACATAGCCCCGCGCGCCTGCCTTCAGCGCTCTTTCGACATCACCAATTTCTTCATGCATGGACAGCACCAGCGTGTGAATAGCTCTAACGCCTTTATCAGTACGTTGTGCGTCATGCGACTGCGCCTGAATAGCTTTGATAAGGTCGAGCCCCGAACCACGCTTCAATGAGAGATCAACCACCACCACATCAGGTGCCGCACTGGCGATCGCCATTAAAGCCGCATCCGGCTCATCAGCCTCGCCAACTACCTCAATATCTTTTTCAAGACGCAACAGGTTCCCCAGCCATTCGCGTACCAACGGGTGATCATCAACAATAAAAACGCGGATGGTGGCTAACATCAACTGGCATCCGGAGAGCGCGGCAGATGACAAATGATTTGCGTGCCCCCTGCAGCGGCAGGCGTAATAATCAATTGGGCACCGATGAAGGCCGCCCGATTTGACATGATGCGCATTCCCATGCCGGCATTTTCCCGGTTCGCATTCAACGGGTCCGCAAACATGCCCACGCCATCATCTGCAACCATCAACACGATGGCCGAATCGGTTCCCACCAGCGAAATATCGATATGGCGTGGTGCGGCATGCTTGAGGGCATTGCGGGTTGCCTCGTGTGCGATCCGAAATAAATGTGCTGCCGTATCGGCATCGCTAACCCGCGTATTGCCTTCATGCCGCAAGCGACAAACGATGCCCGATCCATTGGCCTGATCGGCTATTTCAGATAATTTTTCACACAGCTTTTCAGGCGAAATTTCTGATAGCAATAGACCGTGCGCCAATTTTCGGGTCTTGTCGGCGCCCTCTTCCAACAACCCAACAATGGTCTCAGCATCGGCGGCTAACGCATTGTCATTCTTGGCAAGACATTGAGCAAGCACCTGGGCAGCCAATGCTGTGCCGACAAGATGCTGACAAATTTCATCATGAAGTTCATGGCCGATCAGATTACGTTCGCGCGAACCCACCGCCAACAGTTCCTCCTCCAGCTGACGGCGGGTCCGCGCTGCTTCAACCAAAGCAGCAGTGCGATCTTGTACGCGCTGCTCAAGCTGCCGATGCAGCGACACAAACGCATCCAGAATCCAGATGAGAAGCAGGAAAACCGTCATCGTGGTTAATGCATTCCACAAATACCAGGACGGTAATTCATTGCCCTCATTGGCAACCACATCACCGATAACGCGCAGCAGAACGCAGGCAATCGCCACCACCACCGCGCTTCGCCACCCAAAACGTATCACCGCAAGTGTTATCGGGATGAAATAAAAAAGTACCAGCGACACATGGATACCCGTCGCATAGTCAGACAAACCGATAACGATCATGCTGCATAAAATGCTCGAAAGTGCAGCAAACTTGTTCTGAGTCAGCGGCCTGCCAATATGCAAAAGAAGCCAACCAGCGATGTTTTGATGTTGAATTTTCATAACCTGTTTATGCTATTGACGGATGATAGATTTTGCGCTGTTAGTTAAATGATTTTGTGAAAGCCTCATGCCGCCCAGCTGTTTTCCAATTACCGTCTCCAGCCATTCGAACAAAATTTCGCTCAGCAGTGCCAGCACCGCTGCAGGAATGGCGCCTGCTAGCAACAGGCCGCGATCATTTAGCGCCAGCCCCGTGACGATGCGCTCACCATAGCCACCCGCACCAATAAATGCGGCAATGGTTGCGGTACCGATTGCAATGGCGGTGGCGGTACGTATGCCGGCGACAATAGTGGGCAGCGCCAGCGGCAGCTCAATCTGGCGCAATACATCGCCTTCTGACATACCCAGCGCTCGGCCAGCCTGCCGCAGGCCATCGGGCACTTCGCCAAGCCCTGCGCAGGTGTTACGCATAATCGGTAGCAGCGAGTACAGTGTGAGTGCAAGCAGCGCAGGCGCTATCCCAATCACCCCCATCAATGAAATCAATACCGCCAGCATCGCCAGCGATGGCACGGTTTGCAACAGCCCGGCCGCACCTAACACCACAACACGCAATCGGCGGTAGGGGAAAATATAAATGGCTAGCGGAATCGCCAGCAGCATTGCGATCAAGACCGAAAATACTACGAGCCCCAAGTGCTGCAGGGTGAGCCGCCATAAATCCGGGCCCAGCAGCTTCGAAATAAATCGCCGGTCATCAGGATCATCCTGTTTAGAATTTCCCGCCAGATGATCACGTGCAATAGTCTCAAAACCTACCCCATTCAATTCAGCACGAGCATTCATGGCAATCATGGCGGGCTCATCAAGGGTGCCGCGCAGCCGTTGCATTGCTTGCCATGCAGCCGGAAAACGTTGCGGCACATCCAACCGGTATATCACCACGGCGTCATAGCGCGGAAAATAAGCCCGATCATCCACCAGCACCCGCAGCCCCAGATGGGTAATTTTGGCATCAGTGGTGTAAATATCGGTGACATCAATCTGCTTTTTTGTCAGCGCATCATAGGCGAGCCCGTGATCAAGGCTAATGGGCAGATTTGTAAAACCATATTTTTCCATCAACCCTTTCCAACCATCCTGTCGTCCAATAAATTCATTCGACAGCCCCAGGCGCTGCTCAGGATATCGCGCTAGATCGCTCAGGGTTTTAATACCGAGCGCGTCAGCATCAGCCGCCCGCATGGCAAGTGCGTAGCCGTTATTGAACCCCAGCGGAATCGCAACGCCCAAACCCAGCGGCTTAAGCTGCCCGTTTATGTCATCCATCGAAAGCGGCCTGGCGCTTTTTAAAATTTCTTGGCTGATTGTGCCGAGGTAATCCGGATATAGATCGATATTGCCGGCGCGTAACGCGGCATAAACAATCGCGGTATTACCGAGGCCTTGTAACACCTCAACAGATTGCGGCGATTGGGGCACAGGCGCGGTTGCGGGCGTGGTGGAGGACACGGTATCAGGTGAAATGGCAAGCGCGCCAGCGCGAGCCGTTTGCGCAAGAATCTGCGCAAGAATATAGGACTCTGTAAACCGTTTAGAGCCAACCTGAAGAGGATCACTCACACTAGTCGCCGCACTTGCCGAACTCAATGCCATTACCGAAACCAGCCACCAGATCGCGCAACCCGAAATAAGCCGCAGTCGCAAACGTGATCGAGTGACGGGTGCGGATAGATCAAAATTATTTTTCATAAGCGAAGCATCACTGATTGAGCTGTGAGGGTCAAGGAAGACGTGAATTATGCCGCAAAAAATACCGAACATCACCCTCGATAACGGCCAAACACAAGCACCGGCGCGGCTTTACAGCCGTATGCCAAGTCATACTATGGTTCACGTTACGAGTCACAGCACAATTTAAATTGAGAGCCATAAGGTATCATTCAAGCTAGCCATCTAAACATTGTAGTAACAAAAGTGATCAATTTTTCAGCCTAATTAGCGTTCACTCAGCCTCTTGCGACCTTATGCTGCATTTTTAACTTCGCGGCCAATTTTCACAAAGACGACCCATGCGCATCGCAATTTTTATTACCGGCGGAACGTTCGACAAAGAATATAACGAACTTAACGGCGAGCTGTTTTTCAAAAAAACTCACATTAAGGAAATGCTCACATTGGGACGTTCGTTGTTACCGACGCGTGTGGAAACCTTAATGATGAAAGATAGCTTGTTCATGACCGATACTGATCGTGCCGTCATCGCCAAAGCCTGCAAGTCCGCAAAAGAGAGGCACATCGTGGTTACACATGGGACCGACACCATGGAGGAGACAGCACGTTATTTGGCAGATGCGTTTGCAGCGGCGACGGTATCCAAAACCGGACTCCATAAAACCATCATTCTCACCGGTGCCATGGTGCCTTATAAATTTGGCTCGTCTGATGGATTGTTTAATTTGGGCAGCGCACTCGCCTATGCACAGATGCTGCCACCGGGTGTTTATGTCGCGATGAATGGTCGCTGGTTTGCCTGGGATAATGTACGCAAAAATAAAGGCGCAGGCCATTTTGAAGAACGCAAAAAACCCAAACGCGCGTCTCAAATTCCATGAGCCTATAAAAGCCATGATGCTCATGAAGCGGCATTTTGTGTTTAAAAAAACTTGAAAGTTCTGAGCGCTTTACGAGCTTTATGAGCATTAAGAACCTGAGGGCTTGAGGAGTTTTACGGACTTTACGATTAGCGCTGACCAGCCTCACGTAAAAAACGTTTTTGTCGTTCTAGTTCTGCCTGAGATTTACGTCGATCAACCTCTTCTTGCGCCTGACGCGAGCGCTCAGCGGCTTCGGCAGTCGCTTTATCACGCGCAATTTGCTCCAGCGTCGGCCCGGCCACAAAACGTTTATTACGCATTTCGTCTTCGTTAGCCTGACGCTGACTTTCAATACGGTCTTGATCTGCTTTTGCACGCTCAAGTCGATCACGTTCAATCATCGCCTGACGCTCAATTTCGATTTTCTGGCGCTGCGCATTTTGACGTTGGCTTTCCGCGGTCTGCTCCGCCTGCTCCTGCTGCACACGCGCTTTAGCCTGCTGCTCAAAATACAAATAAGTAGCCACAGCGCCGAGCGGCAACAACACCAGCAGAGCAATCCGCAACCATGACGTAACTGGTGACGGCCCATTTGCCGCCTCGCGTTTTTGCAGAATCTCGGCATCGTAGGCCACACGCAGATCGGCATCTACCAACACGCGATAGGCTTCATTTATTTCGGCTAGTGCCGTCACGCGCTTTTTTGCTTTCAGTGAACCATCTTGCTCAACCGCCAACAGCCGCTTTTGATACGCGCGCACTATCCAGGTAGGACTGGCGTTTTCAGGAATATCCAGAATGTCGTAAAAATCACGTTTCATAGTGCGTCGTGAATGCAAGAATATATAAAATTTTCATCCTACATTATGAATTCAAATTCGTCTCTTATGCGCAAATAGTCAACGTACGGCTACCCTATGCATCTACCGTAAGTTCCTACTCGCCACTTTTACCTAAAACGCCTATTTTCGTGGCGACGGTTTTAAGCGCTCCACGGCTAAGCCCAGAATTAACGCAAGCGCTGGTTAGTTGACCTAAACCGTGTCACCTCAGGATCGCAGCGTGATTGGTGTTTGGTGCCGCGCCCATTCACCCGTTTGCGCCACATCTCAAAGCTGGTGCGTTTCAAATGCTTGCGCATCAGCTCGATTACACGCTGTTCGTCAAACCCGAATTGAATTTTTATCGCCTCAAATGGGGTTCGGTCTTCCCACGCCATTTGAATCACCCGATCCAGAATGGCAAGCTCTATTGCCGGTAATTTCATAGGCGCATGATAACAACGGAATAGATGTTGCGGCAGATGTTTTTACAAAACGATGCCAAAACTTTCTCAGCTCTGCTTGAATAAATGAAAAAATTGTCGCGAGACGGCGAATTTTTCAGTGCGCATTTTTAGATAAACCGTCAGCTTTTCCGGCCCTTCACGCACAGCGCGGTCAATCACGCGCGCATTGATGATAGTGCCTCGATGCACCTGCCAGAATTCATCCTCATCCAGGCCTTCAAGCAATTCTTTAAGAGGGGTGCGCACCAGCGCTTCACCATCATGAGTCACGATACGGGTGTATTTGGTATCAGACTGAAAAAAAACCACATCATTGATATTGATCAGCCGTATCTGATTGCCCATTGAAGCGCGAATCCATTTCAGTCTGGACTTGGCTGAACCGGGATGGTGATTGAGCAGTGATTCCAGCAATGTTGTTACGTCGGGCGGGGGCGGAGATAGGGATCGGGATGGGTGCGTGTAAGCCTTATCCTGAAACTGTTTTTTCAAACGTGCCACGGTGGCCGCTAGCCGGTCTGTTTCGAGCGGTTTTAACAGATAGTCTATCGCGCCCTTTTCAAAAGCTTTTATTGCATATTCATCATGGGCGGTAACAAATACAATGTGCGGCGCATCAGGTTCAGCATACATTTCTGTGGCTACTTCCAGGCCTGTTTTACCGGGCATGCGAATATCCAGAAAAACAATCTGCGGACGATGTTTTTTCCATAGGCTTATAGCCTCTAGGCCATCTGTTGCGACCGCCATGATTTCAAGTTCCGGCCATGCCTTGCCCAACATGGCCAGAATGCGTTCGCGCATTAATCTTTCATCTTCGGCAATTATCGCCGTGATGGGTTTGTTCATTATTTTGCTCATCATTTTCCTGATTTTCTTGATACTGTTTCCGGAACAGCCCGCGCTGGCGGGCCAGGCAAATGCAATATTGATGTGAAGCCGTGCAGGTTATGGTTGATCGTTTCCAGTGATGCCGCAGCACCGTATAGGGCCGCCAAACGCTCGCGGACATTGGCCAGCCCGAGGCCTCCACCTTCATGATCGCCCGCCTTCATAGAGTCCACAGCCACCCTGGCCTCCATGCCGCGACCATTGTCGGCGACGACAACCCTCAATTGCCCGCTCTGTATGGATGCCGCAATCACAATCTCTCCACCTGCCGGATACGGCTCCAATCCATGCTTAATCGCGTTCTCGACCAGTGAAATTAACATTGCCGGTGGTACTGGTTGCGATGCCAATTCGGCGGGCAATTCAAGGCGATAGACAAGTCGGCTATCCATGCGGGTTTTCATGATGGCCAAATAAGCATCGACCATCCGGAATTCACGCTGCAGAGTTGAGCTTTCCTCGCGCAAGCCGGACAATCCCGAGCGCAAGAAAGTAATCAGTTGAGAAACCAGCGCCGCCGCTTCAGGGGCGCGTGCGTCGGCGAGCTGCTGCACACTGGCAAGCGTGTTGAACAAAAAATGCGGCTCGACTTGCGCCTGCAATAATTTAAGGCGCGCATCAGTTAGCTGCCGCGCCAGGCGTTCCTGCTGTGCGGTTTCAGCCAGCTCTTCAACGCGGCGCTGAAGCTGGCTGCGGCGAAATTGCACAATCATCATCAGCAACGCGAAATAGATCAAGCCTGCAATTAAACCGCCTATCAGTACCGGCAAATAAGCACGTGATAGTTCTGACCCGCTGAAACTTTCAATGCTTTCAAATCCTGCAAAACCATCAAAGCCATGCTTGACAAAACGACCAATCGTTCCGCCCACGACCCCGCCGGCAATTGCCAAGCTTAGTGTGCTAAAAAACAGTTTGATGCTTGGCGTGAACCGCGCATGCCCGAACCAGGCGCTTAACAAGCCCACGCCGATAGCCCCCATCATCATCAGCGACAGCACGGCCGCTTCAAACCACGACACCTCACTCGCCGTTGACCATCGGAACAACGCCATGCCGGTGGCCCAAAGCGCTATGAATACCAGAATGCCTCTGCCGACATGACCTTTCAATAGCGTATCGAAAGCGAGAATTTCGGCCTGCTCAGCCGGCGACAGTTTGGCGAGTTTTCTGGCCTCGTATTCCCGATAAAGCGCTTTGAAACGGATGTTGATTTTGTCCGGCACAGGCATAACGCCTCCTTTTAAAGCAAGATATCGTTTTCGTAACGGGCAAACAATCACTGTGTGACGAAATACGATAAGCAGGGATGAACGCCCTGGGTTGTGTAAAATTTACTGATTATCTTTGCTGATTTAATTAATAACGAGGAAATTTTATGGCTGACATCACATTGGTTCGAAATCACACACTGGGTCTTAAAGGCGCACGCGCTGCCGCCGACAATATGGCCGATAAACTGACCGAAAAATTTGGGTTGTCGGGTGATTGGGACGGTAACACCCTGATTTTTGCGCGGCCTGGCGTAAGCGGCAAGCTCGTTGTCACCGAGCACGATATGAATCTTGAAGTGACTCTGGGGTTTTTGCTAAAAGCGATGAAAAGCCCGATAGAGCGCGCGGTGCATGAACAGCTTGATGCCGTTTTAATCGACAATGCTCCCGCTAAAAAAGTCGCCGTGAAGGAAGAGAAAGCGGCTTCGAAAAAACCTGCGCCGAAGAATAAATAATGGCTATTGCGATAGGATGGGTGCGGCGATTTCCATCTACCAATCATCAATAATCGCCAGCGGGTCGGCAACACAATCAAAAATCCGGTTGATCAGCATCGCCTCGCGAGCCGCGATGGTTTCCAGAAAATAATCTGCGCCGTTCATGTGGCGAAACGCCGTAAATCCGGCTTCCAAAAATTGTTGCATCGCGGCCAAGCCGGCTAATTTTGAGGGGCCGCGCAACATTTTCAGCGTTGTGTAGATGAGCGGTTTTTTGACCACAATATCCAGACTTCGCCCTACTTCCCGCATCAATTGGACCTGGCGCAATCGATCATCACGTCGGCCCGCCGCACGAAACGCAGCTAGGTAATTAGCCTCGTTCACTTTGCCTTCGCCGATGCACGTAGCCAACGCTTGATCAAACTCTTCTGCCAGCACATCAAGCTCAAGCGCTTTTTCAACCGCATCAAACGCAAATTTTGGCAGTACCCGCTTGATCGTGGGATACATGCGGATCAACTCACGGTCACGCAGCGCCGAATGCTCGATGCTGTCACCGGCCCCATAGAGCTCATCCAGAAAAAACGCAACAGCGGGCGCATAACGCGAATCAGCCGCAAGATCGCGGTAGGTGCGAGCCAGTCGGGCGTGCTGCCAACGCTTGACTTCCTCCAGCTTCTGCAAAAAATAAGGGGGGTGCGCCGCCTCGCCGCGCAGGCTTTCAAGTTTTTTTAGCTGATCTATCATTGTTTATATTTATGCGTAAATGCGATGCCCGTATTTAGAGCAATCAATCTAATTGAGCATCTCGGATGGGTATCGACGCTGGTATTCTACGACTCAACAAGCATTTAATTTCAGATTCAGGATATAGCTGTGATGTTTTAAGCCGTTTGCGATTACTGAAATTTTTTGCATCATTTTTTGAATCTTTGAGACTGATTATGGACGCCACCCAGCCCACATCACCCATTATTGGCATCATGCGCGACACATTTAAGCGTGCCAGGAATGCATTTACGCATGACTATGCGCCCTCTACGGCCACACGTCAGGCGCAATTGGAAGCGCTCGCCAGTATGCTGATCGCCAATAAAGACGCCATTGCTGAGGCGATCAGCGCCGATTTTGGCAATCGCTCTGCACATGAAACTGAACTGCTGGAAATTTTTCCAGCGCTGTCGGCCATCAAGGATGCCAAACACCGGCTGGGTCGCTGGATGAAACCGAAGCGGGCTTGGGCATCGCTGTATTTTTTGCCGGGCCGTATTGAATTGCGACCTCAACCGCTGGGCATAGTGGGGATTATCGTGCCCTGGAACTACCCGATATTGCTGGCGATCGCGCCACTGGTGGGCGCGCTGGCGGCAGGTAATCGCGTCATGCTTAAAATGAGTGAGCTCACACCGCGTACCGCTAAATTGCTGGCCGATTTGATTAGCAATACTTTTTCATCTGATCAGGTCAGTGTTATTAATGGTGATGTCGCGGTCGCGGAAGCGTTTTCCCAACTGCCATTCGACCACCTCCTGTTTACCGGCTCAACCCAAGTGGGTCGCCACGTCATGCGCGCTGCCGCAGCCAATCTCACCCCTGTAACCCTTGAGCTGGGCGGTAAATCACCCGCCATCATTGGTCCTGAATGTGATGTTGCCATCGCCGCTGAAAAAATTCTTTTTGGCAAATGTCTCAATGCTGGCCAGACCTGCATTGCGCCCGACTATGTGTTGTTGCCGAGCAGCCAGGAAGCTGCTTTTATTGCGGCCGCCAAAACTATTGTCGCAACGCTTTATCCGACCTTGGGCGCGAACCCGGACTACACCAGCATTGTTAATCGTCATCATCTGGAGCGGCTGCACGATAGTCTTGCAGATGCCGCCAGCAAAGGTGCATCAATTGTGCCGCTGGCAGGCACCAATGAGCATCTGGACGATGTACAAAAGCTGGCACCCACCATTGTTTACCAGGTAAACGATACGATGCGCGTGATGCAGGAAGAAATTTTCGGGCCCATTCTGCCACTGGTGACTTACGATAATTTGGATGACGCCATTCGTTATGTGAACGATCACCCGCGTCCGCTGGCGCTTTATTATTTTGGCCACGATGGAAGCAACATCGAGCAGGTTTTGAACGAGACCACTTCGGGCGGCGTCACCATTAACGATACCTTGCTGCATATCTCACAGGAGTCGCTGCCGTTCGGCGGTGTGGGCCCATCGGGCATGGGCGCATATCACGGCAAATATGGCTTCGATACTTTCTCTAAAATAAAACCCGTTTTCCATCAGTCCAGACTGAATGGTTTGTCACTGTTTAAACCGCCCTACGGCAAGCGGTTTGAATCACTGCTCAAATTTTTACTGAGATAGTATGTTGGCCACATCGCTATTTATTTATGGCATGGTCGCGAGCAATGCAAGACGACTTGCGAGGCGGCTATAAACAGGGCAGGCATTAGTGCAAGGACCAATGCCACCATCAACGCAGCCGTCAACTGAGCCAACAGCGCAGCCGTAAATACAGACCAAAACGCAAATACGAAGTCGTTTTCTGACGGGCTTCTTGAGCCATTTATGCTCCGAAAAGCCCGCCCTTTCTGGCCTTTGTTGCCCGCGCATTGCGCTTAATGTTTGCCGCCCGCCTCCGCGCCCCACAAGGTTTTCAGGCGTGCATCACGACCACAACCCGCGCGATAAAAACTATAGCGCGCCGGGTTCTTTTTATAGTAATCCTGATGATATTCTTCAGCCGGATAGAACTCGGGTGCAACGATAATTTCGGTCAGAATATCGCCCTTGAACGGCCTCGATTTTTGCAATGCTGCTTTCGATGCTTCGGCAGATTTTTTCTGCGCTTCGTCATAGGTAAAAATACCGGTGCGATATTGTGTACCCACATCACAAAACTGCCGGTCTTTTACGGTCGGATCGGTGTTACGCCAATACACACCGAGCAATTTTTCATATGAAATTTTCTGGGGGTCGTACAACACCTGCACAGCCTCGGTATGACCGGTGCGGCCGGACGATACTTCTTCATAAGTCGGGTTTATCTTGCTGCCGCCGATGTAGCCAGAGGTTGTGGAAATAACGCCCGGCAATACATCAAATGGCGCCTCCATGCACCAGAAACAACCACCTGCAAAGGTCGCTTTGGCCGTCGTAGCCGGGGCCGCCTTGATTGTGGATGAAGTCTGGGCTTGCACTAGACTGCAGTTGAAAGCCGCGGCCCCTAAAATAACGAGTGACGCTAAAAAACGCCGACTCGCAAAACGCGCATAAATAAAACGAATATTAAAAATAGTCGATGTCACCGTATTCTCCTTATATGATTCTTGACCGTTCGCGGGTTAGTGGCACCAGCGATGCTCAAGCTTACAATTTCGAACTGACAACCCTGTGCTTTTTAATCACAAGCTTACTTCATACGATAGACCGACCATAACAGTTTCAAGTTCTATTTTTATCCCTCATTAAAATACGCGACTGATCTCATATGACTAGTTTTGCTTTTCGCATTGTCAATGTATTTGCTGAATCTACTTTTGGTGGCAATCCTTTATGCGTGTTTGAAGACGCACGAGGCTTGAGTGATGGCCAGATGCAGTCACTGGCGCTGCAGTTCAATTTGTCTGAAACCACCTTTGTATTGCCATCGTCTATCGCAACCGCACGCGTCAAAATTTTCACTCCGACGTTTGAAATGGCATTTGCAGAACACCCTACACTGGGTTCAGCCCATGTCGTACGCGATCTGCTGCAAGCTGGCGATAGCGTGACACTCGAAATGAAAGCCGGCGTGATTCCGGTATACGCAGTTGAGTCGCGCTGGACATTAAAGGCAGGCGCACCGCAATTTCGTGATGTCGCGCTATCAAATACCGCGATTGCAGCAATGTTGGGGTTGAATTAAAATGCGATTCTGCATGGTGCCCGCTGGGTGAACACGGGCAGCGAGCAATTGATTGTGCCGTTGGCTGACGCTGACGCCGTTAGGCGTGCTCAACCCAAGGCTGATCTATTGGCGCAATTTTCAAGTGCCGCATTACCGGGCACACCGAGTCGCTCGATGGCATATATTTTTGCCCCTGACGGAAATAGAAGTGCGGCGCATCAATTACTCTCGCGCTTCTTCTTTTTAAAACACGGCAGCGTTGTAGAAGACCCGGGGACTGGATCGGCCACTGCCAATTTGGGTGGCTGGATGCTCGGCGCGGGTGTTTCGCCGCCGCTTGAATTCACAATCAATCAAGGTGTTGATATTGGCCGACCCTGTCAACTAGGTTTGCGCGTTGATGCCCAACAGCAAATCTATGTCAGCGGTCGCGTCATTGAAATCGGTCGTGGTCATATTCATTTGTAATGCGTACGCTGTAGTGTGCCCGCTATGAAACATCAAAAATAAAAAACCCACCGGGCTCATCATGACGTGAACCTCGGTGGGCGTGCTGCT
>JANYDB010000034.1 GCA_025359985.1 Burkholderiales bacterium | reverse complement strand
GTTCCACCCGACAAAATATCTATCGACGCCATGTATAAGGCGGTCAAGAAAAATCCGTTCTACTTCATCTTTCTCATTTTTTTCGACGCCAAGGATTTCAGCACAAACGGTAGTGCTGCGATTGCCACCGTAAATTACAACCGTGCTGTCATTGATGGCGATTTCTCTTTCAGATCGAATAGACCTATTCACAAGTCACCTCCGTCGATTGCGCAACATGTGCTTGAAGAACTTTACGGCTCTTGATCGACTCACGTACTGCGTGGTAAGTCAGACCATTTATTTTTGCCAAGTCATCTACAAAGCGACCCAGGATCGTGTCGAGGTGTAAAAACTCCACATCATCCAAAGTGGGTGCTGCCCAATCCAGCCCGGCTTGCGCTGAATCACGCTTGAACGCAACCATTTGATCTTGGTAAACATCAATGGAACCTAAATGGTGCAGGCGTTCCACTAACACCGTCCGTTTTTGGTCGGGTCGTAATACACGACGTATCGACTGATCTTCAACCTTGTGCCGCCAATCGCGGTCAATCAACAACACGCGATTCGCCTGCGGGATGTTATAGCCCGCTTGCGTAACGCCAAACGTGGTGAGCAGATTTGGCACGTCGCCGTACCGAAAATTCTCATCGAGCATCGCCGTGCGATTGGCAATGCTGATGCCGCCGTGAAGCACAACCGACTCAATTCCACTCTTAGCCAGCTCCGCCGCAATTAGCGCGACGGTACCGGGGTTTTGGGCAAACATAATATTTTTGTGTCCTGCCTCTGTCCACTCGGTTAGGCGCTGCACCGCTAAAGCCTGCTTGCCGGTGAGCCCTTGATATAAACCTGCTACGGCATTGCCGCGCTGCGGAAAATTGCCGGCCATGACGACCGCGTTAATTCTCGCCAATAAAGCAACAAGGTTACGGCTTCGTACATCGGAATTTTGTGACCGATACCAATGCGCAAAGTCATCCGCCGTTTTCAAATAAAACGCCAGATGATTGGGTTCCCAGTCCACCGTAGTTACCGTTTCGGATGGAGCGGGGATCTGAATGAACCGAGCCACTTCGGGCTCGGCGATTAAACGCCGCAATACAAACGGCGAAATGGCTTTTCGGTAAAGATGGAGGTTGGCGATTTTAGGAATCTCTCGCTTTGCCCCTTCTTGCATTTCATCCGCGAATTCGCGTGTGACCCATTCCGTCGTAACAAAGGCTTCACGAAAGGATTCCACACCACGAACCGAAAACGCCATGTTGGTGATCAGATGGCCTTCCAGCTTCGGATGATTTTTGCCCCATATCTGGCCTGCCGTTCCATCACCGCCCACCGCTTGCATCAGCGGAAGTAGAGAGCGAGGAAAATTACCAGTCGGCGTGCCACTAAGAATAAAGAGCTTCTTCGCCGATACGCAGGCGATGGCGCGTGATTGGTTACTCTTGGCATTGGCCAGTAGCTCACCTTCATCGACAATGAGCGTCGATACCCGATGGCGCAACTTTTTACCGTAAGTGACTTTTCGCTTTGACGCTTTAACGGGCATCCGGATTCGCGTGAGCGAAATCAAGTTTATCCGTTTGAGCGACGTGAGCGCATCAGGGCTGTCGATGATTTGCCAGTCTGACGCGGGAATCGGCAACTTCGCCAATTCCTTTGCGGTTTCAAACACCAAGTAGCCAGGCATCGTAATCACACCCGGTCCATCACCGGCCAACAGGCACAACGCAGCGGATAGCCGCGCCTTACCCAGGCATTGCTGCCAGGCCGCAACGCTGCCGCGCGATGACATCATCAATTCGATTGCATCATCAAACTGAAAATCCCATGACAGCCACTTGTCGAGGCCTAGCGACACCGCCCGACGTCGCCAAAAATCGGCCAACTCGGGAAACGCTTGCGCGCGGCCAGGATGTGCCAGATACCAACCATCGGGTAAACCATCGGCAGCCGCAACTTCGGGCCACGTTAAGTCGAACCGCGATTGCAGCTCCTCTTTGGTTGCGCTATACCGTTTACCTTTTACCTCAAACGCATAATGCTCACCATCTTTGTCGAGCGTGATTAACTCGCCTTGCTTAATCACTGGCGATCCCCAAACAGTAGGGTCCACGACATGCGATATTTTCGCACGACCGGTAATCGTCTTGGCTTGTGCGGGGTTTACACCCTGCACAACATGGCGTAAAGGCGTCATCTCAATGAAATGTTCCCGAACGCGACGTTTTAGATATCCCAACAATGAGGCGTCTACGTCAGCACCACCACCACAATCAGAAACGATGGCCGCCAAGCGCATGAGTGATGCAACAGGGTCGGATTGTACGGCGTGCATTTCCACGTCGAGCAGCCCTTGTCCGTTGTACTTAACGCCTTTAGGCAAACGGTTGCCTTCGGGTTTTAGCTCGCTCGCTGCGCGTTCCAACAGTCGATTCATCACTTTAGCTTGCATCAAGCCGCAGGCAAACTGCAAATGAATTCGTCGACCGTTATGCACGATGCGAACTTTTTTCTCGCCTGTTACAGGCAAGGTGATGGTCGGCTTGGTCGGGTCAAACGTCACACGATTTAAGCGCGGCTGGTGGAACTGCTTAATCGATAAGCCAATATCTTCTAAAGGTGCATCGAGCGAAGCAATATTAATTGTTTTGTACCCGCTTACGATCGGTGATGAACCGAACGCGAGTAACGCCACATCGACAGCTGTACCTTCACTTGAAAATAATTTTTTGGGAAGGTTGTAAACCGCAGCGAGCCGTTGTGACACGTCGAGGCTTTTTACGTATTGCAGCGCAAAACTTGAAGGCAAGATCGCAATAACAACGTCTGAACAATCGAGCGCTTGGTCAAGTGCGTATTGATGACTGATCGCACTCGATTGCGGCCCAAACCTACCGTAAGAATTGGCAGGGAAGGGCAGCACGTGAGGGGAATCAAAGGTGAGAGAGAAGGGCGGATTGATAACCGCCACATTCATGCCACTGGCTCTGACATCCGTCATGCTGCAGTTCTCAATGTCGGTCGTGAATCCGGCCTTTATTAACGTTTGACTAAGCACCGCGACCAATTCCCCGTCAACATCGCAACCAAAAATAGCATGGCGCGTTGGATCGGCAAATTGGATCAGGCGACCGGAACCGATGGAATTGTCCCAAAGCGTAAGACGTTTTTCGGACATGGGCTTAAACAAGCTAATGCCTGTCTGAAAAGCACGGTCTTCAACAAAAGTAATTAATCGCCAGCAAAACGACGCGAGCGCCTGATTGGTAAAAAATTGCCCTTCGTGAATTTCGCGTGCTGCGTATAGACCGGCTAACGAGCCCGGCCTGTCGGTTTGGCTACCTTTGCTCTGAATGGTT
>JANYDB010000031.1 GCA_025359985.1 Burkholderiales bacterium | reverse complement strand
TGGGACAGCAAGAATTTATTTTCAGCGAGTGAAAAATTTATCTGCGTGGTGAGCATCAAACCCAAGATCACTGGCGGCGTGTGTAACTACACCGTCCAAGTGCAAGAGACGGGCGGAGCACCAACGTATTACAACAAAGTCCACTATGTAGAAGGTGGCGACGTGCTTAGTTTTGAGATGTACCGAGGTATTCGCGACCAAGCCATGTCAGACATATTGAATGCCAAGCGCTACGTAGTTAGGGTCTTTGCTTCAGCACAAGATAAGGCGGGCGGCTCAGGCTGTGTAGGCGAGTACTACAATGCCAACGTACCGCTGTTTCTCAAATGAGCGCAGGTCGTGATAGTTTGCAGATCGTAAGGCATGTGGTTCGTTCAAACATGCCGACAATTTCATTTCGCATCTCAAGTTGGATGCACTAAGGAGAATCAAACGGGTAATCAAACGAATCAAACGGGTGAATCAAACGGAATCAAACGGGTGAATCAAACGGGTGAATCAAACGGGTCAGCGACGATTTTTACCAAGAGTGAGCCGAGAATGAAAAAAGCGTCGCTGACTTCTTTGATTCCTTGCCAAAGCGATTTTCAAACTTAGTGAATACCGAAAGCTTGAGCCAGGCATCGCGGGGGAATTTATTTTCTTCGATCCCCCGAGTGGCTATAACCGCATTTATTCGGCCATGCGCTGGCAGGCTGAGAACCTTAAATAATGATGCGGCAATTTAGAGCGCGAATAGTCCTCTTCTGTCTTGCGGTAAGGGCACGCTTGAAGCAAAGCAGGAGGGTTGGGATGAAGGGTGGTTTCTGCCCGCGCATGCAAAGCCAGATACCGTCTTTACATCATATCGGCACTAAAGCTGTTGCACGTCCAATAATTATAGGGCAGCAAAATCTTTAGTCATTTCTAGGCGTGCGTGTAAATCTTTAAGGTTCCTCCGGCCCTCCAACGGATAGCTTCTCAAAACGTCAATTAATCTTTGCGCTGCTGCCGTAGCTTCGTTTTCTGAATCCGACTGGGAAACAATTTCGGCTTGCTCTATCCTGTAATCAACCTCCTTCTCATTTGATATTTCTCTATAGAGCGCTCCTTCAAAATAGGCACCGTTGTGAGTCTTCAACATTGCAGTGCCTTCGGGATGTGCTGCAATAATTGTGATCAGCTCATCCGCCGCAAGGCTCGTGTTCATTAGCCTGTCATACAATTCTGGCCTCGCAAAGCGAAGCGCTATGACCAATGGCAATAACAAGTAGTCATATTTAGAACTACTATTTGGAAAGGTTCTAAGAAAAACATTTAATTGTGCTAATGCTTGCTCAATATCGCGAAGACTCATGCTGAATAACGCTGCAAGAGCGCCAAATATTTCTGACACAAATCTTGGTGCATTTACATCACCACAAATTGTGCGAAGCATCTCCTCTAGATCAAGCGCCTTCAATGTGTGCAATGAAAAATCCTTGAGGTTTGGCGGCGGCAACCTGTATTCCATATCAATGAATCTGCGCAAATATCCGCGGGCATCGAATTGTTCGCCGTATATTCCTTTTAATGTATTACTTAACTGGTCCAAATCCACAGCAAGGACGAAGACCACCCCTTCCACATTGAAAAGATGTTTTATTTTTTCGAGCAGCTCAAGCGCGTAACTCGGGCGACATCGGTCAAGCTCATCAATGATATAAACAAAGGGTAGGTCACCGTTTGCCGTTCTAACTGCTTTTACACACTCGCCCAGCGCGTCTTTGAAGCCCGTTACACTATTTTTCTTTTGTTCATAAGCTTTCAAAAACTCTTCAGACGCTTTCTCTGCAGCTTCGTCTAATCCATCAGCGGTAATCTCGGCTAAATCTATCAGACCTGCTGAGCCCGCCTTCACGACTGCGGGAAGTATTCATTTTGCTAGCTTGATGCCAAAAGTTTTTGTCTTTTTTAAGATCTTATTAATTGCTTCATTTTCAGGTGTCGCTTCGCTCAACATGGATTTCTTAACGGATTCTGTAAATTCAAAAATTAAGGGTGCAAGCACGTCGTCATGATAATCCGCCTCCCAAGCATTGAATAAAACGGTAGTAATTTTTTGTTGAGATAAAACAGGCAGCCACATCTCTATAAATGTAGATTTGCCTGTGCCCCATTTACCATCAATCGCAAGGACATAGGGCTGCTTAATTGACGACACATAGTGCGTTAGTAGTTGAGCGCTTTTCTCTCGACTCACTTTATCGTTACTAAACGGGCTGACGGGGTCAATTGCAATTTTTTGAATTTTGTTTTTCATCTGCTTGTTAACCTCACCAATAATTTATTCAAACGGGGCTTTCTTACAAAACCCAATCCCGCGCCTGCAAATATTTCTGACCTAACTCCGCCTCACGCGAGCCTGCTGCGGGCTGATAGTTATATCGCCAGGTGGCGAGCGGTGGCATCGAGGCTAAGATCGATTCGGTGCGGCCACCGGACTGCAAACCGAAGTGGGTGCCGCGATCCCAAACCAAATTGAATTCGGCGTAGCGACCACGGCGGTAGAGCTGCCAATCGCGTTCACGCGGGCCGAATGGCGTGTTGCGACGGCGTTCCAGAATCGGTACGTAAGCGTCAAGAAACGCATCGCCCACGGCGCGCTTCATGGCAAATGATTGTTCAAAACCGGGCTCGTGAAAATCATCGAAAAATACGCCGCCGACACCGCGCGGCTCCTTACGGTGCTTGAGATAAAAATACTCGTCGCACCATTTTTTGAAGTGCGGATAGTAATCTGCGCCGAAGGGATCGAGCGCTTCTTTATTGGTGTGATGAAAATGTGTGCAGTCTTCTTCAAAACCATAATAGGGCGTGAGATCCATGCCGCCACCGAACCAGAAAGCGTCGTGCTCAGCATCCAGCGATGAGCGTGCGATAAAGTGGCGCACGTTCATGTGCACAGTGGGCGCATAAGGATTTTGCGGATGCAGCACCAGTGATACGCCCATCGCTTCCCACGGCCGGCCGGCGATCTCGGGCCGATTTGCGGCGGCAGTTGGCGGCAGTTGTTTACCCAGCACATGTGAAAACAATACGCCCGCACGTTCAAATACTTTGCCGCCTTCGATGATGCGGGAGATGCCGCCGCCGCCTTCATCGCGCTGCCATTCATCATGCAAAAAGCGGCCGCCGTCGATGGCTTCGAGCTTGGCGACGATATTATTTTGCAGGCCTAAAAGATAGGCTTTGACATCATCTGTGCTCATGCGGCGACTCCAGTGAAATTTAGATTAATAGGGGTAACTAATAAGCCATGGCATTTATATTGTGGTTAAAAATAAAATTAAACTCCAAGCGTGGCGAGGCTTTTCAGGCACTTTCGTCCCAAACGGCAATAGGGACGGGCAGGTTAATTTTTAACATTGGGCAGTGGCCTTCACGCTAGATTTGAACCGGGGATGCATCTCTCACCATCTCGGCATCTTCAAACAGGGAGCGGATCATTACCTGACGAATATCGGGCTGGTCTGGCACGACATACAGCACGGGTGTAATCATTTCTTCAAAAATACCGCGCAGGCTGCGCGCGCCAACCTTGTATTCAATCGCCAGTTCGGAAATTTCTTCAAACACCCGCGGATCAATAGTTAGCTCCACACCTTCATTTTTCATGATTTCGCGGAACTGATTGTAGATGCAGTTTTTCGGCTCGGTCATAATCTTGACGAGCATTTCTTTGGAGAGCGCCAACATATTGGCGATGATCGGCAGACGTCCGGTGAATTCCGGGATCAGCCCGAATTCAATCAGGTCGGTTGGCTTCACCCGGGAATTTAATCGATTGAGAATTTTTTGATTATTGCTGTCGTTGATCGAGACAAATCCAAACGCGTGGGTCTTTGCCATGATGTGTTCGAGGCCGACAAATGCGCCGCCACAAATAAACAAAATGTTGGCGGTATCAATGGCCTGACCGTTACCCAAATTCACCAGCGAGCCTTCCATGATTTTCAGCAACGCATGTTGCACCGCTTCACCAGAGGTTGAGTTGGCGGCGCCATTGCCCGCTTTTAATTTATCGATTTCATCGATGAACACAATCCCGTTTTGCGCCTTGGTCATGCTGCCACCGGCCTTATCCAGCAGCCGCAACAAGACGGCATCGATTTCTTCATTCACATATTTTGTCTGCGCCAGCGAGGTGGCATCAGCGGTCACGAACGGCACCTTGAGTGCACGCGCCAGCGTCTCGCACATGAGAGTTTTGCCAGTACCGGTGGGGCCAATCAGCAGCACATTACTCTTGGCAATCTCGATACCGCTATCTTGGGATTTCAGCAGTTTTTTATAATGTGCATAAACCACTACCGCCAATATTTTCTTGGCGTCGTCTTGTCCCACCACATGCTGGTCAAGATAACGCACGATTCCGCTAGGAGTTAGCTTGATCTTGGGTACCGCTTCAGTTGGGGTTTGCATGGCGTCCTTGGGAATCGAGCGGGATCAAAGTGCGAATATTATTTTTCAGCCGCCGCATGATTCGCCGACGGCGATTTAACGGGTCCGGATTCAGTTTGAATAAATTCAACTTTATAGCCATCCGGATCTTCGATGAAGGCAATTTGGCTGCCACCAAATTTCATCGGCCCAGGCTCGCGGGTTACGTTACCTCCTTTGGCTTTTACTTGGGCACAGGCCGCGTAAATATCCGGCACGCCGACTGCAATGTGGCCGTAGCCGGTACCGATGTCGTAGCTTTTGGTTTCCCAATTATGGGTGAGCTCAATAACCGCGTTTGCATCTTCATCGCCGTAGCCCAAAAAAGCGAGCGTGAATTTTCCATCCGGATAATCGCGGCGGCGTAATAGCTGCATGCCGAGTACGTCGGTATAGAAGGCGAGGGATTTTTCCAGATCACCTACGCGCAGCATGGTGTGAAGAAGACGCATATTGTTTCCTTAATCAAGATTGATGATAGATCTGCAGACAAGCTAGAACGCACGAAAGCGATGATCGTTTTGATCCAGCTCCTGTTTGAGTGCCACATAATCCGGGCACATACGTTCGACCTCGTGCCAGAACGCGGCTGAGTGATTCATCTGCCGCAAATGTGCGAGCTCGTGACAGACCACATAATCAATCAGGGCGGGCCGGGCTTTCATCAGCCGCCATGAAAAACGGATTTCACGACGTGAATTACAGCTGCCCCAACGGTTATTGGCGCTCGACAAAAAAACCCGTGGCGGCGTCAAATTATGCAGCTTTGAATAAAAAAACGTGCGCTGCGCCAAATATGGCAGCGCCTGTTTTTTGAGCCACGCCACCACCGCCACTTCAGCCTGCTCAGCGATGGCGGCAGGATCATGCAGCGCAGCTTTAACCTGCACAAATAAATGAGTTTGGATTTGTAATTCCGCCTGCTCGACTTTAACTTTGCTGGCACCCGCATCAATCATCAACGTTAACGGCTCGCCCAGATAGAAAATAGTCGCCCCGGTTTGCCAACGCTGCGGGGTAATTTTGCGGTGCGACCATTCGCCCAGTTTTTTCAATACCCACCCACCGTTCTTGCCGATCATGTCTTCGATCGCGCTAATCGATGTGGTCAGTGAGGCCGCCACCGTCATGCCGGTGCCGTCGACTTTCAAACCCACACCGCGTCGTCCGCGGCGACGCACCAACTTATAGTCAATGCGCTTGCCGTCAAGCGCGATGGAGCGCTCATCGGTCTGCTCGGCTGAGGATAGCCTTGTGCGCGGCGTATTCGTGGGTTGCCGGGACGTACCAGGCGCCCGGGACGATAGCCCACGGAAATTTTGATGAGCCGCGTCTTCCGAGCCGGGCGGCGGCGAAATCACCGAGCCCGCCAGATCAACGAGCGGTAGGAGGAAGCCGGGCCATTTCATTTTCGATCCACTCTTCAACCTGTTTGATGACCACTACTGCGTCTTTACCTTTAGTTTGAATCGCCGGGCCAATGCTCATGGTGATGGTGCCGGGATATTTTAAAAACGCATTGCGCCGCCACAGTTCACCCGCGTTATGCGCAATCGGCACAATCGGCGTACCGGTGTGCGCCGCTAGCCATGCGCCGCCAATTCCGTAACGGCCTTTTTTGCCAGGCGCGATACGCGTGCCTTCCGGAAAAATATTGATCCACTGGCCTTCGGCCAAAAATTGGCCGCCCTGCTCCAAAATTTGATCACGTGCGGCTTTGCCGCTTTTACGATCAATCGCAATCGATTTCAGTGACGCCAGCGCCCAGCCCACCACCGGCACAAACACCAGCTCACGCTTGATGATCCACGATGCTTGCGGCAGGTGCATTAACATGCTTACCGTTTCCCACGCCGATTGATGTTTGGCCATGACGATACACGGTGTCGTCGGCAGCGTCTCCAGGCCACGCACTTCATAATGAATGCCGCACACATGTTTGGCGAGGCCGACAATTTGCCGCCCCCATGAGCGGGCGCAGGCATAGCCCAATTTATGCGAGATCAGCGCACCCGGGATGACTGCAAAACCATAGATAACCGTCACCAGCGATGCCAGTACCGCAAATAAAACCGAGCGCAGCACAATCATGAAGTGGCTCGCAAAGGCTGGGCAACAAGGTGCTTCACGGCTTCAGCCAGATCAGCAAATACTTTGGTGCCCTTGGGTAAATCTCCTTTAGCCTGGGTTTTTGTGCCTTTACCGGTCAACACTAAAATCGGCGCGCAACCGACTTTGGCACCCGCTTCCAGATCACGCAGTGAATCACCAACGGTGGGCACACCTTTTAGGCCAACATGAAAGCGCGACGCAATATCTTCGAACATGCCCGTATCGGGTTTACGGCAACGACATTTTTGCTCGGCCGTGCAGGGGCAAAAAAAGATCGCATCAATACGCCCGCCTTGACGGAACGTGAGCTCCATCATCTTGTCGTTGATCGCATTCAGCGTCGCCATATCAAACAGGCCACGGCCCACACCAGACTGATTGGTGGCCACGACCACGCGATAGCCATTCTGGTTCAGACGCGCAATCGCCTCGATGGATCCGGGGATGGGTCGCCACTCATCCGGCGTTTTGATGAACAGCGCCGAGTCAACATTAATGACGCCGTCACGATCCAGAATGATCAGCTTGAGTGGCGGTTTTGAAGTAGATGACATAACAATATTCTAGGCGGCCAGTTTGGAAAGGTCTGCAACTTTATTCATCATCACATGCAAATCATTTAACAACGCCAAACGATTATGGCGCAGGTTCACATCTTCTGCATTCACCATGACGCCTTCAAAAAATGCATCAACGGGTACCCGTAACGGTGCGAGTGACTGCAAGGCTGCGGTGAAATTTTGCGCCGCGAAAGCCGCATTAAAAGCCGCCCCGGTATTAGTCAGCGCCGCAAACAGGGCATGCTCAGCGGGCTCGACCAGCAGCGCGGCATCGGCGCGAATGAAAGTGGCTTCGGCTTTTTTCAGGATGTTGCCGATGCGCTTGTTCGCCGCTGCAAGGCTTGCCGCTTCAGGCAGCGCCATGAACTCGCGCACGGCGGCGAGCTGTGCGGGCAGTTGTGCCAGCCTGGCAGGACGCTGTGCCAGTACCGACTCGACTTCGAGCGCATTATAGGTTTTCGCACCGAGGGTCTGCTCACGAAGATAACCGCGTAGACGCTCGTAAATAAACGTCTGTAGCTCGACTTGGGCATGGCTACTAATATTGTTGACGCTGGCAATATCCTCAAAAACACCAAACGCCGCCTTGATCAAGTCAGGCAGGTCAACCGACAACTTCATCTCAACCAACAC
Organism: Burkholderiales bacterium; assembly: GCA_025359985.1. Lineage (GTDB taxonomy): Bacteria > Pseudomonadota > Gammaproteobacteria > Burkholderiales > Usitatibacteraceae > UKL13-2. The sequence goes on along the minus strand of JANYDB010000031.1, from coordinate 48,178 downwards.
TCGCAGTACGCCGAGCGCGTGGCGGCGTAACGCAAACGGATCTTTGTCCCCGGTAGGCACCTGACCAATTGCAAACAAGCCCGCCAGGGTTTCCAGTTTATCGGCCATCATCAGCGCAATAGACGCACCTTGCTCAGGCAGTGCGCCACCGGCACCTTTGGGCCAGTACTGTTGCTCGATTGCATCGGCGACCTCAGCAGCTTCACCGTCGTGCAAGGCATAGTAGCGGCCCATGGTGCCTTGCAGCTCCGGAAATTCACCCACCATATCGGTGAGCAAATCCGCCTTGGCCAGAACCGCTGCACGTTCTGCATGCGCCGGGTTGGCACCGATTAGCATGGCGATTTGCCCGGCTAGCTTTTGTACTCGCTGCATGCGTTGCAGCTGATTGCCCAGCTTGTGGTGATAGACCACTGCGCCCAGCTTGGGCACCCGCGCATCAAGCTGGGTTCTTTTATCCGTTTCAAAAAAGAACCGCGCATCCGCCAGACGCGGACGCACCACGCGCTGATTGCCTTCAATAATATTGTGCGGATTATGCAATCGCATATTGCTGACAATCAAAAACCGGCTCGACAACGAACCGTCTGCATGAAACAGCGGAAAGTATTTTTGATTCAACTTCATGGTCAGGATCAAGCACTCCGCTGGCACGGTCAAAAATTCCGCTTCGAAGCTGCCCGCATAAACACTCGGGCGCTCAACTAATGCCGTAACTTCATCGAGCAAAGCCAGATAATCCTCGCGCTCGCCCAGGGTGGCGCCATGCTCTTCAGCACGCTCAAACAACAAGCGTTCGATTTCGCGTCGGCGCTTTTCAAAACTGGCGATCACGCCCCCTTCTGTTTCCAGTCGGGTTTCGTATTCATCGGCATGCGTTAATGCAATATCGGTCGCACCCTGGAATCGATGGCCATGCGTAACATTACCCACCTGCAAACCCAATACCGAAACCGGCACAACCTCAGCGCCATAAAGTGCGACCAGGCCGTGTGCAGGACGTACAAATTGTACCGAGGTGTGACCATCCGCCAATTGATAGGTCATTACTTTGGGCACCGGCAGATTCGCGATGGCTTCTTCCAGTGCCGCCTGCAAACCGACATGCAGCGCGTGACCTTTGGCGATGCCGCGATATATCAGCTGATCTGCCTTGCCGTCGCTTTCACGTTCAAGCGTTGAAACATCGATTGAAGCAAGTGATTTAGCGGCAAGTTTTTTCATTAACGCCGGGGTTGCGTTGCCGTTTTTATCCAGACCCACCGCGACCGGCATCAGCTTTTCAACGAACGACTGATCCGGCGCTACAGCGCGCACATCAGTAATGCTCACCGCCAAGCGGCGCGGCGTGGCATACAGGGTGGCCACATACGTATCCTCAAGAAGGGCGCGGCTTTTCAAGCCGTCAGCAATTGCGGTTGCAAACGATTCACCGAGTTTTTTGAGCGCTTTGGGAGGCAGCTCTTCGGTGAATAATTCCACCAGTAAAGTAGCAGTACTCATGCGGCCATCTGCTTCTGCACATGCAACATCGGGAAACCCAGCCGCTCGCGCGACTCAAAATAACTTTGGGCCACACTGCGCGCCAAATTACGGATGCGGCCAATATAGGCCGCGCGTTCCGTGACTGAAATAGCGCCGTGTGCATCGAGCATATTGAAAGTATGTGCGGCTTTCAGCACTTGTTCATAGGCCGGCAACGCAAGCTGCAACTCGATGAGTTTTTTAGCTTCGCTTTCATAATCGACAAAGTGCTGCAGCAGCACCGGCACATTAGAGTGCTCAAAATTGTAAGTCGATTGCTCAACCTCGTTTTGGTGATACACATCGCCGTAGCTAAGGTGACGGTCAATGCCGTTTTCTTGCCAGCTCGTCCACACCAGATCATATACATTTTCTTTGTTCTGCAAATACATCGCGAGCCGTTCTAGCCCATAAGTAATTTCGCCCGTGATGGGTTTGCACTCTATGCCGCCGACTTGTTGAAAGTAGGTGAATTGCGTGACCTCCATGCCGTTCAGCCAGACTTCCCAGCCCAGGCCCCATGCGCCGAGCGTGGGGTTTTCCCAATCATCTTCCACGAAGCGCACATCGTTTTGTTTAAGGTCAAGACCCAGCGCTTCGAGGGAACCCAAATAAAGATCCAGAATATTCGGTGGCGATGGTTTCAGCACAACTTGATATTGATAGTAGTGCTGCAAGCGATTCGGATTTTCGCCATAGCGACCATCCTTGGGGCGACGCGAGGGCTGCACATAGGCCGCACGCCACGGCTCCGGACCCAGCGAGCGCAGGAAAGTGGCCGTATGCGAGGTGCCTGCGCCGACTTCCATATCGTAGGGCTGCAGCAGTGCACAACCTTGATTATTCCAATACTGCTGGAGGCGAAGAATGATTTCCTGAAAAGTAGGTGAAGCCTGAAGTGCCATAAAGTGGAATTGCCGCAGTAAGATCGAACACTGATTTTACGGGGTTAGCGATGGCATAGCAAAGGCGCAAACTTATAAAGCAATGCGCAGAGCCCGGAAACCGCAATCTATTTTGTCGCGTTTTGCCTGCGCATACACCATGACGCCAATAATGCGATCACCAATCCCAGCAATACGGGCCCCTCTCGCCAGCGCACATACGGGGTTGCGCCCTGACGGGGAATCGCTTCAACAATTAACACGCCGCGTACAAATTGGGGCAATGATTTGACTATTTCACCGCGCTCGTTGATGGCGGCCGTCACCCCGGTGTTGGTAGAGCGCAGCATCCAACGCGAGGTTTCCAAGGCGCGCATTTGTGAAAATTGCACATGTTGCGCAGCGGCCAGCGAATGTCCGTACCACGCCATATTAGCGATATTGATGAGCAGCTCTGCTTCTGGCAGTGGCCGCGCAATTTCATAACCAAAAGTATCTTCGTAACAAATATTGACCGCCACAGAATGGCCCGAAACCCTCATGGGTGCTTGGGTTTGGGGCCCTGGCGTAAATCCGGCAAGCGGAATATTCAGCCAGTTATAAGCCCATGAAAACAGCGGCGGGATGAACTCGCCAAACGCTACGAGATGAACCTTATCGTAGCGCTGTGGTGGTGAAATGCCCATTGAAATAGCGGAATTCACATAGGTGTATGCGGCCTCGTTGACGTGACCTCGCTGGGCAATCGGCACGCCCATGATTAAATCACCGCCATTTTTTTCGGCGCGCTGCTTCAAGGCCGCCAGATAATCAGCCGGGATTTCATCCAGGAAAACCGGCAACGCGGTTTCGGGCAGCACGATCAGCCTGGCCGTCGCGTTTTGAGCCAGCTCAAAATAATTGTCCAGCGTGGCCGCGCGCTGGTCTTCACGCCATTTTAATTGTTGATCTATATTGCCTTGCACGAGGGCCACGCTCAATGGCTGACCAGACGGTGCACTCCAGCTAATATGCGCTAGTGCTGCACCCACCGCCCAAACAAGCACCACCAAGACTGACGGCGCAAAAATACGACCCCCAAAAACAGTCGGCTCGGCCAGCGCTTTGATCAGCAATACCAAAACAGCTGCCGTGAGCGCAAGCAACCATGAAATACCCAATGCGCCCAGGATCGGCGCATAACCTGCGAGTGGTGCTGCCAGCCAGCCGCCCGGGGTTTGCGAGTAGCCGGTAATCAGCCACGGGAAGCCAGTAACAACCCAGCCGCGCAAATATTCGGTGGCGACAAAACAAGCTGGCATGATGAGCAACAAGGCCAGCATGGGCCGGCTCGTGCTGCGTGCTCTGCTACGAAATTTATAAGCGACCAGGCAGGCCAGCGCAGGATACAGAGAGAGGTAGCAGCAGAACAAAAATATGCATAGCGCAGCAAGCGGCGCAGGCATATTCCCATAGACATGCAGCGCCACATAAAGCCATGATGCACCGGCCAAAAATAAGCCCATGCCCCAGCTAAAACCGATCAACATTGCTTGTCTTAAAGCGATGGCGCTTTGCCATAACGCAAACAACACCGCTAATGAAACCAGTGCCAACGGCCAGACGTAAAAAGGCGCAAATGCAAACACGTTCAAGCCGCCTGCCAGCAATGCTGCCAGTAACATCAGCACAGGGGGAAATGAATCCGTGAGGCGAATTTTATGCGGCATGAAAGCTCGTATATTGTTGTAAAGACGCGGCAGGCCGAAACGGAATCTATCCCGCTTTTAGTTCGCCCAATTCAGCTGGCTCAATTTTTTCGACCTGCATTGAGTGCACCATGCGGCTGTCCGCACGCAATACTGAGAATTTAAAGCCGTCAAAAGTAACCGCTTCGCCTCGTTTGGGTACACGACCAAACTGATTCACCACCAGACCGCCCACGGTATCAAAGTCTTCATCTGAAAATTTCACTTTGAAATGTTCATTGAAGTCCTCAATTTCGGTCACCGCTTTGACTCGGAAGCGACCGGACTTATCAGGAATAATATTGTCTTCGGTCTCATCAAAATCGAATTCATCTTCGATATCACCAACGATTTGTTCGAGCACATCTTCAATTGTTACCAGGCCTGCCACCCCGCCATATTCATCCACAATAATCGCAATGTGATTACGGTTGGCTTTGAATTCGCGCAGCAAAATATTGAGTCGTTTTGATTCCGGCACAAAGACGGCAGGGCGCAGCATATCGCGCACATCAAAATCATTTGAATTCGAGTAGTAACGCAACAAATCTTTGGCTAGCAAAATACCAATGACGTTATCTTTGCTTTTTTCATAAACCGGAAAGCGTGAATGGGCCGTTTCGATAACGAAAGGAATAAATTCATCTGGCACTTCTTCCACATCGATCATGTCCATTTGCGAACGCGGGATCATGACGTCACGTGCCTGCATTTCAGACACCTGCATGACGCCCTCGATCATCGAGAGGGCATCCGCATCAAGCAATTTTTTTTCATGGGCGCCGTGCAGCAATTCAACCAGCTGGTCGCGGTCTTCCGGCTCGCGCAGCAACAAAGAAGAAAGGCGCTCCAACATCGAGCGCTTGGGGGATTCATCCATGGAGATAATTCAGAATTTCGAAGCACTTACTTTATCACACGAGCATCCGAGCACGATGAAATCCATATGACAACGCGGTTTTTAAAGACTTCACCTGCGTTTGTAAAAAAAGAGCCGAAGCTGGGCCCGACTAGCTTCCCACTATCTTGCGCGCTACTAGTTAGGCACCGATCAACTGCTGTTCCAGCAAAAAACGATGCAGTACTTCCAGCCGCATGCTGGCATCAGTCAGCTCCAGCATTTTTTGTTTGATCGTGCCGCTAAATGGCAACAATTCGGTGAGCCGAAAGCTCACCCAACTCGCATCCATCAGCATCGCCTCGTCATGCAAATACTGCGCGCCGTCGATCTGCGATATGACTTTTTTCAAAAATTGGGCGCACGCCTCAAACTCACCGCTATCGGCCACCGTTTCTGCGTTTATGTTTGTGTTTGTATCTGCGGCGATGCGCTCTACTGTCGCGACGATGAGTCCATTTTTTTCGATGCGCTGCTCAATAATTCGGAACCGCGCTTCGCCTTTTACGGTGACGCGCAGCACGCCCAGATCGGGCATATCCCAATCCGCAATGCTTGCTGTCGTGCCGATACGATGCGGTGTTGCAGGAACGCCGGCTTCATTGCCGTCTGCAATCAGCGCAATACCGAACGGCTGCGCGTTTTTCAAACAAACCTTGGCCATGTCCATATAGCGCGTCTCAAAAATTTTGAGCGCCATGGTTCCGCCGGGAAATAGCACAGAACCTAGCGGGAAGATTGGCAGTTCAACACACGCAGGGGCGGTCGGCTTCAGCAGGGAATCGGCAACAGTGGCAATAATCGACTTGGTCAAAAATAAATGCTTTCGTTAAATGGGCGGCATTTGAATTCATGGCGGAATCTATGACTACGCATGTTTCAAACTGGTTCCCTTGGGAAATCGTGAATGTCGCGATGGCGTATTAGCACCTGATGGCCCAAGCTGAAGCGCTGCGCCAGCTCTTCAATGATATGAACCGAGCGGTGCTGTCCACCAGTACAACCCACCGCAATCATTAAACCCGTACGATTGTCACGCGCGAATAGCGGCAGCCAGCGCAGAATAAATGCGGCTATATCAGCTGTAAAGTGCCCTACATTCTGATCTGCCGCCATGAAAGATTTAACGGACGCATCGCGGCCATTGAGTGGACGCAATTTGGGATCATAAAACGGATTGGGTAAAAACCGTGCGTCAAAAACAAAATCAGCATCGAGCGGAATACCATGTTTAAAGCCAAATGATTGTACGGTGAGCGCGATTCGCGAACGATCCAGTTTCAACCAGTCTTTTATCCAGCCACGCAAGGTATTGGGACTCACATCCGAGGTGTCAATACAATGGCCTAATTCTGCAATCGCGCCCAACATGCGGCGCTCTTCAATGATGCATGCCGCAACGCCGCCAGTGATGCGCTCAGCCAGTGGGTGCGGACGGCGGGTTTCGGAGAAGCGGCGTAGTAGGGCATCATCTGTGGCTTCCAAAAAAATTACCCGACACTCAATGCCTCGCGTAGCCATGCTGCTCACCACTGCCGGCAGCGTCGCTACGGTATCGCCGCTGCGCGCATCAATACTGATGGCGATTTTTATCGCGCTGGATTCGAGTGAATCTACCAATGCGGGAATCAGCATGGTGGGCAAGTTATCGACCGCAAAATAGCCTGCGTCTTCCAGCACTTTAAGTGCGACGCTTTTACCTGAACCGGCAAGACCACTTAATAAAACGAGTTGCATAAATTAGCTAGCTCATCATTTAACCGACATTAAATTTAATCTACCTACTAATCCACACCCAGGGCGCGAAAAATACCGGTTTGACCCAGCGCTGCATTGCCAGAGCCGGGATTGTGATTAGAGCTTACGTCAGCCGCACCGCTCTGCGCCTCACTCTGCTCTTTCATGGCTACTTCATGACGATCCAAAAAATCTTTGGTGGAATCATAGCCACGAGTTTGCAAAATATAATGACGCACCGCGGCCTCCACCAGCACCGCCAAGTTGCGACCTGCTACAACGGCCAGCGTAACGGTCGGGATTTCAACGCCGAGAATCGTGGTGGTGCTGGATTTGGTTTGCAGCCGATCAAGCCCGCGAAAATACTCTGCTGTTGGGCGCTCAAGATGCACAATCAGACGCAAGGTTTTACGCGGACGCACCGCGGTTTCACCAAAAATGGCTTTGATGTTGAGCACACCAATGCCGCGCACCTCCAGAAAATCGCGAAGCAACGCTGGGCAGCGCCCCTGAATGGTTTCAGGACCAATCTGGAATAGCTCAACCGCATCATCGGCCACCAGACCTGCGCCACGCGAGATCAATTCAAGCGCCAATTCACTTTTGCCTATTTGTGAGTTGCCGGTAATGAGAATGCCAAACCCGAGCACATCTAGAAACACACCGTGGGTGGTGGTAACTTCGGATAATTCACGCTGCAGATAAGGACGCAGCAAGTTAACAAATACACGACCTTTTTTTTGCGATAAAAAAAGCGGCATTGCATATTGATCACATGCCGTTTGCAGATAACCCGGCGCGTCAATGCCGTCACATAAAAAAACCGCCAAGGTTTCGCCGGTGCAGAGCGCGGTCAGGCTGGCTTGCAGCGTCTCTGCATCAAGACCATCCAGATAATCAATGTCAGTGGCGCCCAGTGCCTGAATCAGAATCGGGTGAATCAGATTCAAGTGCCCGACCAAGCCAACACCGGGGCGATTCAGCGCGTCTTTAGGCAATATGCGCGAGGCCCCGTGATGGCCGCTAACCCATGTTAGCTGCAGCTTGTCGCGGCGATCCTCAAAGAGCTGCTGAACGCTTAATTGAGGCATGGTCGGCAATAGTTGCGTAATTTATAAAAGGCGTCCATGCCGATAGCAATTGGTGGACACGCGCAGGATTATTTTCAGTCAATAATATTTGCCGTAAATTGGTATCGCTGAAGAGTTGCGCTAATTCTGACAGCATATTCAGATGCTGTTCAGTAGCATGCTCAGGCACAAGCATGGCAAACACCAGCCGCACCGGCACGCCATCCGGCGACTCAAATGGCACGCCGCCTTTCGCACGAATGAACACCGCCAGCGTATCGCGCAGCCCTTTGATGCGTCCATGCGGAATAGCCACCCCAAAGCCCAGACCGGTAGACCCCAGTTTTTCGCGCGCAAATAACGCCTCAAAAACCTGCGCGCGGCCCAGTCGATTTTCGTTTTCAAAAAACAGCCCGATTTGTTCAAACAGGCGTTTTTTGCTGGTCACTTCCAAATCGAGAATGATGTGTGAGGCAGGGAGGGGTTTGGCAAGAAGAGTCATAACATGCGAAGTGAGGGGCTTTGCTCTCGGACCTAGTAGACACAGACTTGAACTTCGGTTGTCGTCAGGTAAGTCAACAATCAATGATCATTATTGTAGGGCAATTGAAGAAATGTTTTATGCCATTGAATAGAGCGTGGCGATGAGTCGTGCCGTGATGTTAGTTTGATGACTCATTCACGCGGGCATTTACAGAGATCAGCAATAACCTTGCGAACACGGCCAGCCGTAAATGCACTGACCGCGTCAGGGCATAGACAAACCGAGCAACAGCGGATGCTTGGGTATTTAAGGCGCCGACTCTAAAATAATTCGTTTCGGCGCTTCGCTAACATGTTTGTTTTTAATTTTTTCTTTGTGTTTGACGATTTGACGATCAAGTTTGTCGACCAGTAAATCGATAGCGGCATACATATCGTCATTCTCGCTTTCGGCAAAAATATTTTTACCGGAAAGATGGACATTGGCCTCAATTTTTTGTCGAAGTTTCTCTACGCTAAGAATCATGTTTACATCGATTACATGATCAAAATGACGATTTATTCGTGTCATCTTCGACGAAACATAATCACGTATTGAGGGGGTGATTTCGAGGTGATGGCCGGTCATGTGCAAGTTCATTTGCCACGCTCCTTTCGGGATTTAACGACGATTTCATTTTTACTATTTTTTTACTTTTACTTTTTTACTGCCTACTTTTTACTGCCTATTTTTACTACTTACTCATTCCATTAAAACAATTTCAACAAACAACTTGTAGCGTTCACTGATAATAGATTAAATAGACTTCCGAAGGTTCGCTGGCTGAATATGCAAGCTTTCACGATATTTTGCTACCGTGCGCCTTGCGACCAGAATACCCTGCTGACTTAGAATATCGGAAATACGGTTATCTGACAGAGGTTTTTTTTGATCTTCTGCTTGAACTAATTGCTTGATAAGTGCACGAATGGCGGTTGCAGAACAAGCGCCGCCGGTATCGGTGGAAACAGATGAACCAAAAAAATATTTCAGCTCGAATATGCCTCTTGGGGTGAGCATGTACTTTTGTGTGGTGACGCGTGAAATCGTGGATTCATGCAGCCCGACTTGGTCGGCAATTTCACGCAGCACCAACGGGCGCATGGCCACTTCTCCATGTTCAAAAAAATGTTTCTGCCGCTCAACAATAGCTTGTGTAACGCGCAAAATCGTGTCAAAACGTTGTTGTACATTCTTGATTAACCAGCGCGCTTCCTGTAACTGCCCCGTCAGATTTTTACCGTCGGCATCACGACTTTTATGCAGCAAATCAGCGTACAGCTTGTTAACGCGCAATCTGGGCATGGCCTCCTGATTCAACATGGCTTGCCACTTGCCTTGCAATTTTTTTACCACGACGTCGGCCACCACATAGCGAATATCATCGTGGCTGAAGCAGCGGCCTGGTTTGGGCTCAAGCGAGACAATCAGCTCGCGAATTCGTTTTAGCTCTTCATCATTGACGCGTAGCAGCCGCTTTAGTTTCATGAAATCACGAGCCGCCAGCAAATCAAGATGTTGTTCCACCAACTGCTGCGCTTTCGCCCGGAAAGGCACGCTAACCGGCATCGCAGCCAGCTGCAACATAAGGCATTCCGACAGCGATCTAGCGCCTACACCGGTGGGCTCGAAATTTTGCAAATGCTTGAGTGCAATTTGTAAATCATCTGCGTCAATATCTATATGTTCGGCAAACAAATGGGCCAGGTCGTTGAGCTCATACGTCAGATAACCGTCTTCATCAAGATGCGCAATTAACAGCAGCACCAGCCTGCGGTCTGTTTCGGTAACCGACATTAACGCGAGCTGAGAGGTCAGGTGCTCCTGAAGGGTTGGCTCTGCCGCCGCGATTTGTCCGAAGCCGCTATCATCATCGTCACCTTCACTATTACTATTATTGATGCGCGTGCCGGACGAATAACCGGCTCCATCATCGCCACTAAGACCGGCGTCATCGTTGCGCGCATCGGCTGAATCTGCTGCCCCGCTTTGATTGCCCGAATCGGTTTCCGTCTGACCGGATGCCGGAAAATCGGTTTGCCCATTAAACGGCAGCGCCGGAGATTCATCGGTGTCCCCTGCTGTATCAACACGCTCCAGCAACGGATTTTCCAGCAAATAGCGCTCCAGCTCCTGATTAAGCTCAACCGTTGATAGTTGCAACAGCTTGATTGACTGCTGCAATTGAGGCGTCAATGTCAGATGTTGCGAAAGCTTGAGTTGAAGGGAGTTCTTCATAAAATTTAAGGGCCAGCTTACGACCGCTACAGGCGGAAGTTTTCCCCCAAATAGACTTTACGAACCGTTTCATTTACCACAATCTCGTCTGGTGCGCCACTGGCCAGCACCGAGCCTTGATTGATGATGTAGGCGTGGTCACAAATGCCTAGCGTTTCGCGCACATTGTGGTCTGTAATTAACACCCCGATGCCACGGTTTTTTAGAAATTTGATGATCTCCTGAATATCAATCACCGCAATCGGATCGACACCCGCGAATGGCTCATCCAGCAAAATAAAGCGCGGATCCACTGCGAGCGCGCGGGCAATTTCAACACGGCGACGCTCGCCGCCTGAAAGGCTAATGGCCGGGTTATCCCGTAAATGCGAAATATGCAGCTCTTCCATCAGCGCAGCGCAGCGCGAATCAATATCTTCATCGGATAAATCCCGCAGCTCCAGAATAGCGCGAATATTTTCAGACACCGTAAGCTTGCGGAAAATCGATGCCTCCTGCGGCAAATAGGCCACACCCAATCGGGAGCGCCGAAAAATAGGCATGCGCGACAAATCATTACCGTCGAGATGAATCGTGCCGCCATCGACTGGAACCAAGCCGACGATCATGTAAAAACAGGTTGTTTTGCCTGCGCCATTGGGGCCCAGCAAGCCAACCACCTGCCCGCTCTCAACCTGCAGAGATACATCACTCACCACGACGCGCTTTTTATATTGTTTGCGCAGGCCCTCCGCGCGCAACACGCTTTTGGTGCTGAGAACGTTTTGGGTGTCCATCGTTAATGGGGTGGGCTGATTCATTTTTTGGCGCAGCGCTAATTGTGGTTAATTCGGTTTAGCAGGTGCTGGCGAGGGCACCGCGGGTGTAGCCGCCGCAGAGTCTTTCAATTTTGGATACAACACGCCTCTTACCCGGCCCGCGCTTCCCATACTGGCAGGTAGCTTTGCTCCAGGGGCGACGCCCGCCGCTTCATAACGCTCGGTTAGCGTGTTATAGACAATATATTCTGCGCTAAGCTCGTCTTTAGCGAGTTTCAGTTTTGCGTTGGTAAACAGTTTTACGGTGTTGGTGCGCTCGTCAAACTCCAGGCGTTCGCCCACCGCCTCCAGGTAGTCAGCGCGGCCTTCCTGCTTTTGTGTAAAAAAAACCGGCGCGCCAAATCCATCACCATAACGCTTGCCGTCTTTATCCTGCTTGAGGATAACCTTGCTCGCTTTGATTCGCATCGTTCCCTGGGTGATCATTACATCACCTTCCAGCAACACACTTTTAATCTCGCCCTGCTCGGGCAAGACGGCCTGTTTATCGGCTTCATAATTGAGCAACTCCAGGCGATCATTTTTTTCGGCGCGCGCGATAAATGGCTGGCCTGTCAGCATCAGCATGATCGTTATGAGTGCGATGCCGCCCATGTTATTTTTCATTTGGAACCTCTTTTTTTGCTTCTGTGTTGTTGGTGGTGGCGAAAGCCGCTTCACGCGACATCGAGCCTTTTACCCGGGTCAAATTAGCCGTACGCGATTGACTGTTAAATTCAAACGTGGCCGCATTCACTTTAAGGGTCGGTGTTGTAAACACCACGCCTGTGGTTGAGCGAGCCAGATTTTGTTTCGGATAAATATGCAGCGTTGGCGTCATCATTTGCATGGGCGGATAGTGGGGAGCAGCCTGGGTTTGCATCACCACGCCCCCTTCCATCCTGATTTCGTTGCTACCTTCCAGCAAGTGACCATTGGGTGCGCGGACGGTGAGCTCTGGTTTGCCAGGTTCAGTGGCCGTAAACAGCACGTTTTCCATTTTGGATGAATCATCGTCCGGATAATGCATCATTCGATCGGCTTTCAACACATATTGTATGTCGCCTGTGGGGCTCATTTTTTTAGCCACAAATTTTTCGATAATCGATTCCGGATCGTGTCGCAATTTTCCTTCGGCATTGGCGTTGATTGGCTGCACAAACCGCGATAGCCAGAATGTGAGTATCACCAATGCCATTAGCACTGCGACGGGCAATAGCGGTAACGAACGCATGTTCATGACGCACTACAACTTGCGCTAGCGCTGCGCTGATTCATTTAAGCAGCTCTTTGTAACTGGGTAAAGGCGTTGAACGATTCTGGATATTGACTACCAGCAGGCGGGCATCATCACCATATTCCAGACCGACCGCCAGAGGCGGCGTAACATTGTTTAACCGCGTACCTAGTGCGTTGGCAGGCCATTGATCAAGCCAATCGCCCGTTTCATCGAGATAGCGAAAGCGCCCTTTACGGCCGGCCCATGAAAACGCCGTATAAGATAAATTTGCACCGGAAAATTTATCAAACTCGGCTGTGCTTTGTGCGCTACTGTCGGCTACCGCTTCGTAGCGTAATTCCGTTTCATTCGTGCGTGAATTAAACGCAAGCGCCCAGGCAAAGATACCGGGCCCAGCGCTATTGGTATTTAACGATTGCAGCGTGACACCCGACAAGTTGCGCGTATTACCCGTCAATGGCGGCCCTTGTTCCGAGCCCTGTGCCGGAATGATAGCCAAACCAACCGTGTCACGAAACCAGCCTAGCCGTATCGCCGCATCACGAGAATAGGTGGTTTGGGCCTGTCCAACTTCGGCCAGACGCATGGCTTGCGCCACACCAGACACCAGAATGCCGATGCACATAAAAAATACCGTCATGGCCGCCATGATTTCAATCAGCGTGAAGCCGCTGTGTTGAGATAAGCTCGGCACTGGCAAGCGCGTAGAAGTTAACAAAATAGGGAAGTTTCTATATTTCCATACGGGCTTCCATGATAACCCGTCATTAGATGCCGTACAAATTTCGTGCCAACTGTGTTTTTACCAGTGCAAACCTCCATTTTCGTGATTTATACTGCGATATGTCCATTGTTTCTATTCATCATCGCGCCCTCAAGTGCGACGATCTTCCCAAACGTCACGACCCACGCGCCGCGGGCTTCATTCTGGTTGCCACATTATTCGCGATCGCGGTGATTGCCATTGGCGCGACTTATTTTGCGTCCCGGGTAGAGGGCCTGCAAACGGCTGCGTTTCAGCAACAATCCGTCACCGAAGCTGAACGCGAAGCGATGTCGATCGGCCAAGCGCTGATTCAGGCGGTGCTGCTTAACCCCATTACTGAGCGTGGCTTGGTCATCAAAGACGCGCCCAATGAGCCACTGTTGCTGGATGGGCGCTTTTATCGAATGGGTGATAAAACTCAAATTGCAATACAAGACGAGCGCGGACTCATGAGCCTCAACATCAACGATGATCTTCAGCTGCGGCGCTTTTTCAGTGCGGCGGGGCTGCCGGTTGAACGGCATGATCGTCTACTTGACACGCTACGTGACTATGTCGATGTGGACGATTTTAAGCGCTTAAACGGCGCTGAGCGGCGCGATTACATTGAAGCCAAATTACCACCGCCCGCAAACGATTTCTTTACCTCACGCGATGAGTTGCGGCGTATTCCTGGCTGGCGTGAATTGCTCGCTGAGTTGGACGCTCGCGGTAAACCCGGTGCGGCCGAACGGTTTTTAGGCTACTTTAGTGCGCATCGTGTGTCAGCGATCAATTTGAATACCGCACCGCGCCTGATCGTGCAATCTCTGGTCGGCATTGATCAGGCGCGAATTACTGCGCTGCTAGATCAACGTCGGCTTGCGCCATTTCAAACCGTGGCAGAATTGGGCACATTCACGAATGGGGCAATTGATCTCGACACGATTCAGCTAGTGGGCGCTAGCACCTGGCGGCTTACCTATCAGCGGGACGATCTGGCGTTCCTGATAGAATGCAGGTTGGTTATCACGCCGGCTGCCAGTGACAAGGCGGCGCAGGTTAATGAGTGCCGTCATCGTCCGCGAAATAGCATCCCGACAGATGATGATGTTGAAGACTTTGCGCGCGTTTTTAGTACCCCGTTTAGTACCCGTTTTTCATTATCAACTCCTGTTTCCAGCACCGGGCCCGGACGCGCGAATAAAAATTCGCCCGCCGATTTTCAATCTAACGCCAAGTCAATTTCTTCCCCTTTCTCATTTCCAAACCGTGAAGTTAGCCAACCTACCGCCGATAGCCGCTCGCTCCCCTGGCTCATACTCAAAGCTGGGCTTTCTGTCGACCCTGCTGCGCCTGCTCAGATCGCCACGCCGCGCCCATAGCGGCCTGACGCTTGATGAACATTATCGGCAAACCAGCGATGCTGTCGCCTCGCCTGAGCAGAGCAGCCGTCGCACTTATTGGATATTGTCGCGCTCACTTTATCGCGTCAAAACTATCGCCTTATCAAACGTAGCCGCCAACCGGCGCGCCGCCGCGATTCAGCTTGAACTCACCGCTTGGACACCATTTCGACAAACTGCACACTATGTTATTCCACAGGGCTCAGGCGACACACATGCCGTGCTGATGGCTTGGGACAAAGATGCCGTTGAAGGTGCCCAGGCAGAGGCTGGCGTGGCTGAACGGGATTTACCGGTGATTCCAGAAGACGCATTCAAGTCATTCACCGCCATGAGTAGTAACGGTGACGGAATTAGTGTGTATAGCTGCCTTGATGGTGTTGAAGCCATCGTCATGCGCCGCGGAGTCGTCGCGGCGAGCCAGTGGTGGCATGCTGCACCCAATCAGATTGTATGGACTAATTTTCAGCGTATTCAGGGTGCAGCGGCGACTGGGCTAGACGCAGCCTCGCGAGGTGAGATGTTTCCAAGCCCGCTGGAAGCCCGCTGGTTGGCGAGACCGGCTGGTTATGCGCGCGGCCAATCTTATGCCCCGGACGCGCAGCGCGAAACCTGGATAGTGGCTACGGCGGCATTGCTATTGGTTATTCCGAGCGTTTGGTTTGCCAACGACTTTCGCCGCCATGCGCAGGCTCTAACGACAGCCGAAAAGCGACTCGCAAGCACCGAACAAGAGCTGGACGGCTTGCTCAGCGCGCGCGGCAATGCCGTGGGCAGTTTGGCACGCGCGGCGCGGTTTGATGTGGCGTTCAATCAAATTGATGCACTCTCGGTGTTTGCTGAGGTCAGTCGCACTCTTGGTGCGATCAGCAAGCCGGGCGCGCTGGTGCTCACGGAATGGGATTGGCGACCCGATGGCAGCGATCTTCGCAGCAAACGCCTCAAAATGATATTCACCACAACCGGCTCCACACCGGCCGCGACTGCACTGGTCAAAGCCTTCGAAGCCAACCCAGCGTTTCGGGATGTTCAAGTCAATGGTGAAGGTTTGCGTCTTAGCGTGGAGCTTCGTGTTGAGCAGCTACGTACTGACGCAACTCAGGATAAAGTTAAAGTCATCGCACCCGTTACGACCCCAACATCGCCACTAACGACGGTTCCAGGCGTTACGTCTGCCGTGCCCGCGGCGTATAAACGATGAGCGCCCAACATCAATCCACCGCAGCCTTAAATACTGCCCTGAACGCCGCTTTAAACGACGCTCGCGAGCAATGGGGCAGTAACCCGCGCCTGCGCTATGGTGTGTATATGATCATTGCGATTATGTGGGGCTACGGTATTTTAGTGTTGCGCGATACCGTGACGGCCAAGCGTGAGGCGTGGATTGCAGCAGAAGCCCGCATTGCCCGCGCCCGCTCGCTGGCCAACTCGGGAGACTGGGTAAATCGTGCGAGTGAAGTGAAAGCCGCGATGGGCGATTTTGAAAGCCTGCTCTGGAAGGAAGGCAGTTTGGGGTTGGCACAAGCGGCTGTTCAAGAATCCGTTAGCCGCACCTTGACCAGCGCCGGACTGACGGCGCGACAAATTAAAGTAACCGTAAGCGATGCCCCACTGGCCGCCGAGATGAACGAAATCGTCCCCATTCGGGCCCGCGTGCTGGTCGACTTTCGACCGTTGTTGGTTAATGCCTGGCTAGCCGCATTGGCACGTGATGTAAGTGAAAAAAAACCGGCGATCGTGATTGAAAGTTTGTCTATACGCGGAGCACCCGCACCGGTTGCGGATATTGAATTGGTGGCGTATGCGTTGCGACCTGAGGCAGTGGGTGTAGTTGGGATCATTGGGGGAAGTAACACCCCAAGCAACACCGCAAACAAAGCCAACGGAGGCTCAAAATGACTCCGCGCCAAATTTTTATTTACTGGCTGTGGACTGCTGCCATATTGGCCGGTGCGATTGTATGGTCAGTGCCGGCGCCTGAAATTGACCCGGCCAGTCTAAAAGTGGTGCGTGCCGATGAAGGTTGGCGCGTGACGCGTTTAAATATCGTCAACCGCGCCCCGGATAATCTGGCTGAACTTACCCGCAGTAATTTATGGGGCGGTCAATTTCAGGCCGACGTTGAGGTTGATGAACGTGCCAAACGCTGGCGTTTGGCAGGCGTGGCCGGTCAAGCTCGCGACCGGGTGGTGCTGGTACAGTTCGGCGATGACCGAATTTTGCCGCTGAAAGCAGGTGAAAAATTTCCGGATGGCACACCGATTGTGGATATCAAGGACAATGGCGTGTGCGTCAATATTGAAGGCAAGAAACGTTTGCTACCGCTGGCCGAACAAACAATTCCGATTGTATGGTGATGATGAAAACAAAATCAAAGAGAACCGTGTTGGCTCATTCAGTCGAGCTGGCCCTGGGCGTAAGCTTGGCATGCGGCTTGGCGCTGAGCTTAGGCGGCTGCACAACCGAGCCGATGATTCCCGCCAAACTGGACCTGCCCCCGCGCATGCCTTCTCAATTAGATAGCGCTCTAGGCAAAGCGGGTGTTGCAAATCCCGACGTTAGCCAAAAGATCGGCGGTACTGCTGTCGTTTCAGACAACCCCAAACCACCGTTGGTGCCCAACAAACCGACGCCTGCCGCAACTGTAGTCACGACCGGCCAATCCGCCAATGTCACGCTTAATTTTGATTCGCTGCCGCTACCTGCCTTTATTCAGACAGTCTATGCCACTGTGCTTAAACGCAATATCAGTATCGACCCTGCGGTGATGGCCCGCAAGGATTTGGTCACGCTGCGTAGCGGTAAAGCCTTGACGGCGGGTGAGGCTGAAAATAGCGCACGCCTGCTGCTCAAAAGCTTTGGCATTGCAGTGCAGGATATTGGTGGCTTGATTCGCATCGTGCCGGACAGTATCAACACCGGCTATTTGCCCGAAATTCGCCGTGGCCGTGCGCTGCCGGATACGCCGCTGCCGTTGCGCCCCGTGTTCCAGTTGGTAGAACTGCAAGCCGTTCGCAATACCGAAATCGTTAGCTACATCAAAACTTTATTTGGTGAAAAAATTCGCGTCACGGAAGATCCGATTCGTAATTCATTGTTGCTGGCCGGCAACGGCGATGATGTGCAAGCCGCGTTGGAAGCGATTCAAATGCTCGACCAGCCGCTATTCAAAGGCCGCAACTCTATACGCATCACGCCGCTGATTTGGTCAGCCGAGGAATTAGTCAAGCGCCTGTCCGAGATTTTGACGCAAGAAGGTTATGCGGTCGGTACAACAACCCCAGGCTCGGTTCAATACCCGATCACGCTATTGCCGGTTGCCGGTATCAATAGTGTAATTGTGTTCGCGCAATCCAAAGAGATCATCAACCATATTGCCGAATGGGCGCAAACACTAGATAAGCCGGCTGAAAAAAGTGTAGGGAGAAGTTTTTTTAGCTACCAGGTTCAAAATACCGATGCCTCGCGATTAGCCGATACCCTGCAACAACTACTAAGCGGCAGCAGCAAGAGTTCGACCGCCACGAATCCATCGAGCCCTATCAACACGCCTTCCGCCACCGGCGCACCCGCGGTACGTGCTACCGGCAATGTGGTGGTTGATGCTGGCACCAACACCATCTTGTTCCGCGCCAACGGCGAAGATTACACCGACATGATTCGCCTGCTGCGCGAGCTGGATCGCCCCACCCGTCAGGTATTGATTGAAGTCACCGTCGCCGAGGTATCATTAGATGATCAGACTCAGGTGGGCGTTGACTGGATATTCAAAGCTCTCAACCGAACTGGGCTCAATGTGGCTTCGCTCGGCGGCAATACCGGACTGACGGGCAATACAACCAGCACCACACCCGCAGTGGGTAGCGGAGGAACTGCCGCAACTACCCCGCCCTCCCCCCAACCCAGCGGCATCGGTAGCAATACCGTATTAGGACAAATTGCCGGCTTTGTGGTGGGACAGCTTGATGGCAGCGGCAGCCCGCGCGTGGTACTTTCAGCACTCTCCCAATTGACCAAAACCAATGTTTTATCGACCCCTCGTATTCAGGCGCGTAATGGTGAAACCGCGACCATTCGCGTGGGTGACGAAGTGCCGATTAATACCGGTCAGCAAAGTACCACTTCGGGCGTAATCACCACGACGCAATATCGCAGCACCGGCACGATCCTGCGCATCAAGCCCGTGGTGCATTCGTCCGATCAGGTTGATATTGATATCACCCAGGAAAACAGCATCGTCAAGAATAATGCCAGCGCAAGCACGACCACGCCCACTATTAGCACCCGCGCCTTAGATACGAAACTGACGCTGCGCCACGGCGAGACTTATGTCATGGGGGGGTTAATTTCCAACAACACCTCAAACACTGATAGTGGCGTGCCGTTCTTAAAAGACATTCCGATTTTGGGTTATGCGTTCAAAAAGAACTCGACCACGCTCACTCGAACTGAATTGATTGTGCTGATTACGCCCTACATCATCAATGATTCAACCGAAGCACGCGCAGTGACGGATGCGTTTCGTAAACAGCTAGGCCCTTGGGCGCAGGTGCAACCCAAGCTGACGCCGGAGCAAAACACAATAGCCGTACCTGCCAATTAGTGGGCAACTGCTTTGCTGATAGTACCGGCTGATGCGGGCTCAATTGTCGTCAGCACGATGGCGGGCGTTAATAATTCCGGCAAGATTACAGGCTCACCGCGGGATGGATAAAACACATAGAGCGGCACGCCGTTACGACCAAACTCGGCAAGCGCTGCGGTGATCACCGGGTCTTTCACGGTCCAATCAGCCTTCATCCGTACCACCGATAATTGCTGAAAGCGTTTGACCACCTCGGCCTGATTCAGCGCAACGCGTTTATTGACTTGGCAGGTAATACACCAAGTGGCGGTGAAATCAACAAACACTGGCTTTCCTTGCGCCCGCAGCTCAGCAATTTTAGCCGGCGAAAACAATACCCAGCCGTCTTCAAGCTTGGCTTGCGCTAGATTCTGCGTGTCCCCTGAGGGCCATGCCAGCGCGATGCCAACAGCCAAACCGATCACAGCCAACGTGATAGCCCGCATCGGTTTTGTAACCTGCCAACGCCCATACGCCCATGCCGCAAACGCAATCGCGATCAGCGCTGCCAGCAATTTCGTCACGCCATCATTGCCCGTCTGCGCGCCTAATACCCATGCCAGCCAGACGACGGTGGCATAGAGCGGGAAAGCCATGAATTGTTTAAATGTCTCCATCCACGCACCCGGCCTCGGCAAAAATTTTAACCATGCAGGCACGAATGAAAGCATTAGCACCGGCAACGCAAGCCCTAACGCAATCGTTAAAAACACCAGCAATGCAATCGGCGCGCTTTGGCTTAGCGTAAATCCTACGGATGCACCCAGACCCGGCGCCATGCACGGCGTGGCTACCAACGTGGCCAGTACACCCGATGCAAACGCGCCGGTGAGCGGATTTTTTTGCGCGTTCATTTCGGCTTGGCCAGCCGCTGATTGCAACGAGGTACCGATTTCAAACACCCCTGATAGATTCAACGCCATGATAAAAAATATGATCGCGAGCAGCACGACAAAGCTGGGCTCCTGCAATTGGAATCCCCAGCCAATTGATTGGCCTGCCGCACGCAGCGCTAACATCAATGCTGCCAGCACCACAAACGACACCACGACGCCCACAAAAAAAGCGAGCCCCTGACGCCGCAGCATGCGCGCATCGCCGTGTGCATTTTCGACAAAACCCATCACCTTGATACCGAGGACCGGGAACACGCAGGGCATCAGATTCAGCACCAAGCCACCCAGCAACGCCGCACCTAAAGCCGCAAGCAAACTCAAGGATGGCAGGGAATCTTGAGCCATTTTTGGCTTGTATGCCGCTTCAGTGCGAGAGTTTGAATTTACAGAATAACTAACCGGTGCCGCAATCGCCGCGGCTTTGCCTGCATGCGCATTGCCCCAATTGTTTGATGTCACTAATACCCCATCGAGTATTTTTAGATCGGCCACCAATGGGTCCGCCAGTGGCACTGTCAACCTGTAACCCGCTTTTTCCACAGCCCCCGCACCTTCCGCCAGCCGCGCCAGCACTTGTGTGCCGGCATTGGCAATAACATCATTGCGGATCGGATAAAACGCCAAGTCAGTGATGGCTACCGTTTCGCCGGCCGGTGGTGTCAGATCAATTTGTAAACCGTCTGCGGAGATTTTAGCGTGGGTATTCCAGCCTGATAATGGGACCGGCAACGCGGCATGTGTGGCGGCAAATGCACCGGCCCAGCGCGCGTCCTGTAGATTATTCATGCCAGCCGCGACCACCGGCAATGTGATTGAGACTTGACCTTCTTCAGGAATGCACACATCTGCACACACCAGCCAATCCGCTTTCGCGCTTAAGGTGATTTTCTCACCCGCCTTCAATGTATTAGGAGCTTGAATCGTGACCAGATGCAGCACCTCGCCCTCATAGCCGAAATTCATCAATGGGCCCAGCGGTAATTTTTTTGGGTGCGGCCAATCGATTGCGCCCGCCGTAAAACCGCTCGGCAAGTTCCATTTAAGTTTTGTCGCCAGGCCGGAATCGCCCGGGTTTCGCCAGTAGGTATGCCAGTGCTCGATGATGTTCAAGCGCAACGCTACCTCAAGGGTCTGGCCTGAAACAATAGCCGTATTGCGCGCAATCAGCTCGGCTTCAACATGCGGTGTTTTAACTACCGTAGCAGCTGCTGTAGCGTCAGCCTCTACGCCAATAAAAATGACTATCGCGGCAATCAAGCCTGAGAAAAAACGCGTACTGAAATTAGACATGGGTCATTCAATCATCAATTAACAAAAAGCAGCGCATTACATTCGCGGCGAGGCTTCAGGCAAAAATAAAAGATTACTTAGCACGATTTTAAATACGAAAAGACTAGACGTACAGATGCTAGCAAGATGCAACCTGCACGCTCATTATCAATGGGTGGCAGCGGGTGAGAGGAATGAGTATGGCGTAAGTAGAATAGTACCCACAGTCTAGATTGAAAAAACTACATTTTATTTGGTACGTCGGCCCCCAAAATTATCAGGTTATATTTATGCCGAAGTTTGAAATCAACTTGGCGACGAGGCCGCTTTATACGCGGTCGCGTTAAGGGCCTTTTAAAATTGCTAATTCGCCCCTACGCAGATCATGTGTACCTTTATTTGTTGTGTATACAACCACCACATTAAATCGTAAATCATCATCGCTGAAAACATCCCATATAAATTGCCAGGCGCGTTTTTGGTTTGGGATTGATACCACCCGGAAAGTGCCACCACCCTATTTCACCACTCGCCGGCTCAACCGGCCACTATTGAATCATGCCGTTTCGGATTCGCACAAGCTTGAGCGCAGAAGGAGTTTGGTGCTTTGCGATGCCTGCTTTTTTATTTACTTAATTGGAGTAGCGCTAGGGGGCGAATCATCTGGCTCGTATTGTGGCAGCACCTTCATGGCAAAGTCATGCAATACCTAATCGTCACACAGCTGGCACTATCAACTGCTCGTTAACGAAACGGAATTTGATGAGTCCAATGTGCCACTGCGTCGGCTGCGCGTCGTACTGGCAGAGATCTTGTTGGCCACAATAACGCCCACATGGTAGAGATAGGGTAAAAATATCTAGCCAAGCATCATTTGTCCGCGTCAGGAGACCGACTTCAATAGGCCAACGAATAATACGATTCGACAATTGTTGATTTATTGAAATGAGATGGTGCCCACAGTCTGGATTGAACAGACGACCTACCGCTTACAAGGCGGTTGAAAGATGGGTTTCTATATACCTTATTCCAATAGTTATCGAAAAATTCGCTTTGTATTCCAATAGTTACCAATGATATTTTGTTTTTCGCTGTAACTCAAGCACTTACGATTTTGTCGAATTAATGGCCATAAAATGGCCCCCAATAAAAGCGCCTGGAATCTGCTCTGCAACATGGCGAATGGCCATGGCCGTGGCAGCAACTTGTTGATCGTCATGAATATCTTCAAAAAAATCAACACGCCGCTCAATCACATCCGGATGTTTTGGCAATATGGCCGCCAACTCGGCTAGCAACAACGCTTTCGTGCGCGTAACCAGCGGCACACAGTTAAGTGGCAAGCCATGCTGATGCAATTGGCGTCCGCGTATTTTTATTGTCTTCATAATTGAGGGGCTTGGGGCACGTTGGATACTTGGAATACTGGGACACATGAGATGCCGGGACACTCAACGTAATTCTGATTAAAGCACCCAGATGAAATTATTGCCCTTCGTCTGTTGCAATGTCCGTTGCAATATCCATTGCAACTTGTTGATTTGTATCGCTCTCGCTTATCGCACTTCTCAGCGGCACAATCAAACACCCGCAGGCTTACACCTTTCCCGGCGCATCACGCCGCGCCGATGAGAGCAAGCAGCCATGCAGGCGGCTCTGCAGGCAGCCATAGCAATAGCGACGAGCCGTATAACGGGATTTTTTGCGCAACAATTGTTCAGTGCAAAAAAATGATTGCCCCAAACGCCTTGATTGGTGGGGTGTTTCAGGCAGTGGCTGTATGGTGCAGAGGCATCACCTTGAAGCAACATAGAGGGCTGCAGCCGCCATATTTCAAGGCGCGCCAAAATAAAAATCCGCGAGCGGCAAGGGCTTAGCATTATCGCCGGTCAACGGCGACATTTTGTCAATCCGTTTCGCACTGCCATTTGCAGCTTGGGCGTCACCTTGGTTTACACAGGCGGTGATAACCCCGTAAACGCCACGAACTGGGTCAGGGTAATTGGTCACCGTGGAGTGGGCCCTGCCCAATGGGTCATACCAGACTTGCACAGTACGCCCTTGCTGATCATAGGTAAGCGTAGGCACACAGTCGTTATTGACAAAATCGAATTTGGCGGGCTTGTCGATCGGCGTAAGCATTGCCAGGCGGTGGTAGGTTTTGCTCTTGGGTAGCTTCAGCTTGATACGTGTCGTGTTTGTTGATGCGGTGTCGGTGGTTTTCAACACAAAATTGTTGTCAAAAGACGGTACACAAGCTTCCCGCAGCAGGTTGGTTGTGCTGTCGATACAAGATCTGGGTTGAACATGGTCGCGCAGCTGCTGCCCTGTCTCGGTGCCGCCGGCGGGAATGCCATCACCATTGACTTCTGCAAGCGTATACACCGCATTGTTAATCGAGGTGTAATCACTCGAATTCATATAGGACAGGTGCGTCGGCTCAGACAGGTGGATTGTTTCGACAGCAACCGCGTCCTCTTCGTCACCCAGAGCGCCACGATAAACCACCTGCAGATAAACGTCGGTTGCGTTGATGGGTAGTTGCTTGTCAAACTCGAAATAGAGGAGCTTTGCGGGTGACGTCGTGTTCAAAGTCATGCTCGGGACAGCGTTTCCGTTTTCATCCTTGACGCGATTGCTGACAACGATCTCTTCAATATCAGAACGGTTAATCTCGACATTCGATCCATTGGTAGGCTCCTTTGCAAGATCGTCGCTGTAACTCAAATTACGATGGAATTTAAGCACCGCCACGAGCTTGCCGCCGACCATATTCTGTTTGGCTACACCATTCGGCGCGGCGATATCAGGCGTCGTATTGCGCACGTTGACCTTGATCGTCTTGAAGCCGTTGAAGCCTTGGCCAGCATTGGTCGAAGGGGCATCGACACCAGCGAAATCAGCATGATCCACCAAGCTGATCAAGCCATCGTCAGGTGGCGTGATTTCCAGCCGACCACGAAAAAAATAATCAATCAGGCCCGCTGAGTAACCGACAGCACGGGGAATCAAGAGGCTCGCTTGATCTTCATAAACAGCACGCTGCGCAATGTAGCGATCTTCGAGCGGAGGCAGGCTGTCTGCCAAATTCAAATTACTCAAAACACTTTCAGTCGTCATCTTGATCGGCGCACTATTACCCACCAGATCATCAGGCACCGCAATGGTCAAATGTGAAATTGTGTAATCGCCCACTATGGGCGTGGCGATTTTGGTATAAGCATTCTCGTCACGCGGCGGCCGTGTATACACAGGCGAGTCACTCAAGTCGCTACCCAGCGTCAAAAAGCCGCGATTGCTGTAGTCCGCCAGCCCTGCATCCATTCCTGCGCCCCCCAAGCGCGAGCTCCAATAATCACTAAAGCGCTTGAAGCGCGGGATCGGATAACCGCCAAAATTGAGTGGCGGCATATCGGTAACGGCTGCTTGGACGCTTGCGGCCTGAAAAATAATGACGCTTTCACCCAACACCCGCGCATTGATATACCCCTCATAACCAGATGTCGTATGAAGCGGTGCATGTCCCACATTGCGCGTATGCTGCGGCTGTGCCATATCCTGCAACAAATGAATGACATGCCCCACCGTACGGAAGGTAGAAGCCCAGTAGGCTTTGCGGTTGTCTTCGCCGGATGCGATATCAGGGTGCTGGGCGTCGGTGAAGTCGGCTGTCTTCAATGTCAATGCTCGCCACTGGTACTCGCGCGCATCGCGTATCGTGAAGTGGTTGAGCCGGTTGGCAAGGTCTTGCGGTGAGGCGGCAAACGGGCTATCAGACCCCAGCGCCCATTGCGGGGCGTCTTTGACCCGCTGGCCAAAACAAAATCCGGAAAAACCCCGGCTGGGGCTGGGGTCAGCGTTGTCGAAGCTGCGTATGTTGACTGGGTCAAAGAAGTGATTGCAGAACCGGTTGGCACGTAACACACCAGGCTCATTGGGTGGCCCGCCGATGATGGCGCCGGTAATGCTCGCGGTATCGTCTTCGCGAATCACCCCGCTCATCATCCAGCCGTTGAGTTTGAGGATGTCTTCCTTATAAACTTGTTCTGGAACAATTTTTCCAATCTTCTCCGTCTCATAGCCAAGGTAACGACGCGACAATATCCGATCGCCGGACACATCCAAGAATTGACTTAAGTCGCCAACACTCAGCGGTGCTCTTGGTCGTAAGAGCAACCAACCATCAATCCCAAGTTTGACTTGTAACGCAATCGTGTTTAACGTGCTGACTCTAAACGCTACCACTAACCAATACAGATAACTTTGGTAGTCTTCAATACCCACGAAGCAAGCCTCGCGGTTGTGGCCCCGCTAGGCGATGTGAAGCGGAACGTTATCGAGTTGGATGCGCGGGCGACAGAGCATGTGGTCTTGATAGCGCAAAATTATTGTCGCTGCCCGCTTTGATTTTGTCCTCACGTTGTTCCTTGAAGATGCAATGCGAGCAACGAAGAGAAGGCAAATGTACGATGGCGCACAGACGAACTGCTCGGGCACGGACATGATTACTTTATTGCGGCAGATTCGCTCGGTGATGGTGGTCGTCAATTCAACGTGCGTCCCAAATTAAACAACGCAGTGGCCGACAGGAAAGAGTTGTGGCTGTGCCATGGAGCTAAGTGATGTCACTTTGCAACGGCTCAATTTGGATAATTTTATTGATGCTCTGAAAAGGGAAATAATATGCAAACAATTAAAAATGTAATGAGCCGAGACGTTCAGGTTATCGGTCCCGATAGCACGATCAGGGAAGCTGCTCAGCAAATGCTTAACGGCGATTTCGGCATGATGCCTGTGGGTGAAAATGACCGCATGATCGGTACAATTTCTGACCGCGACATCGTGATTCGTGCCGTCGCTGCGGGCAAAGATGGCAGTACAAAAGTGCGGGACATCATGTCAGATGGCGTTATCTGGGCCTTTGAGGATGATTCAGTCGCCGAAGCCGCCGCGCGCATGAGCGAGCACCAGATTCGGCGTTTGCCCGTTGTGAATGCTGAAAAAAGACTCGTCGGCATTGTTGCGCTGGGCGATTTTGCTGTGGAAGTTTCTGATGTTGCTGTTGCTGGTGAAGCACTCGCGGAAATATCGCAACCTGCCTGAGTCAAATTAATTCTGCATTCGGATTTGCCATTATCAAACCCGCGCGACACGCAGTCGTACGCGCACAACCCAAAAGAGGAAAACGATGAGTCTTATCAGCTTTATAAGAGAAGCGGGCGAAAAATTGTTCAACCGTGCACCCGCCGCGACCGCCGCGCCTACACAACCGGATCTTGTGGCGTTAAACATCACCGCCGGCGACGCGATCGAGACATACATCGGCTCGCAGAATCTTATGGCCGCAGGGCTATCTGTAAAGTATGACGGTAGCACCGAGACAGCAACGGTAAGCGGGGTTGCGGTGGATCAGGCGACCAAAGAAAAGATCGTGCTTTGCTGCGGAAACGTGAGCGGCGTTGCCAAGGTCGACGATCTCATGACAGTCGTTGCAGGGTCGGGCGTCACGTCAAAATTACGCGCCGTCAAGTCGGGAGATACGCTTTCCAAGATCGCCAAAGAAGAGTACGGCGATGCTAATGCCTACATGAAAATTTTCGAAGCGAACAAACCGATGCTGTCAGATCCAGACAAGATTTACCCTGGACAAATGTTGCGAATTCCTGCTGCTTGACACTGCGTCAAGGGTGGCGGGGCTGCGTTGGCTGTGTTGGCGCTGGGAATAAACGAGGTAAGCGACGATTATTCTGAGCTGGCGAAAAAATATGTCGCTGACCACTTTTGATTCTGAAAATCATGATGCCTATTCGGGAGGCGCAGTGCATAGCCATTCCCTTTGTGTGATTACGGTCTAAAGTTACGTCTTTCAAATGGCGTCTTCTGTACAACAGCGCAAACGGAGTGCTGACAACTCAGGCCATGTGCTATTTTATAGACTCTATAAAGGGCGGCGTGTTGGAGCCAAAATGGCTGGAAACACCCGTCGATATTAGAGTTTCATGGCGTCGTGTCAATAAATTTATCGCTAACTGCCGCGCCTAAATACCGCCAAAGCGCCGCCTGCTGTGATGAACAGGCTGCCTAAAATACGATTGGTCATTTTCATCTGGCTTGGTTTTTTTAATAGCCGCAACACCTTTGATGCGAGCCCGGTATAGCAGGCCATAACGATAAGATCGGTCACGACCAGTGTTGCCGTGAGAATAATGTATTGCAGGGCGGTAGGTCTGGCGGGATCAACAAACTGTGGCAACACGGCCAACAAAAATATTAGCCCTTTGGGGTTAGTGAGATCGACCCAGAAGCCTTGCATGAAAATACCGCGTCGTGATGTATCTTTGAATTTTGCATGGGCGTCAATGGTCGCGAATGACACCGGTTTCTCGCGCCATTTTTGCACGCCCAGATAAATCAGATACAGCGCGCCACACCATTTCATGGCGGTGAAAATATCTGCACTCGCCATCAGCACGGCGCCGAGCCCCAGCGCGATGATGGTGGCGTGCAAAATAATCGCGACCTGCATGCCGAGACAATTCCACATGCCGCGCGCCCAGCCGTATTTCATGCCGGCTGACATGCTGGCGAGTGCGCCGGGGCCGGGCGAAATGCACAGAATGAGCGTGGCGATAAAGTAAGTAAGCCAAGTGGTAAAAGTCATTGGGTCATTAGGTCATTGTGCCTTGACTATTTTTTGTGTTGCGTATGGCATGTTTGGTTAATCATATTGACTGGCCTCCTATTGGCTTTTACCTTCACATTCACCGTTATCTTTACGGCGCTACAGAAAAAGATAATCTTATCGTCCCGCCCGGTTCGCCGATGCGCCGCGAATCAGGGTGCCAACCCCTTCGCTCGTAAGCACCTCCAGCAACAAGGCATGCGAGACACGGCCATCAATAATGTGTGCGGTCTTCACCCCATTTTTGACCGCATCGAGTGCGCATTCAACTTTGGGCATCATGCCGCCAGAAATGGTGCCATTGGCAATGAGCGCGTTCACCATCGTTGCATTGAGGCCGGTTAGGATATTGCCTTTTTTATCGAGTACGCCTTTGGTGTTGGTCAGCAAAATAAGTTTTTCAGCTTGCAATGCAATCGCGATTTTGCCCGCGACCACATCCGCGTTGATGTTGTAGGCGGTGCCAAATTCATCCACACCCAGTGGCGCGATCACGGGAATAAAATCTTCGGTATCCAGCAGATCAATAATCGCGGTGTCAATCTTGACCACTTCGCCCACCAGGCCGATGTCAATTTTTTTACGCTTGTCTTCTTTTGAAGCGATGCTCATTCGTCGCGCATGAATAAAATTACCATCCTTGCCAGTCAAGCCCACTGCTTTGCCGCCCGCCTTGTTGATCAGGGTTACGATTTCCTGATTAACCAACCCGCCCAGCACCATTTCAACGACATCAAGGGTTTCGTCATCGGTAACGCGCATGCCTTGAATGAACTGGCCCTCTTTACCAATTTTTGATAGCAGGCTATTGATCTGCGGGCCGCCGCCGTGCACCACGACCGGGTTCATGCCGATTAGCTTGAGCAGCGTGATGTCTTCCGCAAAATCTTCCTGCAGTGCGCTATCGATCATGGCATTGCCGCCATATTTGACGACGATATTTTTATCCCAAAAACGCTGAATATAAGGCAGCGCCTCGATCAGGACTTCGGCTTTTTGCGAAGCCGAAATAGTTGCCAGCACAGCCGCCGCGTTTTCGATGCGTTGCTCGGCGCTTCGTTTAGTTTTGGGCGCTTTGGATGCAGTAGATTTTTTTGGTGCGGATGCGGCAATTTTCTTGGCGGCAGGCTTCTCGGGCATCAGGGTTCTCCATTGGGTGAACAAAACAATTTTGCAGATTGTACGGCGAATGTTGCTGTGCGGCTAAACACACTGAAAATCTAATTTTTAGCCACGCGTTGTGTGGATGCGTGGCTGGCGATGAAACCATTGCTCGCGCTTACTCAAAGCCGAACGATAGTTGCGTATCGATTGGTGGCGAGAGCGGATGCACGGCTGATTTAATGCGTTTGGGTTGGCCTTCCCGCGCCGGATTGCGGCTGCCATGCTTGTTATAAACTTTTCGGGCTTCCTGCTGCACGCTCGATTTTTTGCGCAGCGCCCACAAGGTGTCGCGGGCGAATTTAGCCGACAGCGCGTGGTCAACAATCGGTGCAGGGTAGTGTTGGCCGATGATGCAGCCAACATGGTTTTGAAGTGCTGTCGGCATCGCCCAGGGCTCAAAGATATATTCAAGGGGCACCCGATCCAATGCAGGTAGCCAACGACGTACAAAAATACCGGCAGGGTCTTGATCGCGTGCCTGCTTGATCGGGTTATAAATACGAATGGTGTTAATGCCGGTCACGCCTGATTGCATTTGCAGCTGCGGATAATGAATGCCGGGTTCGTAATCCAAAAATTGGGTGGCGAGATAGACGCCGGTGTGACGCCAATGCAGCCATAATTCATATGACGCAAAACTGACCAGCATGGCGCGCATCCGAAAATTGATCCAGCCCGTGGCATGCAGCATCTTCATGCATGCATCGATCATCGGGTACCCGGTTTCACCCATTTTCCAGGCGCTAAATTTTGCGGTTTCATCGGCTGTCAGTGCCCCTTCGTTGCGGACGCCGTCAAATCCGCGATGCACGTTATAAAATTCGATCGCGGGTTCACTCTCCAGTTTTTGCATAAAGTGGCAATGCCAATGCAGGCGCGCTTCGAATGATTTGAGCGCAGACAGCAGGTTGGCAGGGCGCTCTGCTAACGGCATGGCCAGCACTGCAGTACGTTTCGCCCACAGTGCATGTGCTGCTTCGCGAATAGAGACCGTGCCGTAGGCAAAGTGAGCGGAAAGCCGCGAACATTCGTCGGCAGCGCTTAGCGGTGACGACATGGCAGAACGATAATTCTGGCCGCGATCATCCAGGAATGAGCGCAGTAAATCGATACCGCTAGAACGCCCGCCGCGTTGCCGGTTGGCTTTATCGGCTTCGCGAAAATTGATTAAGGGGGCGATGAGGTCCAAGTCTTCGATGCCCTTTGTTTGCTGCGTAGGTGTTGATGGTGCGGATAGCGTGATGCAGGCAGCGGTCAGCGGCAGTTCGTCGATGATTGGCGCACTCATTTGCGCGTCCCATCGCTGCGCCCAACGATTACGATCGCTTAGCGCCCGGGTGACACCGTGCTGTCTAAATTCCCGCCACGGTGTGCTGTGTTCGCGACACCACGCCCCGACGCGAAGATCGCGCTGGTAGGTAATATCGTTGCCGGTTTCCTGATGGCTGACCAATGAGTAACTGCCGAGCTCATGTTTGAGTGCCGTAAGAACGGCGGTCATTTCGCCATGACGAACCACTAGGCTTAGCCGATATGGCTGCAGACTATTTCGCAACTCAAGCAGGGATTCACGAATAAAGCCCCAATGCTGTGGCGCGAAATCAGCCGCTTCAAAAACCTCGGGTTCCACCACATAAAGCAGAAGCAGTGGCCCACGAGAGGCGGCGAAAGCGAGCGGGGCGTGGTCATTTAAACGAAGATCGCGTTTGAGCCAGACGATGTGCAGCATGAGGCTTAAAATGCTTTATGGGTTGAGTGTTTAAAGATGACTAATGCGTATGTGTGATCTGATCCGGCTACGGCGGGTGCGTTCACTCATGACCGAAGATTATTCAGCTCGCGTTTCTCTGGACAGAAGTAGCTTTACAATCTGGCGCGGGTCAGCGTTTTCGAACAGCAGCGCGCATACGGCTTCAGTGATCGGCATATCGACGCGGTATTGCTTGGCCAGCACAAGCGCGGTCGACGCTGAGTTCACGCCCTCGGCAACTTGGCCCAGCTCGGCCAAAATTTGCTCCAATGTTTTGCCCTCGGCAAGTGCAACCCCCACACTACGATTGCGTGACAGGCTGCCGGTCGCCGTCAAAATCAGATCGCCGAGCCCTGTTAAGCCCATAAAGGTTTCCGCTTTGCCACCCATGGCCACGCCGAGCCGCACCATTTCAGCCAAGCCGCGCGTGATCAGCGCCGCCCGTGCGTTCATGCCGAGCTGCATGCCGTCACTCAAGCCCGCCGCGATCGCCATCACGTTTTTTAACGCGCCGCCTAATTCCACGCCGATCACGTCAGCATTTGAATAAACTCTGAGTGGATTGCCGCTGAGCTTGGCCGCCAACTCTTGCGCGAAGGCGAAATCATTGCAGGCCAGCGTGAGTGCGGTCGGCAGGCCCTTGGCGACTTCCATGGCAAAGCTGGGGCCGGACAGTACGCCGTATCGTGCGCTGTGCTTTTCAGCAGTGCTCGCGCCATGAGTTAACAGCGCGCCGATAATTTCATGCGGCAATTTTCCGCTTTGTTTTTCGAATCCTTTGCATGCCCAGATAATGGGCAGTCGCGGTTGCAAGGCGTGTACAGCATGGGCGGTGGCCGATAAGCCGGCCGTTGAAGTTGCAATCAAAACGAAATCGGCACCGTTGAGCGCCTCGGCAAGTTCAGTTTTAATTTCAAGCGCGGGTGGTAGGGTGATGCCCGGCAGCGCATGCGGGTTGACACGGGTGCGGGCAACCTCAAGCAGGTGCTCGCGGTTACGGCCCCATAACCTGGTTTGGTGTTGCGCGGCCAGGGCGATGCTTAGCGCCGTGCCCCAAGCGCCCGCACCGAGAACGACAATATTCATGTGGCGCGGGATGCCGTCATTAATTTTGCCCCCTGCTGCATCTACTCGCCCCACACCTGACTTTTGCGCACAAAACCCGCCTGTCCGTCGCGGTGGCGCACGGGCAACCAGCCTTCTGCAGCTGGGCCAGTGACTTCTAAAATCACCGCGCGTTGTGCCTCAAACACAAGGCTGGACGCGGGGTTTGGCATATTTCGAATATCTGCAACCGAAGCATTTACTTGGGTACGTCGTCTGCTGTCAAGCACACCGCTTTCGAGCCAGCCAATGGTGTTGTCAGCATCGCGAATCTTTACCCATTTATCGAGCTTGACGAGTATTTCTACCGGCTGCTGACGCGACAGAATAAAGGTTTTTTGCGCTTTGTTAGACGGCGCATCGAACACAATAGCGGGCCTGTCACCGATGGATGCGTATTGCGCAATCGCGACAGCAGCTGAGGCGGGCGACGTCGATGGTTGCGCCCAAAGGTGGCTGCTTACAACGCAAAATACAAAACAAAACGCCGCCACAAGGGTGGCGGCGTTTTTTATCGTGCTGATGCTCATAGCGGTGTGTTTAGTGAGTAACAGCAGGGGTTGCTGCTTGCTGTGCTTCTTGTTCTTTTTGGGCTTGGAACAAAGCTTCAAAATTTACCGGATTTAATAATACCGGCGGAAAACCTGCGCGCACAATGGCGTCGGAGATGGATTCACGCGCATACGGATACAGAATATTCGGATTGCCAATGCCAAGGATAGGTTCCATGTCCTGATTAGGCACATTGCGAATTGCAAAAATGCCGGCTTGACAGCACTCAACTAAAAACATGGTTTTGTCGCCAATTTTTGCGGTGACGGTAACGGTTAGTTCAGTTTGATAGATGCCATCGTCCACGCTTTTTGAGGTGTGATGCAATTGCACATCAACCTGTGGTGCTTCACGCTCAAGGAAGATTTGTGGTGCGTTGGGAACTTCAAGCGATAGGTCTTTGACGTAAATTTTTTCGATCGCGTAAGTTGGCTGGGTTTCGGTGGTGGCTGGTGCTGCGGCTACATCGGTCATTTCAAGTTTCCCTATAAAGTAAAGCGTGTTTCAAATAAAATTTGTGGATATTTACAACGGGTTCAGCGTATTAACTTTGCAGCAGCGGTGTTAATCCGCCCGTTCTGTCGAGTGCCGCAAGATCATCAAAGCCACCAATATGCTGCTCGCCGATGTAAATCTGGGGCACAGTACGACGCCCTGTTTTGGCCATCATTTCATCGCGTTTGGCGGGATCGAGGTCGATACGAATTTTATCGATTTCGGTGACGCCTTTCGATTTCAGTAAACGCTCGGCATTGATACAAAATGGGCAAACTGCGGTTGAGTACATCGTAACTTTGGACATCATGACGCTCACTATTTCATTTATTTGTTATTTCTCAACGGGCAAACTGGCTTGTTGCCATGCGCCAAAACCACCTCGCAAGGCATAGACATCGGTAAAGCCGTTCGCTTTCAAAGCCCGGGAAGCTGCCGCCGCGCGCGCGTTGGTGCCGCAGGTGACAATCACCGGCTTGTCTTTGAATTTGGCAATTTCATCCATTCGCTTGGTAATTTCAGCGAGCGGGATATTTTTGGATTTTGGAATGCGACCATTATTGAATTCGCCGTTATCGCGAATATCAAGAACTAGCGCATTGCCTCCATTCATGAGGCGAGTTGCCTCCAGCGTGCCCACTTCCTTGCTGCCGCCAATGAGCTTGGCAATGGTCGGCCAAAGCAGCATGGCGCCGCTCGCAAAAAATAGAACCACCAACATGATATTTTGTGAAATAAAATCAGACATAAATATTCAACATTTCTATGAAACGCCGCTTGCAGAAGCAGGGCAGCGGCAGAGTTAGGATTTGGGTTTGGGTAGATAGGTAGTTACTGGATACATGGTATGACGAAGCCCCAACTAGTCTAAAAATAATGCTGCAAAGCTAGTTGGCAACACTTTCATTTTTTGTATTAATCACAACCTATTTAGAATCAAATTACGAAAACCTGATATTTTACCGAGAAAATGCATCGCCTGTCCCATTTTCTTGCTTATCCTGTCAGGACTAGCAAAATACATCGGGATGAGCCGCAGACAATCAAGTTATGCAGCCGATTCATTTTTAGCCCAGCCAATCTAAATTCAATTTAAAAACCCTTATTTTATGAAAAAGCTTGTTTTGATGCGCCACGGTGAGAGCCAATGGAATTTGGAAAACCGGTTTACCGGTTGGGTTGATGTCGATTTGACTGATAAGGGCGTTGACGAAGCCAGACATGCAGGCATGCTACTGCAAGACGCGGGTCTTGATTTTGATATGGCCTACACCTCGCTTTTGACGCGTGCTATTCGTACCTTATGGCTAACTCAGGAAGTGCTGGATCGGCGCTGGATTCCGGTGATCAAGCATTGGCGGTTGAATGAACGCCACTATGGCGCACTGCAGGGGCTTAACAAGACTGAAACGGCAGCAAAATTTGGTGAAGAGCAGGTTCATCTGTGGCGACGTTCCTACGATGTGCCGCCGCCTGCATTGGCGTTGAACGACCAGCGCCACCCGTCATACGATAGTCGGTATCAAAGTTTGCTCTTGGAAGAACTGCCACAGACGGAGTGTTTGAAAGATACCGTGTTGCGGGTAGTACCTTATTGGCAAATGGTTATTGCGCCGCAAATTCGTGCGGGCAAGAACGTTATTATTGCTGCGCATGGCAATAGTTTGCGGGCGTTAATCAAGCATCTGGATCAGGTTTCAGATAGCGATATTGTGGGCCTCAATATCCCAACGGCTGTGCCGTTGGTTTACGAATTAACCGATGATTTAAAACCCATTCGCAGCTACTATTTAGGTGATCAGGCCGCAGTGGCGATGGCGCAGGCGGGGGTGGCTGCGCAGGGTAAGGCCGGGCATTGAATACTCGCTGGCGTGACGTGCTGGTGTTGGGGGCGTCGGGGGTGTTGGGGTTGCTATGGCTATTATTTATGTCGTCGACTTATGCTCAAAATAGCGCGCAAAAAATAGCCGCCGAAGCAGAAAAAAAGCGCCTTCATGAAGTGCGCGCGCGTATCGACAAACTCAAACAGGATTTATCAAAAAGCGAAGAGTCGCGTACTGAAGTAGCTGACCAGCTTAAGTCGAGCGAAAAGGCGATCAGCGAAGTGAATCGTGCGTTGGTGGAATTAGGGCGCGAACAGGGCAAAATCACAGAAGCATTGGCGGGTACCCAGAAACGTATTTTGGCTACTCGTTCCGATGTGGTCGGGCAACAGGATTTACTGGATCGCCTAATCCGTCATCAATACATGTACGGCAATACGGATCAACTGAGGCTGGTGCTGGATGGGCAAGATGTGTCAGTAGTGGAGCGCCATTTGCAATACGGGGGGTATGTTTCAAAAAATCGCGCCGCCATGATTGACAAACTTAAAACGACGTTGGTGACGCTAGCCGATCTGGAGTCGGCAGCCAAATCCAAAAAAGATGCGCTGATCGTCAATGCTGACGAGCAAAAAAGCGCTAAAAACGTGATTGAAACAGAGCGAATTCAACGGCAAAAAGTGCTAAACCGCATAGCCACAGATATTTCAAAAAGTCGCGTTGAGATAGGGCGTCTAAAACGCGATGAAGATCGTCTTACACGTTTGGTTGATCAGCTTGCCAAAGCCTTATTGCGTAAACCGGCAGAAAAAAACAGAGACCTGAGCAAAGACAAGGCTAGGGATAAAAGTAAAGACAAAAATAGAGACAAAAGCAGCGATGAAAATGCTTCGTCACGCATCCGTCAGCCTGGGCAAGCCGTAGAGGATGTGGCAGATGCAAGCTTTGTGGGCCACGCGTTTAAAAGTCTTCAGGGTAAATTGAAGTTACCGACGCTCGGTGAACTTGCGGCGCGGTTTGGTACTCCAAGGGAAGATAGTGGTGTCACCTGGAAGGGACTGTTTATTAAATCCACGCCGGGTCAGCCAGTGCACGCGGTTGCAGACGGTAATGTGGTGTATGCAGACTGGCTGCGCGGGTACGGAAATTTAATGATTTTGGATCACGGTAATGGTTATTTAAGTCTTTATGGACATAATGAAAGTTTGCTGAAAGCCGTGGGCGAAACTGTGCAGAGTGGTGAGTCCATCGCGTCTGTCGGATCAACCGGAGGCGCTGCGGAATCAGGTGTATATTTTGAAATGCGCCACGATGGTAAGCCATTTGATCCCATGAAATGGGTCGGCAAATGAATTTTGATCCGCAATCATGCCAACACTGTTTGCGGAATCGCTATAGATCATATTTTTAATGCAACAAAACGAGACGATTTTATTTCGAGGTAGATAATGAACGAAGCAGAAAAAAACAAATTAATTCCTGTCGCCAAGCCTGCACTCAAACCGGTCACCGCGAAGCTGAAAGCGGCCGGACTAATTGGTCTGGGCGCAGTGGTAGGGGTGGCGCTCAGTCTAAATTTTTCAGCCATAGCCCAACGTCAAAGCCCTACGCTGAATTTGCCGATTGATGAGGTGCGCATGCTGTCAGAAGTTTATGGCCGCATCAAGAGTGACTATGTCGAAGAGGTAGATGACAAGCGCCTCATCAAGGAGGCCATTAACGGGATGTTGACCGGGCTTGATCCGCATTCAGCTTTCCTTGATGCCGATGCAGTGAAAGAGATGCAGACCGTCACTACCGGTAAATTTGGCGGCCTGGGAATTGAGGTAGGCATGGAGGATGGATTGGTGAAGGTTATTTCACCGATTGATGACACTCCCGCCTTTAAAGCCGGTATCAAATCAGGCGATTACATCGTAAAAGTGAATGACTCCAGCCTGCGGGGTATGAATCTTACTGAAGCCGTTAAACGCATGCGCGGTGAATCCGGAACTGAAGCGATGCTGACCATTTTGCGCAAAGCCGAGAACAAAGAACTGGTGTTCAATGTGCGTCGCGCCGAGATTCAGCTTCAGAGTGTCCGCGCACGCGAGATTGAGCCTGGCATTGCCTATATTCGCCTCGCACAATTTGAAGAGTCTACAGCTGAAAAAATGGTTCGTGCCATAAATGAGGCGTACAAACAAAATAACGGTGCGCTAAAAGGCTTAGTGCTGGATTTGCGCAATGATCCGGGCGGCTTGCTGCATTCGTCTGTTGCTGTATCGGCCGCTTTTTTGCCTAAAGATGCATTAGTGGTTTACACCGAGGGCCGGGTGGAAGAGGCTAAATTAAGATTTAGCGCCCGCAAAGAAGATTATGTGCGTGGCCCTAAGCGCGAAGATCCTTTAGCCAAATTAAATCCTGCTGCGCGCACCGTGCCGTTAATTGTGTTGGTTAATAACGGTACAGCTTCTGCTTCAGAAATTGTGGCGGGCGCCTTGCAGGATCATAAGCGCGCGATTGTGATGGGCACGCAGTCGTTTGGTAAGGGTTCTGTGCAAACTATTTTGCCGCTTACCAAGGACACGGCGATCAAGCTCACCACAGCGCGCTATTTGACGCCAAATGGCCGCGCTATTCAGGCCAAAGGCATCACGCCAGATATGATGGTTGATGATGGCGTGCAGCGTTTCTCGATGCGCGAGGCAGACCTTGAGCACCATCTGTCCAGCGATGATGAGAAAAAAGCCGCTGACGCTTCAAAAATTAACACTGATGGCAAGTCAGGTGCGTCAGGTATGTCGCTGACACCATCTGATTTGGATAAAACCAAAGGTGGCGCAAAAGCAGGCGCGTCTAGTGCCAAAGATAAAACCAGCATTGCCATGAGCTCGAAAGCGACTGGCAGTCAGGGTGAGGTAATCAAGTCGGCTGATGATGATAAGCCAATCGAATACAAGCCGCTCAATGCTGCAGACGGCAAGCCAATTGATTTTGTATTGCAGCAGGCAATCAATCAGTTAAAAGGACTTCCCGTTGCGGCGAATCCACGCGAACTATTGCTGGCTGCCAACCCTGTCGCGGGCGCAAATAAAACCGTGGCCAAGGTTGATGCCAAGCCTTAGCGGGTGACTGAAAACGGCTTACGTAATATGAATGATCAGGATTTATTACGCTATAGCCGCCATATTTTGCTCGATGAGTTTGGCATAGAGGCACAGCAGACGCTCGCCGACAGTCATGCTCTGGTAATTGGCGCTGGAGGTCTTGGGTCTGCGGCTTTAATGTATCTGGCCTCGGCTGGCATGGGCCGCATTACGGTTGCCGATAGCGATGTGGTTGACCTCACAAATCTTCAGCGTCAAATTGCGCATCGTGAAGCCACGATCGGAATGAACAAAGCGGTTTCTGCCAAGCGCACTTTAGGTGAAATTAATTCGATGATTACCGTCCACGCGGTTGCCGAACGGCTGAGTGAAATTCGCTTAAACGAATGTATTGCGGCGGCAGACGTGGTACTTGACTGCACCGATAGTTTTGCAACCCGCCAAGCCATCAATCGTGCTTGCGTGGCCCAATGTAAGCCAATGGTATCGGGCGCAGCCATTCGTTTTGATGGCCAGATTACATGCTTTGATTTTCGTGATGGTGAAAGTGCTTGCTATCACTGTCTATTCCCCGATCAACCCAATGCAGGGGAAGAGCGTTGTGCTGTGATGGGTGTATTTGCACCGCTGGTGGGCATAATTGGTGCCATGCAGGCTGCTGAAGCGCTTAAACTGGTGACAAATATGGGCGCGGTATTGAAAGGGCGGCTATTAATGTGCGACGCACGTGTGATGGAATGGCAAACGGTCAAATACCGTCGCGACCCGGCCTGCGTCGTTTGTAGCGGGCATGATGAGCAGAAGGTTGGAGAGAAAATATATGCAAGCATTTAAATGGAATTTTTTAATTGCGAATGCGTTGATGTTGGGCGCCCTCGCAGGCGCTAATGCAGATGCGCAGACGCTTTATAAATATGTCGATCAAGACGGGAAAGTCAGCTACTCGGATAAAGCGCCTAAAGCGGGTGAAAAAGCCGAGCTCGTTAAAATAGATACGCAGACTAATATTGTGGCGGCGCCCAAAAATACTGTAGGCGGCGTTAAACAAAACATTCAGGACGTCAACGCGCGCGGCAAACAGCTTGAAGTCAACCGTGAAAAATTGCTTCAAGAGCTCGATGCTGCCCGCGATCGTTTGGCGCTAGCCAAAAAGGCGCTTGAAGATGGTCAGGAGGCTTCGCCGGACGAGCGGCAAATAGTGGTTCGCGGCAACCAAAACGGCATTATCCTGAAAGAGGCATATTACGAGCGGATTGCCGCACTGGAAGCGAAAGTAAAAATAGCTGAAGAGAATCTGGAAACCATTGAGCAGAAATATCGCCGCACCGCTCCCTGAGCGGCAGTCATGACCAACTACTCATTTTTAAATTGTGGCTAGAGCCCAACGCGGCCGCACACTAAAGTCCTGGCGATAAGTATGCAGAATCGAGGGGTCGGCCTTGATACGAAGCGCGGCGGCAAAGGCAATCATGGCGCCGTTATCCGTACACAAGGCGAGGGGCGGATAAAACACTTGGGCACCTTGCCGGTTAACGGCTTGCGTAAGTTTTTCACGCAGCGCCTTATTTGCGCCGACACCACCGGATACAACTAGACGAGTCATAGCACTGGATTTCAGTGCAGACAATGATTTTGCTACCAGCACATCCACCATCGCTGATTGAAATGAGGCTGCGATATCAGCACGGGTCTGGTCATGGAAGGTTTCTACCAGCGTGCTTGCGCTTTGTTCTCTGAGAAGCTTGGTTTTGAGCGTGAGGACGGCTGTTTTTAAGCCGCTGAAACTAAAATCCAGATCGCCGCTATGCAGCATGGGTCTAGGCAGCTTGTATCGGTTGGCATCGCCCTGCGCTGCAAGTTTGCTGAGCGCCGGCCCTCCCGGGTATTGCAAGCCAAGCAATGATGCTGTTTTATCGAACGCTTCTCCGGCGGCATCATCCACAGTCTCGCCTAAAAGGCGATATTGGCCCACTTGATCAACCGCCATCAGTTGCGTATGTCCGCCCGATACGAGTAGTGCAATAAACGGAAACGGCAGATCGGGTGTCTCCAGTAAGGGCGACAATAAATGTCCCTCCAGATGATGAATGCCAATGACCGGCTTGCCTAATGCAAAACCGAGCCCGGCCGCTACACTATTGCCCACCATTAGCGCTCCGCCTAATCCAGGGCCCTCTGTAACGGCAATTACATCAATATTAAAAAGTGAGCGTTGGCTTTCGTTACAAACCTCTTCTATTAAAGGTATAAGGCGGCGAATGTGATCGCGAGACGCCAGCTCAGGAACGACGCCGCCGTAAGCTGCGTGCATGGCAATTTGTGAGTGCAGGCGATGCGCAAGCAAGCCCTGCACAGAGTCGTAAAAAGCAACGCCGGTTTCATCGCATGATGTTTCAATACCTAAAATGAGCAAGTTTGTTCCAGCAGCGAGTGCATTAAACGGCGATTAAAGCTAGTAAAGAGAGGCGGGATAGTGAGGTAATAAACGGAGGATGGGTGAAAGAAGATTGCCAAAATACATGTAAGTCGTTATTATATTGGGCCTTCTGTCTTGCCAGATGGTTTATTTAAACTTTGTCAAGAAAACGATTTACTACAACAACGGTAACACCAAGTAACTTCAGACCCACAATTGATTAATAGCGCTCTTAACGGAAGCTATTTAAATAATTGGGTGGGCATAACTAGAAAGGTAGTCGCAATGCCATTGATTCGCCTGAAAGAAAATGAGCCGTTTGACGTCGCGTTGCGCCGTTTCAAACGCGCTGTAGAAAAAACCGGTTTGCTTACCGACCTTCGCGCCCGTGAGTTTTATGAAAAGCCAACTGCTGAACGCAAGCGCAAGCATGCCGCAGCCGTGAAGCGCCGCTACAAACGCCTGCGCAGCCAAATGCTGCCGCCGAAGCTTTATTAAGTTTCGCAAGAGCAAAATTCTTTTGAGGCAGAGTGCGAAAGCTCTCTGCCTTTTTTATTTTAAGACCGCTATTTTCCGAGGATAAAATGACATTACGTGAACGCATCAATGAAGATATGAAAGCAGCAATGAAAGCGCGCGAAAGCGATAAGCTTGGTGCGATTCGCTTGCTAACGGCGGCGCTTAAGCAAAAAGAAGTCGATGAACGCATCGAGATCACAGATGATGTGGTGCTCAATGTGATCGAAAAAATGTTGAAGCAACGCAAAGATTCGATTGAGCAATATACTTTAGGCAACCGCATGGATCTGGTTGCAACAGAACAGTTTGAAG
The DNA here is from genome assembly GCA_025359985.1 of Burkholderiales bacterium. Lineage (GTDB taxonomy): Bacteria > Pseudomonadota > Gammaproteobacteria > Burkholderiales > Usitatibacteraceae > UKL13-2. The sequence goes on along the minus strand of JANYDB010000031.1, from coordinate 6,694 downwards.
TCGGTATTTTGCAGGTTTACATGCCCGCGCAAATGTCTGATGTTGAACTCGCGCAAATGCTTGATGCGGCAATAGCAGAAACCGGGGCACTGAGCGCCAAGGACATGGGTAAAGTTATGAATACTTTGCGCCCGCGTGTGGCCGGTAGAGCCGATATGGGAAAGCTGTCAGGTATGGTAAAAGCGCGGCTGGGATGATTCGTTGCAAGACAAAGTGCAAACGTTAAGCGTTATAAATCGGTTGCCCTATAACAAACTACAAATGGCAGACGGCACGCCTAAAATGCCGCCTCTTTGATGATGGTGATGCACTGCGCATTGCCTACCGGTATAAGGGTCAGTGTAAGGTTCTTGCCCACTTCCAGCGTAACTGCGCCAATGGTATTAAATGCGGTAGGCACTGCTTGGGATGCCATCTCGGCTTGAACGCGTTCGCAACGTTGATTGTGGAAAACGGTTTGCTCGTACATGACGCTGCATCTAGTTGATGCCGAAACTATCGAAACTGCCAAAGCTGCTGAAGTTATCGGAGCAGGCGCGATGGGTGATACCGTAATATTAATCATGGCCCGTTCTAGGGTTTTGAATTTTCGCGAATCCACTAAAACCGAAAATGGACCGCTGCCAGAATTTTTCTCATCGTAGAATGCCCGAAAAGAATATTCCGCGTTACGTAATAAGTTATTTACTGCACCCTCTAATTCCGCTGCACATCTTGTAAATCCTTTTGAGCGAGCGAAGGTACTGATGGGGCTGATCAGGGGCTGTGCTGTTGCTGCAAGGGCAGCAGGTGAAAGCGATTGCGCATTTTCAGCCGCAGTCGCAGTTGGCGATGCGATGGCAACCATCAGCAGTTGCGTAACCAGAAAAAATGAGCCCAGTAAATTTATTCTGCACAGCGGATCGCCGTGGGCCACTAAATAATTTACAGATCGCAGCAGACTCATAGCGTATGTCCTCAATGATTTTTGTTTAATGCTAGCTAACTACTTCCAACTTGCACGGGCTTCAAACTGAAAATTTTGTGTGCGTAACTCGTTGTTTTGCGGTTTCGCAAATGAAAAGCGCACCAAGCCAAATCCTAACGGCAAACTGACACCCAGGCCGTACGAGGATGCGGTTGCGCCATTAGTAACGCTAAAATCTGCAGCGGTGTAGCGGCCCCAATCATAAAAAGTTGACAAAATAACTGGCGTAGGCCCGATGTTAAAAGCGTTCCATAACAATTCTGTCGTGACGGCTGCCTTATTATTGGCGCCTGTTACCGCGCCGCTACTATCCACTGGCCCGATTGCCCCCGCTTCATAACCTCTTACAGAGCCTGTGCCGCCGCCAAAATAACGCTTGGTTAAAGGGCTGTAATCGCGCCCAATGCCTTTGATATGGCCAAGCGATAGGCCAAAGCCGGCGGACACCACGGGAGACAGCAGGAAATACGACTCATGATAATAATCGAGCTTAATATATTCGATACTGCCCAAGCCCGTCCCCCACTCCAGATTAGCTTGATCCATGTGCCCCTGTGGCAGTACTACTTCGCTGGGCCGCCGATCAAAAACCCAGTAACCTAAAATAGGCACAGCATGATTATGCGTACCTTGGTTTGCCACATATGCTTTCAAAAATGGGGCGATATCGCTAGCGCTATCAAGACGAAACTCTTCGAGCCCCCATCCAGCTCCCCATTGCCCCAAAGCGGTAGCGCGACTCCCCATATTGCGGTAGCTGGCCTGGGATGTATGCAGGGTGCGTGTTTCAGAAATAAATTGCCTCACATCGGTGATACTGATGTCGTGTGAAATTGCGTCTAATCCCCAACGGTTGGTGGGCGCCTGATATTTGCCAAGCAGTTCACGACGCAAATTGCTGATGCGTAATGTTGCTTCTGTCAGGTCGCCCGTTTTAAACCAATTTGTTCTTGCTGCCCGCACAGCAAAACCGGTGGGATTGCCTGGATCCGTCGATAGCTCAACCGATACGCTGAGCAATATTTCTGATTCTGCTTTACCACCTGCACTTAAGCCTGCCGCGACAGGAGCTTCCGACACACTGGCAGGATTGTTTGCAGACGCATTAACGGAGGCAATGAAATCCGATACATTTTCTAAAGGCTTGGGGGGCAAAGGCGCTGCGCTTGAAGAGATCGGGATGATCAGCGTATACAAGGCTAAAAATACCGTAAATATGAGTTTTTTATAAATCATGAAAATAGAGACTCAATCAAGTCAGCATGCTGTTTTTGCAACACGGGATTATCGGGGCTGACCGTCCACAATAATTCAGCACTGCGCTCTTGGTAGTGATCAAAGTTCTCATCATGCGTCTCCCATGCAAGCTTCAGTGCTGCGGCACCCGAATCAACATCAAATGAATCATAGTAGTAACCCACCCCCTTCAAAAATTCCGAATTATGAATGAGCGGATAGCCGCCATATAGCACATCGTAGTAAAGATAATTAAGACCATTTTCCCAGTGATGTACCACGACGGTATCAACATGCTGGCCTAATAATTCAAAGACCGGAAAACGACTTTCTGAAGTGACTACATTGGCTTTCAATAAATCAAGCGAGGCAAAAAATTCTGTGAAATGCTGATTTTCTTTAAGGTGCAGTGTGTTGGATGCGAATACATGGTTAATGGCTTGTGGTGTTTGTCGATAAAGCTTTTCACAAATTAGCACTGGCAAATGAAATGTTTTCACGACATTGATATTGGGCTCGAAGACACCAATAGAGCAACCTTTTTTCAACCGTCGCTTGTAAAAAAAATTATGTTGAATGCGGCTAATTCCCTGTCTCAACACGATCGGATCCCAAATTTGGCTGATCTGTTGAGTATTGCGCGATTTGGTCAATTGCGAATAGGAGCGATTGGTGCGCCAGTGCTGCGGCGTAATCCAGCTGGCATCAAATTCCAGCGGGAGTAGCACTTCGGCGCGATCATTCAAATTGCTGGCAATCGCTTCCAGATTCATCACGAAACTATTTCCCGCCACATAAGATACCAGCTTGCCGCCACGCTTCTGGAATGGCTCAGCCGATCCAATCGGGATACGCATGCCGACTTCAATCAGCACATCAAGCTCGGTCACTGCGGCGCTTAACGAAAGCTGTTTAAAGCCAAATAACTGGCTGGGCTGATGTACCTGACCATCATCAGGGATCGGCACAATGCAGACCTCGGCCACACAGCGCAGACGTTGCAGCAATAGACCCAAATAAACCAGATTTTGGGTCATACCGTTATTCCACATGAAGCCGAATACATCGGCTTGTGCAGCGACTGCAGAAAGCCCAATTTTGAATTGCCGACTCATCAATGAAGCTCCATCAGCAGCTTCTCATGCAACACAATATTATGCGTTGCCACTGCGTTGACTTGTGCAAGCAGCGCATCGCAGCGAGCTCGATACGCGGGTAAATTATGGTCGTGCTCGGTTAGCGCACGAATGAGTGCCTCACCACCAGAATCCGCATCAAAGCTTTCATAATAGTAGCCAACATCACGTAAAAACTCCGAATTGTGTACCAGCGGATAGCCGCCATACAACACATCGTAATAAAGATAATTAAGTCCATTCTCCCAATGATGAGTGACAACCGCGTCTGCGTGGTTTGCCAAAAAATCAGCCGTTATGTAGCGCTCTTCGACGGTTGCAATATTGTTTTTGACGATCTCCAAACGTGCCGCGAAACTGTTGAAGTGCGCGTTTTGCATAAACTGTATGGCATTGGTGATGTAAATAGCCTGAAATAATTCAGGTCGCTGGCGATAGGCGGCCTCACATACCAGCATCGGCATGTGGCTGGTTTTCATAACAGTTATATTGGGATCAAGTATGCCGATGCGCTTTTTCCCGGCGCCGCTTTGATATCCAAACGGCTTCTGTAAGCCGCTTAAGCGCGCTTCTAAAAAAAGAGACTGCCAAACCTGCGGCACTTCAAAGACCGGGCAGCGATAGATAGTTTCACAATATGATTTATAAGTATGAATATGTTGTGGCGTCATCCAGATGGCGTCAAAAAAATCGCGGTCAAAATATCGTTCAGCATCCTGGCGTGGCGGCTGCGCAATAATGGCTTCCATTGAAATAACGATGCCATTTCCGCCTTTATAACAAATAATTTTGCAGCCGTTTTTCTTCAGGTTGCTGGCGGTGGGCTCATCAAGTGCCGCGCCGAGTGCAATCACAAAATCGAGCTGATCGGCCACTTGCGCGGTACGCACAATATCGCTTCGATTAATAGGTATCCCTTCCGGAATTGGGCCGGGCTCACCATCGCCATGATTGAGTAAAAACGCGCGCTTGCAGTTAGGCGAGGCATTGAAAAGATTGTATAGAAAAAGCACATTTTGACGCAGGCCATTTTCATAAAGACCCAAGTCGCCACTGGCATTTACATAAATCGATATTCCAATGGTGTATTGACGCACTTTTTTTCCGTTATTTAAAATACGTCGCAAGAATTACTTTTTGGCGGCGTTTTCCAAAAAGCAACATTGGTATTCAGGTATTGATGAGCACGTAATGAGGTTTACGGACACCACTGGATGCACCTACCTTGATGCGCCCGGTGTCGCCACCAATGACAGTGAAGATGTGTTGGATAGTAAGGTTACAACCGGCACGATTGTTCCTGGCGCAGGCGCGGTCGACGGTATAACTGTAAGCGCAGCGGGAGGTGTTACCGCGCCAATCTTGAAACGAAAGCCCACGCCTAGTCGTACAAGCGTGGCGCCTTTGCCGGCGTAACTAATGCCGGTGCTCAACACAATGCCATTAGGCGTAGTGTATGAAATGCTCGTGGCCACAGCGCCTTGGCCTTTATAGCCAGCCGCGCCAACATCAATCGCCATTTCGCCCGGTTGTGAACCCGTATTGCCCACTACGCCGATAGCCGCAACGGCCGCAATGCCGCGCCGGCTTTCACTACGCAGGGCATCAACCTCGTTGGATAAACTCGATAGTCCTGAATACAGTTGCGAGATGGAGCCAACGACTGTCGTCAAAGAGGTTGAGACACCTGTGAGAGAACTATCTGTATTCGCAAGTGATTTTTTGAGTTCGGTAATAGATGCGCTTACCGTTGTGGATTGTGAGCTTTGGGTTTGGCTCAGTCCAGCTAGAGATGAGCCCAGTTGTGAAACTGCAGATGTATTGGCGCTGGCATAACCGGTTAGTGATGAACTCACATTGGTTAATGTTGAATTAATCCCAGTCACCGATGAGCTGACACCGCCTAGGCTGCTGCTCACATTGCCGAGACTTGAAGCAATACCCGCAACAGATGTGCTGATCGCGCCGACACTGGTCGACACGTTACTCAATGATGTGTTGGTTGTATTTAAGGTAGTGCTGACCCCTGCAACGGTTCCGCCCAGTGTGGTCAACGCGGTGCTGACTGTAGAAAGCCCTGCACCCGCACTGGAAACAGAAGCGCTGACCGCACCCAAACTGGTGCTGATATTTTGTACTGAGCTGCTGACGTTAATCACGGTGGTGTTAATAATCACCACTGATGAGCTCACATTGATCAGGCTGGTATTGATGCCGAGAACGGATGAGCTAACGTTGCCCAAACTTGTGCTCACGCTGCCCAAGCTGGTGTTGGCGTTGCCGAGTGCGCTGCTCAAACTGGCTACTGATGTAGCTGTGTTGCTACCGATAGTGCTCAGCGTACTCACGCCGGAATTAGTCGTGCTAAGCGCAGTTGAGACACTGATACCAGTTGTTGATAGCGCCGATGAGACCGTACTTAAGTTGGTGCTAGTAGTCGACAGCGCAGTGCTTACATTGCTCACATTCGAGTCAGTGGTACTGAGCGCTGTAGAAACAGTCGAGACTGCGGAATTGGTACCGCTTAGCGCTGTACTCACACTAATATTGGTCGTCGATAGGGCCGTGCTGATCGTGCTAACGCTGGAGTTAGTGTTGCTTAAGGCGGTACTAACGCCACTCAAACTGGTACTAAGCCCTACAACGCTGGTGCTGACATTAATAGCGTTTGAATTGGTCGTACTCAACGCTGTAGAAACCGTACTCAATGAACCAGCCACGCTGGCCACAGCGGTGCTAGCACTGGTGCTGGCCGTGCTCAACGCAGTAGAAACCGTACTTAAGGAACCAGCGACGCTGGCCACAGCGGTGCTAGCACTGGTGCTTGCTGTACTCAACGCAGTAGAAACCGTACTTAAGGAACCAGCGACGCTGGCCACAGCGGTGCTAGCACTGGTGCTTGCTGTACTCAACGCAGTAGAAACCGTACTTAAAGAACCGGCCACGCTGGCAACTGCAGTGCTAGCGCTAGTGCTGGCCGTGCTCAATGCAGTAGAAACCGTACTTAAGGAACCAGCGACGCTGGCCACAGCGGTGCTAGCACTGGTGCTGACCGTGCCCAGTGCGGTAGATACTGTGCTGAGATTACCGTCGGTGGTAGAGAGTGCTGAACTTACGCCGGTCAAGCTGGTGCTGACATTAATAGCGTTTGAATTGGTCGTACTCAACGCTGTAGAAACAGTGCTGAGCGAGCCTGCCACGCTGGCAACTGCAGTGCTAGCGCTAGTGCTGGCCGTGCTCAACGCAGTAGAAACCGTACTTAAGGAACCAGCGACGCTGGCCACAGCGGTGCTAGCACTGGTGCTTGCTGTACTCAACGCAGTAGAAACCGTACTTAAAGAACCGGCCACGCTGG
>JANYDB010000096.1 GCA_025359985.1 Burkholderiales bacterium | reverse complement strand
ACGGTTTCTGCGGTTGACGGAGCGAATGTCGTCAATGCGGCTGCACCCGGTGTGCGAATGTCATAGCCGAGTCCATAGGTGGCGTTGAATCGGCCGATATTGTTCAGGTAGTCGCCCATCATCGAGTCGCTTTGCCCGACGCCATCAATGATCTGTTGCAAGCTTTGTATCTGCAGGAGTTCTTTGCTTGCATTGCTACGAGTGGTGATGTTGATGTTGAGTCCGCTTTCATTGTCCGTAGATGGGACAACGGGGGCATCCAGAATGCGCCAACTGACTTTGCCCATGCGATTCTGGTTGGCGAATTGCTGGAGGCGTTGTGTGACCTCATAACGCCTACATTTCTCGATCCTGTGCGGCGATAGATGCCTGGAAAGCCGCACCTTTGCTGGTGCTTGAGCCATTGCTCTCGTTCATACGGTAAGCGGCCATCGCTTGTTGCCGCTGACGTTCAGTGACTTTGGGTTGGGCGGCTGCTTGCTCAGCACTGGCTAACTGGCCTTCTTACTGGTTGGCTGTCAGGCTTGAGTAGGTGCTGCGGCCAATCTCGTTGCCGAGTTCGTTGCCGAAGGCGTCGGTGACGATATTGGCGTAGTTGAGTTTGCCCGCGGTGAATTGGGTGACGATGGCTTGGATGACGATGCCGTTTAAAGTGCGACTGATGATGTTGGTGGCGGTGCTGCCAACATCATCAGTGAAGCCGGTGCTGCGCCGCGCGCCGCTGCCGCCTTCGATGGTCTCGCCGAGCAGCTTGTCGGTCAAGCTGCTCACCACCGGGGCGGCAATGGCTGGCGAAATTTAATGAACACAAAATTTTTGGCGCCTCCATTGCGTAGGATGCCCAGTTGCCCAAGTTTCGCTGAGTACAATGTGATAGATTTACTGGACTAAGCTTAGAAGGTGAGGAGCAGATACCCAGCCCGCTTTCGCATTTTTCCATGACCAACTGCTGCCTGACCTCCGCCACACCTCACGACCCTACACCGCCCCATGATTCTCGTCATCTACGCTCATCCCTATCCCAAACACTCGCGCGCATCACGCCGTTTGGCTGACGCGGTTCGCGATCTACCGGGCCTGGTGATGCACTCACTGTATGACCGCTATCCGGATTTCGATATCGATATTGCTGCCGAGCAGGCCGCCCTCACAAAGGCAAAATTAGTCGTGTGGCTACACCCGGTTTACTGGTACAGCACACCGGGTCTGCTCAAGCACTGGCTAGATAAAGTGTTTGCGTATGGTTGGGCTTATGGGCCAGGCGGGGTTGCGCTGCGTGATAAGCACTGCCTCTGGGTGCCGACAACTGGCGGCGATGAGGCAGACTATCGTGCGACCGGCATGCATGAGCAGCCGTTTGAAAGTTTTGCAGCACCACTAAAGGAAACCGCCCGCTTTTGCGGCATGCAGTGGGAGCCCCCATTGCCGCTGCATGGCGCGCACACGATTACTGATACAGCGCTGGATGACGCCGCACAAATATTCAGAGCACGGCTGATGGCCTTTTCAGCGCTGCATGTGGAGCAATCCCCGCCTACGGCATCGCGTTCTGGAACACCATCATGATGATGATTGATGCGCTCATTTATTTGGCGGCAGCCGTCATCGTGGTGCCAATCGCGAAAAAACTCGGGCTCGGTTCCGTGCTGGGATATTTGATTGCCGGGGCCGCGATCGGGCCTTGGGGCTTATCGCTGGTAGCCGATGTTGAATCGATCATGCATTTTTCTGAATTCGGCGTAGTGCTGATGCTGTTTGTGATCGGCCTTGAACTTGAACCCAAACGGCTATGGTCCATGCGGCGCGAAGTGTTTGGCGGCGGCGCGATGCAACTCGGCGCGTGTAGCTTGGCACTTGCCGTAGGCGGGCTAATGGCTGGGCTTGCATGGCAGTCCGCGTTGGTGGCCAGCTTGGCGCTAGCACTATCATCGACCGCTATTGCGGTAGCCACCATGACCGAGCGAAACTTTTTAACCACACCCACCGGACGCGCAAGCTTTGCGATTTTGCTATTTCAGGATGTCGCCGCCATTCCACTATTGGCCGTCATTCCGCTGCTGGCTGTCGGCGCTGCTGCCAGCCAAGAGCCGTTCTGGTTTGATGCATTGAAAGCCACTGGTGCGATTTTAGGTGTGGTGTTTATAGGCCGCTATTTGACGCGCCCTGCTCTGCGGATTGTGGCCGCGACCGATTTACGGGAGGTATTCACGGCGTTCGCTTTATTGCTCGTGATCGGCATTGCACAATTGATGACGCTCGCCGGTCTATCGATGGCGCTGGGCGCATTTCTCGCTGGTGTACTGCTCGCCAGCTCTGAATATCGGCACGCGCTGGAAAGCGATATTGAGCCGTTCAAAGGATTGTTGCTGGGTCTATTTTTTATCTCGGTGGGGATGTCGATTGATTTTGGTTTACTCATCAGCAAGCCAGGCACCGTTGCTTTACTGGTCGCCGGATTTTTAACCCTGAAGATCTCGATGCTGTGGCTGGTAGCGCGCTTGCTTGGCATTAATTCAAAACAGCGACTGCTGTTTGCGCTGCTGCTATCGCAAGGCGGGGAATTTGCGTTTGTGGTATTCGGCGCGGCCCAGCTTGCCAATGTGATTCCAGCCGAATGGATCGGGCTATTAACGATGACGGTTGCGCTCTCCATGGTCTCGACGCCGCTACTGTTGTTATTACATGATAAATGGTTAGCGTATCAAGCCGGGGCCGAAGCCGAGCGCGAGGCCGACCGCATTGATGAAACCGGTAGCGTAATCATTGCGGGCTTCGGACGATTCGGGCAAATTATTGGCCGTGTGCTGCTCGCTAACGGGATCCGCGTCGTGGTGCTGGATCATGATCCGGATCAGATCGATTTCCTGCGCAAATTTGGCTACAAAGTTTACTACGGAGATGCGTCGCGGCTCGATTTACTGGAAGCAGCAGGTGCTAAAGATGCGACGCTAATAATTAATGCGATTGATGATGTTGACGACAGCCTAGCGCTGACGGATCGGGTACGTGAGCATTTCCCGAATGTGAAAATGATTGCACGGGCGCGCAACGTCACACACTATATTGAATTGCACAAACGCGGCGTCAGTGTAGTGGAGCGCGAAACCTTCGAATCCGCGCTCAAGACTGGCCGTCATGCATTGGAGGCGCTTGGTCAGGATCGGTTTAGGGCGCGTGAAATTGTTGATATATTCCGACGCCACAATATCCAGACACTGCACGCCATGATGCCGCATTTCGGTGACGAGGCGCGCATCCAATCTGGGGCCAAAACCGGTCGCGAAGAATTGGAAAAGCAATTGGCTGACGATCAAATTCGTTTTGATGAAGAGCACGGCAAAGGCTGGCGCTAGCCTTTAATCAGCCGCATATTTCACCTCTGAGAAGGAGTACAACATGGCCGGACATCCTGAAATTACCAACATGGCATTATTCTGCGATTTTGAAAATGTGGCGCTGGGCGTGCGCGATGCAAAATATGCGCAGTTCGATATTAAAAAAGTACTCGAGCGCCTTCTGTTAAAAGGCAGCATTGTGGTCAAGAAAGCCTATTGCGACTGGGATCGCTACAAGGAATTTAAAGCGACCATGCATGAAGCCGCATTCGAATTGATTGAGATTCCGCATGTGCGCCAATCAGGTAAAAACTCTGCCGATATTCGCATGGTGGTGGATGCGCTGGATCTTTGCTACACCAAGGCGCATGTCGATACCTTCGTCATCATCAGCGGCGATTCTGATTTTTCGCCGCTGGTATCGAAGCTGCGTGAGAACAATAAATTCGTGATTGGAGTCGGCGTAAAAGATTCAACCTCGGATTTATTGAGTGCTAACTGCGATGAATTTATTTACTACGACGACCTGGTGCGTGCGCAGGAAGTCCGAAAAAAGCAGGCTGTCAAAGAGGCGGCTAGCCGTAAAACCAGCGCCACCACCACCGCCAATAAAACCAAACCTGCCGAGCCCACGTCAGAAGATGACAAACGTTTAGAAGTGCTGGAGTTTTTGGTGGAGACCGTAGAAGCACTCATCGCCGAACGCGGGTCGGACGAAAAAATCTGGGGCTCGAATGTCAAGCAAACCATGAAGCGGCGCAAACCCGGATTCAACGAAGCATCTTACGGGTATCGCTCATTTAAGGAATTGGTTGAAGACGCCGAAAAGCGCAAGCTGCTGATGATTACCCGCGACGATAAATCGGGGCAATATACGATTCGCTTACCCGGTGCGAATTAGACTTTAGTAGCAATAATGATACGAACAAGAAATAGAAGACACCACAATCAATTATTTAACACTAACACTAGCACTGGAGCGCCTTTTGACGGCATTTAGCTCTGTGAAGTCCGCCCCAGCTAGGGTTTTAAAGTCTGAAATGGGATCGCATCAATTGACATTCTGACCTGACCTTTTGATTGTGTTGTGAGTGTCCTATTTTTTTATACTCAGATTATTAGTCACACCCTTTACGCCCTCGACAGCACGCGTAATGGTTATGGCATGTTCGATTTCAGTTTGGGTGGTGACATAACCGCTAAGCGAAACCATACCTTTGAGAGTTTCCACTTTGATATCACTTGTGTTTGTGTTTGTGTCTTTGGCTTCATTGTCTTTAAGCTTTTTATCTTTAAGATCATTATCGTTAAACTTTTTATCCTCGATCAATGCAGTTTTCACTTTGATCGTAACGACAGCGTCATCAATTTCTGTATTCCATACTCTTGGTGCTGGAGTTGCAGTCTTTGCCGGAACGGCATCCATACGATGGCACCCGCTAACGAAGAGGCTGATACCCATTGTTAGTACAGTTCCGAAGAATATCGAATGTAGGCGAATATTCATAAAAATTTCCCCCTGAAAAATCAAACACACTTCAGCACACCCGCTAAGATGCGCGTCGCACCACCGTTGGGCCGCAGCCAGACAGCCGTCGGGCAGCCGTCACATCGCTTACTGCGGCGGAAGCCCGCATGGACGGACGGATATTTGATACAAATATTACACCGAATTTACATAATCTGCAGCACGCCCGGCAAGCAGTCTGTACGTTTCCGTACATACGGTAAACCGCGTTGAGATTAGTCTTAAATTGCTTTCTTACCCAGCAGTTTTTTAGTTTTTGTAACCCTTTTTTGGCTCCGCGCATTGCCGGATTTTTGCCAAAAATAAGGACATCTCAAAATTGAAAATAAGTCTCCCGCGAATTCGTGCTGCTCTACTGACGTTGCCTGATCGATGGCGATCGGTTAAGCGACGAAACAATAGTGTTTTAGACGAAAAGTACGCCGCTGCGGAGCCGCCACTGCGTTCCGAATTATTTAGTGCCGAGCAGATGGAACGCTACGGCAAGACGCTGGCTGGTATCCATCGGCTGGGATTAGGACGCGGCCGGGATCAACTGCTGACACGTTTAACTGAAAACGAGAACATTTTATTGAATGCCTGCAATTTACTCAAGGTGGCGGTGAATGCAAACCGCAGGATTACACCAGCCGGCGAATGGCTACTTGATAACTTTTATCTCATCGAAGAACAGATTCGTACTGCTCGCAGGCATTTTCCCAAGAACTATAGTCGCGAACTGCCATTGCTCGATGGTGGTGCTTCCGCCGGACTCCCGCGTGTGTATGACATTGCGCTCGAAGCCATTTCTCATGGTGACGGCAGAGTTGATCCGGAGAGTTTGAATCGTTTCGTCGCTGCCTATCAGAAAGTGACTGACCTCAAGCTGGGAGAGTTGTGGGCGATTCCTATTATGTTGCGTTTGGCGCTGATTGAAAATTTACGGCGGGTTGGAGCGCGCATCGCCGAAGGTATGATTGACCGGAATGAAGCTAGCCATTGGGCCGACCAGATGATAGGCATTGCGGAGAACGATCCGAAAAGTCTGATTCTGGTCACCGCTGATATGGCGCGTTCAAATCCGCCGCTGGTGAACTCGTTCGTCGCAGAGCTGGCGCGCCGTTTGCAAGGCCATAGTTCTGCTTTGGCGCTGCCATTAACCTGGATTGAGCAGCGTCTGGCCGAGTCCGGTCTGACTATTGAGCAATTAGTGCAATCAGAAACGCAGAGTCAGGCGGCCAATCAGGTATCAATCAGCAATAGCATTGGCAGTTTGCGTTTTCTAAGCGCAATGGATTGGCGTGAATTTGTTGAGACAATGAGCGCGGTCGAGCTGAAACTGCGCGAAGATCCTGATGGTATCTATGGCAGGATGGATTTTGCAACCCGCGATCGTTATCGGCATGTTATCGAGAACATCGCCAAACATAGCCGTCTGTCTGAAACGGATATAGCGCGTAAAGCCATTCAGCTTGCGCATCATGGCAAGTTATCCGGTAACCCGGACAGCAAAAATTCACTGGCGACCCAGGATGGGAGGGCGGCGCATGTCGGCTTTTATCTGATTGGTAAAGGACTACCGCAGCTCGAACAAGCGGCAGAGGTCAATTTTTCCGCTGGTGAGGCGTTGCGCAGATTTGATCGCCTAGGCGCCCGCTTGCCATTGCTGCTGTATCTAGGGGCTGTTGCAATATTGACTACCCTATTTACGTGCTGCCTCATGGCGTTGGCCACTATTGACCAGCAGCCGGTCTGGATGTCCGTACTGATCGGCGTGGCGGCACTACTGGGCGCAAGCCAGTTAGCCCTGGCCATCACCAACTGGTTAGCAACCTTGCTAGTGATGCCGCATCCGTTGCCACGAATGGATTTTTCTTTGGGTATACCGCCGCAATCACGCACCTTAGTCGTGGTGCCGACGATGCTCACCAGTCTGCAAAGTGTGGAAACGCTTGCCGAAGCGCTGGAAATCCGCTTTCTGGCTAACCGGGAGGCGAACCTGCATTTTGGCTTACTCACCGATTTTCGCGATGCTCATGAAGAGAGCCTCGTGGAGGATGCGCCGTTACTGGCGCTTGCCCGACGGCGCATCGAAGCATTGAACCTGAAATATGGGCATGAAAAAAAGACAACGCTTGACGTTGGTGATGCTGGTGCCAGCCACGATGCATTTTTTCTGTTTCATCGGTCACGTCGCTGGAACGCTGAAGAGCGCATCTGGATGGGATATGAGCGAAAGCGCGGAAAGCTGGGCGATCTGAATAGCTTAATACGCTTCGGTTCGAAAGAGCCATTTTCACTTATTGTTGGTGAGACCACGATCTTGCGTGAAGTGAAATATGTCATCACGCTCGACACCGACACCCTATTGCCGCGCGATTCAGCAAGAGCATTTGCGGGCACCATGGCGCACCCCCTGAACCATGCCCTTTATGATGAAGCCAGCCAGCGTGTGGTCGATGGTTATGGAATTTTGCAGCCGCTAATGGCCGTAAGCCTTCCCAGCACCAACCGCTCGCGTTATGCGCAACTGTGCAGCAACGAGCCTGGCATTGACCCCTACACCCGCACCGTATCAGATGTGTATCAGGATGTATTTCAAGAAGGCTCTTTTATTGGCAAAGGCATTTACGATGTCGAGGCGTTTGAGCGCTCACTAAACAACCGCTTCCCTGAAAACCGGATACTGAGCCACGATCTGCTGGAAGGTTGCTATGCACGCGCTGGACTATTGAGCGATGTGCAATTGTATGAAGAATATCCATCACGATATAGCGCAGATGTCAGCCGTCGCCACCGCTGGATACGCGGCGACTGGCAGATTGCAGCATGGTTGCTGCTGCGCGTGCCGGGTCCGCAAAAAAAACGTTTCAACAATCCGCTGTCGAAACTATCCCAATGGAAAATATTCGATAACCTGCGACGCAGCCTTGTACCTGCCGCATTGGCGACGCTGTTTATATTGGGCTGGGTGGTCGTTCCGTCGATGCTCTATTGGACGTTGTCGGTCGTCGGGATCATGCTTTTGCCTGTCGTATTCGGCTCTTGTCTCGAACTATTTAACAAACCAAAAGATGTGCTGGTCAGCCAGCATTTATCCAGCGTATTGCACTCGTCAGCACGCCAGTTCATACAAGTCGCACTTACGCTGGCCTGCCTGCCCTATGAAGCTATGTTTACCCTTGATGCTATTTTTCGCACCTCAGCGCGGATGCTGTTTACCAGGCATCGGTTACTCGAATGGAATCCGTCGAGCGAACATGAGCTGACACTTAAATCAGGCAGTAAGACAAATGGCAAGCACGCTGCCCGTCATCATGCTCAGATGAACACAGGCACAGCTGAACTGGCGAGCTCATGGCGAGCGATGTGGATTGCACCGGTTATGGCTGCGTCCGTCGGCATTTACCTATTGGCCATGCGCCCTGTCGCGTTTTTAGTTGCCGCACCCATACTGGCGCTTTGGTTTGCTGCGCCCACCATTACCTGGTGGATCAGCCGCCCGCTAATTGTAGCGCCTGCCAAACTAGGTACCGAGCAAATTATTTTTCTGCAAAAACTAGCACGCAAGACCTGGCGCTTTTTTGAAAAATTTATAACCGCTGAAGATCATTGGCTCCCGCCAGACAATTATCAGGAACATCCTGTTGCGACACTGGCACATCGCACTTCTCCAACCAATATGGGCCTGGCGCTGCTGGCTAATTTATCGGCATATGACTTCGGCTATATTTCCGTCGGCAAGCTAGTGCAGCGTACCGGCAATGCGCTTCAGACCATGCAAAGCATGGCTCGATATCAAGGTCATTTTTATAACTGGTATGACACGCTGTCTTTACAGCCTTTATCACCACACTATGTTTCTTCGGTAGACAGTGGCAATCTGTCAGGGCATTTATTGACGTTGAGACCAGGACTTCTCGCTATCGCGGATCAGGAAATTATCGGCCCGCGAGTTTTTGAGGGGCTCTGCGACGTTATGGGCAATCTCCTGGATGCAGCCGAGAGCATGGCGATTGCCGCGACCGCGACGTTATCAACCAGCCTGTCAATGTCGCCCCAACAACTTAGCGAACATATCACTCAGCTACGCCGCGACATCGAATCCGCATGCGATGCCAAACCCGCCACTTTAGCCGCTGCTCAACTCTGGCTTGGGCAACTATGCGATGCCGCAAAGCTGTTAAAAAATGAACTGGACACCACTGCATCTGATACCGAAACAAGCGATTGGACCGATGCGCTGGTCATGCAATGTCAGGATGCGATGGATGAATTAACCTTGCTAGCACCTTGGATCAGCCTGTCGGCTGTCTCAACTACCGGTAGCACCATCAACAGCAACTCATCCCTGTTTATGGATCTGCCTGGCTTTAATGCGATTCACACTATTCCCACACTGCGCGAGCTATCCAAGCTGCATGAAACCCTATCGCCTCAATTTGATCCTGCGTCGACCAGTCTGGCGACGTCGGAAGATCAGGCGCGGCTTGCCGAGCTGCGGCCACTCATCATGCAGGCCAGCCGTACGGCCAGCGAGCGCATCGAAATGCTTGAAAGCCTGGCTCAACAGGCGGGCGATCTTGCCGAAGTCGATTATGATTTTCTTTACGATCCTATCCGACATCTCTTCACGGTAGGCTATAACGTCGAGCAGCATCGCCTTGACACCGGGCATTACGATCTTCTGGCTTCCGAAGCGCGGTTAGCCACCTTTGTCGCGATTGCGCAGGGGAAAATAGCCCAGGAGAGTTGGTTCGCGTTGGGCCGCGTACTAACGGTTGCGGGCGGCGATGCCATTCTGCTCTCATGGAGCGGCTCAATGTTTGAGTACTTGATGCCGCTACTGGTGATGCCGACCTACGCAAACACGTTACTTGATCAGACCTGCTATGCCGCGGTTAAACGGCAGATAGCGTATGGTAATCAGCGCGATGTGCCGTGGGGCATTTCGGAATCAGGCTACAACACGGTAGACGCCGCACTTAATTATCAGTACCGTGCATTCGGTGTGCCTGGGCTAGGGCTTAAACGAGGCCTTGCTGAAGACCTGGTGATCGCACCTTATGCTTCCGCACTGGCGCTAATGGTCATGCCTGAGGCCGCATGTCAGAACCTGCAGCGCCTTACGACTGCTGGGCTGCAGGGCAAATACGGCATGTATGAAGCGGTCGACTTTACGACGTCGCGACTGCCGCGCGGACAATCAAGCGCGGTGATTCGATCCTACATGGCGCACCATCAAGGCATGAGCTTGCTTTCGCTGGCTTATCTACTGCTCGATCAACCGATGCAAAAGCGGTTTGAAGCCGATCCACAATTTCAGGCAACCATGCTGCTGCTGCAGGAGCGCATACCCAACGCTACCGCGCCCCATTACCAGGCCGCTGAATTTGCTGAAATTCGTGCCGCCTCAATCGGGCCAGAAATTCCGATGCGCGTGCTGCGTAACCCTGCCACCTCAATGCCGGAAGTGCAGTTGCTGTCGAATGGTCGATACCATGTGATGGTGACTCATGCGGGTGGTGGCTACAGCCGCTGGAAAGATTTTGCCGTCACCCGCTGGCGTGAAGATACCACTCGCGATAATTGGGGCGCATTCTGCTTCATACGCGATATTGCAACCAGCGAATTCTGGTCTGTCGCCCATCAGCCGACGCTCAAACGCGCCGATCATTATGAAGCTATTTTTTCTGAAGGTCGTGCAGAGTTTCGCCGCCGCGATCATGATTATGAAACTCATACCGAAATTGTCGTGTCGCCGGAAGATGATATTGAACTGCGTCGTACCCGCATTACCAACCGCTCACGAACGCGCCGCGTCATTGAAATAACAAGCTATGCCGAGGTGGTGCTGGCGTCACCTGCAGCCGATGCATTGCATCCGGCCTTCAGCAATTTATTTGTACAGACCGAAATAATTTCCGACCGGCAAGCCATCATCTGCACCCGCCGACCACGTGCCGTTGGCGAGCAGGTGCCTTGGATGTTTCATTTGATGGCGGTACATGGCGCATCGGTTGTAGCTGTTTCGTATGAAACAGATCGCATGCGTTTTATTGGCCGCACTTGTAGCATCGATTCTCCTGAAGCCATGATGGCTGGCGGTGATGAAGGTAAGGGCGGTGGCAACAACAGCGGCCTTTTGTCGGGCAGCCAAGGATCAGTACTTGATCCAATTGTAGCGATCCGCTATCGCATCACCCTCGATGCCGATCAAACTGTGACCATAGACATGGTTTCGGGTATTGGTGAAACCCGCGACGCGGTATTGAATCTCATCGGCAAATACCGTGATCGGAATCTCGCCGACCGGGTGTTCGATTTGGCCTGGACGCATAGCTGGGTTAATCTGCGCCAAATCAATGCGACTGAATCCGATGCGCAAATTTATAGCCGTCTGGCGAGTTCGGTCATTTATGCCAATCCTTTGATGCGCGCAGAGCCAAATATTCTGGCACGTAATCGACGCGGCCAATCAGCGTTGTGGGGCTATGCAATCTCGGGTGATTTACCCATCGTGTTGTTGCAAATTGGTGACCTCGCCAATATTGAGCTGGTACGTCAATTGGTACAAGCGCATGCGTACTGGCGTCTAAAAGGTCTGGCGGTTGATTTGGTGATCTGGAACGAAGATCATGCGGGTTATCGTCAGTTGTTACAAGAACAAATCATGGGGCTGATTACGGCGGGTATGGAAGCCAACCAGACAGATCGGCCGGGCGGAATTTTTGTACGGGCTGCGGAGCAGATTTCGAGCGAGGATCGAATTCTTTTTCAAACCGTTGCACGCATCATCATCAGTGACAGTCGAGGCACACTCAATGAGCAGATCAGCCGCCGCAGTGCAAAAGAGAACAAGAACAAGAACAATAAGGACAAGCGTGAAGCGCCGCTCCTGCGCATGGTTCCCGACCGTTCGCAATCCGCCCAAAGGGGCCACACTGAGGCAGTTTCCGACGGATGGGCAACATCGCGTAATTTACTGTTTTTCAATGGTCTTGGTGGCTTCTCACCGGATGGTCGCGAATATCTTATTACCACCGCAACAGGACAAACCACGCCAGCACCGTGGGTGAATGTCATCGCCAATGCCCAATTTGGAACCGTGCTTTCAGAAAGTGGCGCAGCTTATACCTGGAGCGAAAATGCTCACGAGTTCCGCTTTACACCGTGGGGCGATGATCCCGTTACCGATTCAAGCGGTGAGGCGATTTATATTCGCGATGAAGAGAGCGGCTATTTTTATTCGCCGACAACGCTTCCCTGCCCCGGCAGCACGCCTTACCTCACCCGACATGGTTTTGGCTATAGCGTATTCGAGCATGATGAAGTGGGTATTCATACTGAACTCACGATCTTTGTCGACACGGAAGCGGCGGTCAAATTCTCTGTGCTAAAAATCCGCAATCAATCAGGGCGGTCACGACACCTTTCAGCCACCGGTTATGTCGAATGGGTGCTCGGTGATCTTCGAGCAAAATCTGCCATGCATATCGTGACTGAAATTGATGCGGCCAGTGGCGCACTGTGCGCACGCAATCCTTACAGTATGGAATTCGCTGACCGGGTGGTTTTCTTTGATGTCGACGATGCCACCAATACTGCCAATGTCACCGTCTGCGGTGATCGTGAGGAATTCCTTGGTCGCAATGGCACGCTCGGCAACCCCGCTGCGATGAATCGCGCAAAGCTTTCCAACAAGGTTGGCGCGGGGATGGATCCCTGTGGAGCCATTCAGGTGATGGTGGAATTGGCCGATAATGAGGAGCGCCAGATTATCTTCCGGCTTGGCGCGGCCGGTCGGCGCGGTATTGACGACTCAAGTGAGATCATACAACGCCTGCGTGGTACAGAAGCGGTGCGGAAATCGCTCGATACTGTCCATCAATACTGGGCAGACACACTGGGTACGATACAGGTTGAAACCCCGGACTCGTCGCTCAATCTGCTCGCCAATGGCTGGCTGCTTTATCAGACTCTTGCCTGTCGTGTGTGGGCGCGAAGTGGTTATTACCAATCCGGCGGTGCCTTCGGTTTTCGCGATCAATTGCAGGACACGATGGCACTAGTGCATGCCGACTCGCGTCTGTTGCGTGATCATTTACTGCGCTGCGCCACGCGTCAATTTCCGGAAGGCGATGTTCAGCACTGGTGGCATCCCCCAGTGGGCCGTGGCGTCCGCACTCATTGTTCAGATGATTTTTTATGGTTACCGCAAGCGACCTGTCGTTATGTCCTGAGTACGGGTGACACGGTACTGCTGAATGAATCCATTAATTTCATCGATGGCCGACCGGTCAATCCCGAAGACGATTCCTACTACGATCTGCCCACCCGCTCCGAGACTAGAGCTACGCTTTATCAGCATTGCGTTCAAGCGATTCTCCGAGGCCTCCGTTTTGGCGAGCATGGTTTACCGCTGATGGGTTCAGGCGACTGGAATGACGGCATGAATTTAGTCGGCATGCAAGGCAAAGGCGAAAGCGTATGGCTGGGATTCTTTTTGTACGACACACTTATTCGCTTCAAGACACTTGCGCTCCTGCACGGCGACGGGGTGTTCGCCGATCGTTGCGAAGCCGAAGCGGTACAACTGCGTCGCAATCTTGAGCAACACGGCTGGGATGGAGAATGGTATCGCCGCGCCTATTTTGATGATGGCTCTCCGTTAGGATCGGCGCTCAATTCGGAATGTCAGATCGATTCCATTTCGCAAAGCTGGGCGGTGCTATCCGGGGCCGGTGAAACCGCACGCGCGCAGACGGCCATGAATGCCATGGATAAGCGCCTGGTAAAGCGCGATCACGCGCTGGTTCAGTTGCTCGATCCCCCGTTTGATAAATCCCTCATGAATCCGGGCTACATCAAGGGTTACGTACCGGGCGTCAGAGAAAATGGCGGGCAATATACGCATGCAGCCATCTGGGCCGCGATGGCATTTGCTGCAATGGATGATAAGTCGAGGGCGTGGGAAATATTTAATATGATTAATCCTGTTAACCATGGAAAATCTCCCGACACTATTGCCACCTATAAAGTTGAACCCTATGTAATGGCTGCTGATGTATATGCCGTTTCGCCACATGTAGGTCGTGGTGGATGGACCTGGTACACAGGATCGGCAGGCTGGATGTATCGATTGGTTCTTGAGTCGCTCTTGGGCTTGCGCATCGAAGCTGATAAATTGTGGCTATCACCATGTCTACCGGCGGACTGGCAAGGATTCACTTTGCGTTACCGTTATCGCGAAACGCTTTATATAATTAAAGTGTTGCAACTAAGCGGCACTGACAAACACATCAATATTAGCGTGGATGGCATAGCGCAAAATGTTGCAAATATTACGCTGGTCGATGACCATCAGGAACATGCGGTTGAAATCAGAATACACACTGCGCAAAAATGATACTTCAACTTTTGCTTTTGATTTTGTTTTAACTTCGCCGATTATAAAACTGCCAGAGTTTGCGAAGCTGATGCTACGCCAACACTGCAAACCCTGACAGATCCATATTATTCTAGGCGCTAGAGTCGTCCCGTGACCAGCATGATCAACAGCACAACAACTAGTAAACCCACCACTCCGCTAGGCGCATAACCCCAGCTGCGGCTGTGAGGCCATGACGGAAACGCGCCAATTAACACTAAAACAAGAACAATTAAAATAATGGTGCCGACACTCATGAAATACTCCTTTGATGATTGTTATTTTTCCACGCTGGCAAATGCCAACAAAGATTGTTTGCGTAATTGATACATTCCCAAAATAAAGCCATCAACATTTCCGGTCTGTACGCTAACGCACAGTTTAATGGATACAACTTGTTCGCAATGGCGAAATAGTCTTTTTCAGCGTTTAACCCTCCTCCCGGCCCTAGGTGTGTTACTGAGTCAACACCGCAACTTGAGCGTCAGGCATGCACCTGATGACACCGGGCTTCTCCGAGGAAGGTAATCGTAAATTTTTATTACGACGCAAATTTCCAAACTGAGAAGTCACCCAGCCCATAATAATCGAACAGCTTCGTCGTTTCACGCCTGCGCAGATGCACAACCTTTCAGCACATTCGCCGCCTCCAACATGGGCATCAGATGCACGCGCTGATCAGTGTCCGGTGGTGTCTGCGCTGCGGGTCGATTCAAACAGAAACCAGGTGCGGCGTTCGGTTTCATCGATCCATACCTCTGTCAGACTGGCTGTGGCGATGTCGCGGTGCTCATCACACACATCGTGCGCTTCACGCAAACGTGCGGCGAGTGTTTTGTTATCATCGCGCAGCTCGGCAAGCATATCTGAAGGCTCCACATACTCGGCATCATTATCGAGCACGCGTTGAGTACGCGCGATATGGCCGATCGACCTAAGTGTAGATCCACCTACCTTACGAATACGCTCAGCAATGGGATCTGCCATTGCAAAAAGCTGATCCGCCTGTTCATCAAGCATCAGGTGATAATCGCGAAAATGCGGACCACTCATATGCCAGTGAAAATTTTTGGTCTTCAGATAAAGTGCAAATACATCCGCCAAAATCGCATTCATAGCACCGGCAATATCTTTAGTCGCCGCCGCTTTGAGGTCTGTGGGCGTAGCCAACGGGGCTTTGCGTTTTTGCAACGAATTCTGTTTTTTGCTGACATCTGATTTGTTCATGATCTTGTCCGGTTAATGCGCAGTTAAAAATGATTGGAAGAGTTAAATTAAAATCGAATCGTTGAACTTATTTTTTTAGCTGTTTGATCCATTGAGTAAGATTTTCCAATAATTGACGGATGAGTTTTTCACTGGTTCCGTCGATCAGTCTTCCCTCACCGTCAAACGCGTCCTCGGCATGACCGATCATGACTTCTGGTTGGTTAACTGGAAACATATTCAAATAAACAAACATCTGCCTAAGATGATATTGCGCTCGCGCCGTACCTAATGTGCTAACTGAAGCGCCCATTATGGCGACCGGTTTGCCAGCCCACGCGCTATCACCATAAGGCCTTGATGCGCAGTCAATAGCATTCTTTAAAACTCCGGGAACTGAATAGTTATATTCCGGAGTGGAAAACAAAATTGCATCGGCACCGCGAATTTTATTTTTAAACGTAGTAATCGCTGGCAAAGGTTCGGCCTCACGATCTTCGTTAAACAAAGGCAAACCCTCGAGACTTATAATTTCCAGACTCACGCCTTCGGGTAGCAGGCTTTGAGCTGCAAACAACGCAGCGCGGTTATAGGAAGCACTGCGAAGACTGCCTGGAATACCCAGAATTTTAAGCGGTTCGTCCAACGGATTACTCCTTTTAGTACGTACAGTTCAGTGGCCAAGGGCTGGTTGGCTAAGCGCAATAGATGTCCTCATCAAGCATGACCAGAGAAAGGAAACTCATGTTGCGCAATTAAAACCTTTACGTATGTACGACACCGTACAAAGATGCTATTTTTTCTGATGGCTATGTGTGGAATCGTACAGACCGACCCTATTAAAAAGTTGATCGTAAGCGTGGCATTCAAGAAAATTTCTACTAATAGATTCTTTATATGGACTAAATAAAAGAATAATCATTTAACACCGGAGACAGTAATGAACCTGCAATTAAAATTAGCACTGGCAGCAGTGACTCTCGCAATATGCACTCAGGCAGGCGCACAAATTACCTTCTATGAAAAAGAAGGATTCCGTGGACGCGTATTTACAGCGGATACGGAAGTGAGCAATTTTCAGCGCTATGGTTTCAATGACCGCGCCGCATCTGTCATTGTTGACAGCGGCCGCTGGGAAGCCTGTGAGGACGCCAACTTTGCAGGCCGTTGCGTTTTATTGCGCACCGGCAGCTATGATTCATTGAGCGGCATGGGCATGAAAGATCGCATCTCGTCGGTGCGCCCAGCCGATAACATCAAGCGCTACGATAACGAGCCTGCTGGCGCTCTCAGCAGCCCCGCCTATGAATATCGGCGGCGTCCAAATGAAAGCACATTTGAAGCTAATGTCACCTCAGTACGTGCAGTTATGGGGGCTGAAAACAAACGCTGTTGGGTGGAGCGTCAGCAGGTAAACGAGCCCAGCCGTGGCAGCGCCAATGTGGGCGGCGCTATTTTGGGCGGCATTCTCGGCGGGGTTCTGGGTCATCAAGTCGGCGGCGGTCGCGGTAAAGATGCGGCCACGGTCGTGGGTGCTCTTGGCGGGGGTGCGATTGGGGCTAATGTAGGGCGTAGCAGCAACCAAACCTATGACCGCGATGTTCAGCGCTGCGAAACCGCGGCCAGCGGCGCGCCAGCTTATTGGGATGTCACCTACGATTATCGTGGAGTAGAACACCGGCTGCAAATGAACTCACCTCCTGGTGCGACGATTGCGGTTAATCAATATGGCGAGCCCCGGCAATAGTGTGGCCATGATGCTATTCGAATAAGGTCATTTAATAAAAGTCATGCAACACAACCAAAAAGGCGGTCTGGTCAGGCCGCTTTTTATTTATTATAAATACCCAACCATGATCATCCATGCCGACGCCTCATAACCCGCTGCAAAATCACCTACTCGCTGCGTTACCTAAGGTGGAATTCGAGCGCTTATCACTACATCTAGAACTGGTGCCGATGCCCTTAGGTGAAGCGCTCTATGAGCCGGGCGGCCGTTTGAGCCCTGTTTATTTCCCTACTACGGCGATCATCTCGTTGTTGTATGTATTGGAGAACGGTGCATCAGCCGAAATTGCGGTGGTAGGCAATGAAGGCATCCTCGGCATTTCATTATTTATGGGTGGCGAGACTACACCCAGCCGTGCAGTTGTGCAAAGTGCCGGCTACGGCTATCGGCTGAAAGCGCAGCTTTTAAAAGATGAATTCAACCGTGCCGAGGGCATGCTTCATCTGTTGCTGCGTTACACCCAGGCGCTGATTACGCAAATGACGCAGACCGCAGTATGTAATCGTCATCATTCGGTTGAACAACAATTATGCCGCTGGCTATTGTTAAGTCTGGATCGCCTACCTTCAGACACTCTGGTCATGACCCAAGAGTTGATCGCAAATATGCTGGGTGTGCGCCGCGAAGGCGTTACAGAAGCCGCTAGACACTTGCAACGCGCCGGACTCATCAGCTATAGCCGTGGCCGCATCCAGGTTTTGAACCGGCCCGGCCTTGAGAGTACCGCATGCGAGTGTTACGGTGTGGTCAAGCGGGAGTTTGATCGGCTGTTTTCAGATACGCCGCGACACCAGCACCCTGCTGCAGATGAAGCCGATACCGCGATCAAGCCCGTAAAAGCGTGAGCATGCTGCTCATTCAAAATATCGATGTTCTATCCAGTGCAGCAAAATATTCGCGCCTAATACAATTATTGCGGCAATGATAGCCATGAACGGAAAATTTAGCCCCGCCAGAATACCCACTGCCGCCGTACACCATACGGTAGCCGCCGTATTTAATCCACGCACCGTCATGCCCTCGTGCCAGATTACGCCCGCACACATAAAACCAACACCGGTGACGACCTGACCGGCAATGCGGGTCGGATCGACGTTCTGCGCAACCAGCACTCCCACCAATACATAAGCAGCTGAACCCATGCATACCAACGCATTGGTATGTAATCCCGCCGGGTGCTTGCGTAGTTGACGTTCAAGGCCAATCGCTACGCCCAGCAATAATGCCAGAACCAGATTAATAACTGACTGCGCCATGATGGGCGTCATAATGAAAGAGATGCTCGACGATGCATTTACGCTGGTTTCCAAATTTGCTCCCTAGCTTAAATTGATGCGATATCAAACTGGTACTCTGATCAAGCACCCTGATAAAATATTTAATATTTAAAAAATAAATCCTTTATGCAGACCACTACCAAAGCAATTCTAGACTACAACGCAGGTCGTGACCCGGAACGTCTGCGGCTTAAGCTTCAGGCAATGCGTCGTGATCCTTTTATATTTTTTAGAGGTACGGCGGCGTTATTTTATGCAACTCTGTCCATGCCGCCTGCGTTACTCCAGGCACCCAGGGTGTTTGCCTGTGGTGATCTTCACCTGGAAAACTTTGGCAGCTACAAGGGCGATAACCGGCTGGTTTATTTCGACCTTAATGATTTCGATGAAGCCTGTTTAGCACCGCTGACATTTGAGCTGGTACGGTTCCTAGCCAGCATTCTGGTCGCGTCAAAAGAACTCGGCATCAGCCGTAAACAAGCGCTCAAACTGATGACCGGGTTTGTCGATACCTATGCGGCCACCCTACTGTCCGCCAAACCTCGTTGGGTCGAGCGCGCTACGGCTATCGGCCCCGTCAAAGCCCTGTTGCAACGCGTAAAAAACCATCACCGTCGCGATCTTATCGCGCGTCGCACAATACAAAAAAATGGCAAAACCCTATTAATCATTGATGGCATCCACACCCTCAAAGCATCAGATGCAGACCGTGCACGAGCGAAGTCGATCATCTCGGCCTACGCCAGTACGCAGCCCGTACCTTCGCACTTTGAACCTATCGATATCGCGCGGCGCATCGCGGGCAACGGCAGTCTGGGCCTTGAACGCTATGTGATGCTGGTAAAAGGTGATGGCAGCGCGGATGGTCGCTACCTGATGGACATCAAAATTGCCGTTTCTTCAACATTGGCCGCCGCATTGGCCTCAACATCAAGCACTAACGTAGACAGTACGGCGCTCATCACGCAGCCCGCCTGGCGAAGTGAAGCCGAGCGGATGGTGGCTATACAATACATGACTCAGGCTATTCCGCCTGCGTTGCTCAACGCAGTTGGAGCGGGCAAGCGCGCCTATGTGGTGAAGGAATTACAACCTACTGCAGATCGGATCAACTTGCAGGCGCTGAGCGGCAAGCGCCGCAGCTTGAGTGAGGTAATTCAAACTATGGCACAGGTTACAGCTTGGGCGCATCTGCGAGGCGCGTCGCGCTTTGGGTCTGACTCGATTGACACTCTATCTGCGTTTGCCACTAAAGCAGATTGGCAGGAAGCGACTAAAACAATTGCTGAACTAGCCGCTACGCAAGCGTTGCAGCATTGGCAAGCCTATGTAGATGACCGCACTGGCGACTCAGTGGCATAGCTTATTTTTATGTGCGTTGCCATACAGACCGCCTTCGGTCATCCGCCTATTCTTTATTAAGTACGCAGGATATGTAGCCGAAATCAAGCCGCCTATATCGAGCGTTACTCAATTTTCAATTTTAAAGTAATTGATAGGATATGACTATGAACTATGAAGATCGCGATACCTATGGCATGTATAAAGGAAATATAAACGGTCAAGCAAATGGCAATGGTAACGGCAATGGCATCAGTTCAAATGGTGATGCCAAGCATGGCCCTGGCTCCGAAATAATGGGGGCCAACACCCTCCTGGGCAACGATGTCTATAACCATAAAAGTGAAGAGCTAGGCGACATCAAGGAAATTATGTTGGATATGCGCACCGGCAGAATCGATTATGCGGTGCTGTCTTTCGGCGGCTTTCTCAAGATGGGCGAGAAGCTTTTCGCGGTGCCGTGGAGCGCCCTGACCCTTGATACCTAGAACAAATGCTTCGTGCTGAACGTAAAAAAAGAGCGCCTCGAACATGCGCCTGGATTTGATAAAGATAAATGGCCCAATATGGCAGACCAAACTTGGGCTGATGAAGTCCATACCTACTACGGCACCAAACCGTATTCAAAAGACCTACGGCTGTAATTTTCGGGCTCGCGCCTTATGCAGGTTCAACACCCATTTAGCCCTTTTTAAAAAGAGGGCTTTTTAATGTTCGTTACGGGCGCGGATCAATGTGCGCTAACAGACAGACGGTACGGTTCCCTTCATTCAAACTTGTTTTGCGCATTTAAATCGATACATCAAGCCATTCTGCGTTGAATGTTGGTTTGGTAGGTAAGTTTGCGCCCGTGCCTTCAAACAGTTCAACCATTAGCCAGTGCATATCTATTTCAAGGAATCCACATGAATAAGCCACATTTGACTCACTCTTTCCCAATACCGCCTGCATCATATTCTGCGGTGCTGATTACCGCTTTTGCTATGGCCATATTAATTAGTGGCTGTGCCACCGCCCCGGTGCCGGTTGAGCAAATGGCGGTAGCTGAAGCGGCCATCCAGCGCGCCAGCACCAGCAGTACCAGTGAAAGCGCAGCTGGTGAATTACAGATCGCTACGGCCAAGCTGGCCAGCGCACGTCAAGCCGTGATTAGTAAAGACTATGATCGGGCCAAACAACTCGCTGAGCAGGCTGAGGTTGATGCACAGGTTGCTGAACTCCACGCCCAATCGGTCCGCGCCCGCAAGGCCGCCCAAGAATCACAGGACGCAGCGCGCGTATTGCGTGAAGAAATTGATCGCAAAATTACACGTTAAATCTCCACCAATATTTCAATTTATTCACTCATCACGTAACCGGATCTGGAGCTAATATGTATACCCGAATCAGCAGTCTCACTTTACATCTTGTCACTCTCACCACTTTAGCCACGCTGGCTGCATGTAGCTCTACGCCTGACCGTAATAGCGCACTGGATCAGGCCCGCAGCCGGTATAACGCTGCACAAAACGATGCGCAGGTTGCAACGCTGGCACCCGAAGAATTAAAACGCGCCGCAGAATCGCTGCGCGTGGCCGATAAAGCTTTAGCTGATGGTGGCACCACAGCGAATGTCAATCATCTGGCTTACATGACCGGTCAGCGCGTCACCATTGCGCAAGAAACTGCATCAAGCAAGGCCGCGCAAACTGCGGTGGAAGGTGCGGCGGCCGAGCGGGATCGCATGCGTCTCGCCTCTCGCACCCGTGAAGCGGAAGTCGCGCAGCAACAACTGGCGGCATCGCAACAAACCAACGCGATCAAAGATGCTGAACTGGCCAATGCCGGTGCGGCGGCCAATGCGGCCGCCGCCACCGCCGCCATGCGCGAACAAGCGATTGTTGATCGCAGTAACGCACGCGTTAATGATCTTGAAATGCAGCTCAAAGATCTCAACGCCAAGAAGACTGATCGCGGCATGGTGGTTACATTGGGCGACGTATTGTTCGATAGCGGTCAAGCTCGTTTATTGGCCGACGGCAACAACAGCATGGTCAAGATAGCCAATGTGTTTAGAGATAATCCCCAGCGTAAAGCGCTGATTGAAGGCTATACCGATAGCGTAGGCGGAGCTGATGCGAACTATGCTCTTTCCGAGCGACGCGCCAACGCGGTCATGAGTGCGTTGGTTAATCTTGGGGTACCAGCAGAGCGCCTCAGCATGAAAGCACATGGGCAAGAGCAGCCGGTTGCGAGCAATAGCACTGCCGCTGGACGACAGCTAAACCGCCGTGTGGAGGTTCTTTTCACGCAGTAATCAGCGCAAGCTCTGCTACTGAAAATAGGTCAAAGCGACGTTGGGAAACGAGTATCACGGATTTTTTAAAGCCTGCTGTCAAACCCCAAAGAAAGCTAGACCATGGCTGCACTCCCGTTTAAATTGCCGCTACCGCTATCATCAACTTCGCCATCACTGCACCTCATGATGTCCTCTCGGCGAGAAGAAACAAATGCCATTGCCGCTATCGGGCAGTCAGCACATGACCGTGGATGGAGTTCGCTATCAGAGCTTTGTGAGTTGCTCGGTTTGCCTGAAATCGATAAAGCTGAGGACATCCAGTTTCAACATAAACGTATGAAGGCGGGGCAATGGATATTCAGCAGTGGCGATAAATTTGAATCGGTGTATATCGTCAAGTCAGGTTGTCTCAAAGCGCTGTTGCTGGACGAAAGCGGGCATGAACAAATTTTGGGGTTCCCACTTAGGGGTGATGTGCTGGGCATTGATGGCATGCATGCCGAGCGCTATGCCTCCCACATGGTGGCGCTGACGGAATGCGAGCTGGTGGTCGTGCCATTTAGCGATCTGGTTGCTTTAGGCCGTCAGTATGCGCTAATGCAAAACTGGTTTTATGGCGCAATTGGCCGCGAGTTGGTGCGCGAACACGCGATTGTTGCACTATTGGGCATGCTCGGCGCTGAGGCGCGGGTAGCAAGATTTCTGATTTTTCTCTCGGAGCGTTTTCAGGCAATGGGCTGCTCAGCCACCCATTTCAATCTGCACATGACTCGTCAGGAAATGGGCAGCTATCTCGGCCTCACGCTTGAAACCGTAAGCCGCTCACTATCGGCATTGCAGGACGCTCGCCTTATTACTATCAATCAGCGCGCCGTATCGTTACTTAATATTGAACTGTTGCGCACCCTGAAAAAAATTCAGATTCCCGCGCCGCTATGCGCTAATCGCCATATCGAAAATGTCCAGCAGCAAATTTTGCCTAGTGCGTTCAAACGAAATAACTCTATCTGGTCATCATTGGCCATTCCTATCCTGGTCAATTCATGAGAGCCCATTTATGAAACCCCAGTCATGAAACCCGTCGGGATGTCCATATGAAAGCGATGAATGGCCTTACGCATACTGAAATCGTGGGCCTTAAGCGACAACTGGATAAAGAGCAAACCCGTATTCGCGATGCGATGCACGAAGAATTCGTCAAGCGCAATGTAGCAAATCGCGAACTCAGCGACGCAACCGAAGTAATCCAATACAGCGAGACTACGGATGATGATG
Organism: Burkholderiales bacterium; assembly: GCA_025359985.1. Classification (GTDB taxonomy): domain Bacteria; phylum Pseudomonadota; class Gammaproteobacteria; order Burkholderiales; family Usitatibacteraceae; genus UKL13-2. The sequence goes on along the minus strand of JANYDB010000096.1, from coordinate 12,010 downwards.
CCGTGGTTAATGTGTTGAACGATGCGGGCATCTCCACAATGACACGCGCCAGCACTCAGCTCGATTTGATTGAGGCCGGCCTGACGGCAATCACCTTAGGCAAATATGGTGTGTGCGAAGACTGCGCACGTCACATCGGTGTCAAGCGCCTCAGCGTCAACCCCACGGCAGTATGTTGCATGCCTTGTCAAACCCGGCGCGAAAAAAATATTCCGCATGCCAGCCTTTGATTCACCATTTCGATTTACAACCATCGAATTATTAAATTTACCGATACAACACACATTTACAGGAGAAGAATATGTCGTCCCACCATGCCTTAATTTGGCTCGATCATCGCAGCGCTTATGTGATCCATCTTGACCGCGAAACCGAGTCGATTACATCTGTCGTTTCACACCATGGTAAAGAGCATCTGCATCACAAAGCCGACGCAGTCGGTGATGGCAACATAAAACCGCACGCTGATTATTTTCGCGATGTGCTGGCAGCTATTGGTGACAGCACTGAAATCATACTGACGGGTCCAGCAGATGCTAAAACTGAATTTCTCAAATTCACCGAACAACACCAACCCGCTCTAGCCAAATGCATCGTCAAAGTTAAGACGCTTGATCGCATCACGACCGGCGAGCTCATTGATCATGCACGCCATTTTTTTTCGATGTTAAAACCACGCCTGGGGCCACATCATCAAGCCCAATGAGGATTCGGGCGAATGATAAAAATCGTTCTGGCTGTGGATGGCTCCGAGTCATCATTGGCTGCGACGCGCGCGCTTATTAAACACCGCCCACTGTTTGTCGAACCCGTGGAGATTCATCTGGTGCATGTTACTGCACCCATTCCGCATATCTACGGCACCCATGTGGTGGTTGATAACGAAACCATTGATCGCATCATCAAGGAAGACGCCGACCAAGCAATGCTCAACAGCAAAATATTATTGGATAAATCGGGCATTCCATACCAATGCCAACAACTACTGGGTGAAACCACTCACGCGATCAATAATTTTGCAGAGCACAATGCCGCCGATTTTATATATGTCGGCATCCACGGTGTCGGCGCTGTTCTCAGCGTCATCCGCACCGCCGTCATGGGCTCAATCACGATGAAACTCCTGCATACCGCGAAGACGCCCGTGGTTGTCGTTCACCGCACCCAAGCGCACGAATAAAGCCGTGTTTTTAAGGCACTGGTATGTGATGAATGTTTATTCATTCAGCGCACTCGGCAGCTAGGTCCTTAGTAGACATGCCTAAAATTTAAAATCAAGGCCCAATATCGGCGGGCATCTTGACGCTTTTTTGCCTTAGGATACCCGCCGAATGGCGAGTTTTATTTCCAACTAACGATTTCATTCCAATCGTCGTTCAATCTTGCCACGCTCTAATCTGGCTACGAAAGTTTGCGATTACGCAATACGCGTTGCGGGCATTCGCGAATAATTAGAAGGGCAATGATGATTAATTATTAATTGACCACCATGATCTACAACTCAACAAAAAAGGAACGCGCATGAAACCTGTTTTGACTCGCACGATTGCGGCTTTGGCATTCACAACCATCGCACTGTTCAGCACGCTGAGCACGCAACGCGTTCATGCACTGAGCCCGCAGACCGCCAGCGGCATTGCGTACATCACGGGCGGGGTGACCATCGATGAGCGCCAGGAGATGATGGCGCAACGGTACAATTTTTCCTTGCTATTAAAAGTTGCCGCAAAATCGGGCAAATATCTGGGCGACTCCGTGGTAAAAATTACCGACCAGGCCGGTGCCACCGTGTTTGAATGCACCACCGATGGGCCGTGGCTGCTGGTGGATTTACCGGTCGGCCGATACACTGTGAGTGCAACCGGATTGGAGATTACACAATCGCAAAAAGTATTGATCAGCAAAAAGACCCGGCGTGAAATCACGATGTACTGGAACGTAGAGGAACGTTAATGTACTTAGCCTGCCCGAATTGTCTGGCGACAAATCGTATACCGTCAAAACGTCTGCACGATGCGCCGGTTTGCGGGAGCTGCAAAACGCCGTTGATGTTCGATGAACCCATGCCGCTGGCGGACACCGCATTGCCGGTCTATCTCACCAACACAGAGCTGCCGGTGCTGGTTGATTTTTGGGCGGCATGGTGCGGACCATGCAAAGCCATGGCGCCGCAATTTGCCAAAGCCGCACTGCAATTACCCGATGTGCGATTTATAAAAGTGGATAGTGATGCCGCTCCACAGGCCAGTGCGCGTTATGCGATCCGCAGTATTCCCACGCTCATTTTGTTCAACCAAAACCATGAGCTGGCCAGGCTTTCCGGCACGACCTCTGCCACAGATTTAATTTACTGGGTGAACAAAGAGCTCGTGGCGTTGCGTCAAAAACCATAGCACGGTACGCGGGCGTGCGCGACTTTACTATGGCGTCATCGTCCCAAAAAGCTTGCCCACTAAAGCCGTTATTGCCATGGCTGCCGCTCCCCAAAACGTAACACGCAATATGCCAACGCTTATTTTTGCGCCGCCTGCATAAGCCGCCAATGCGCCGAGCAACGCTAAAAACAACAGTGAAACACCGCTGACGATTTGCGCCACGTTGCTGCCAATACTGTTTGCAGGCACGACAAAAGCCGCTACCAACGGCAACACAGCACCCACCGTAAACGCGGCAGCTGATGCCAGTGCTGCTTGAATAGGCCGCGCACTGAGTGCAGCTGTAATGCCCAGCTCGTCACGCGTATGTGCGGCCAGCGCACCGCGGGCGGTAAGTTCCTCAGCAACCTGATTTGCCAATACGGGATTAAGACCGCGATCCGCATAAATTTTCGCCAGCTCGGCCAGCTCAAAGTCAGGATTGGCCAAATGCTCCAGGCGCTCGCGTTCAACATCGGCACGCTCGGTGTCGGCCTGCGAGCTGACAGACACATATTCACCTGCAGCCATCGACATCGCTCCCGCAACCAGACCCGCGATGCCCGCGATCAATATCGCATGGTGAGATGCGTTAGCCGCGGCCACCCCAACGATCAAGCTAGCGGTTGAGAGAATGCCATCATTAGCCCCCAATACCGCCGCGCGAAGCCAACCAATATTGTGGGTGCGGTGCTGTTCACGCGGGATATCAGCGGGCATGTTTGGTCTCGATTAAAAAATAATTATTGGCAATAAGCACTTGGATGCCAAAGGTACTGGTGATGTGCATCTTACGAAGCCGGGCATCTCAGCAGAAAATACTCATTTATGTTCAAATCAGCGCAAATTACCAAGCTGCATCAATACGTCTAGGAAGTAGATACGCCTTGGCCAAACTTTCAAACCATCTTCACCGGAACCACGAAACTGCTTTATTTGTTTTAGCGTCTCGCGCCAGCCCGGGCCCAAATTTGGGGCTTTGTTTCCACCCTCAACTTGGGATCGCGCCTGAAAATTAAAGCCGGCGTTTTAACTCGGCAATCTCTTCCAGCAAATCAACCAGCAGCGCCGCGAGCTCGGGGTTGGCGTCAAAATCGCGTTCGAATGCGATTAGTTTTCGAGCGCGCACCAACTCGCGGCTGGCGAATTTCCAGTGTGGCTCATCATTGGCGTCTTCCACCAGCAGCATCACCGTGCAGGACAAAAACCCATCCTCAACATGTTGGCGAATCCAAGTGCGCTCAACCGCGCAGGCGCGCGCAAGCTCGTCAATAGTGAGCGCAACATCATCGATGAGTACGCCCGAAATCGGATTGTAAGAGGTCATCTCAAATTTCCTTCTTGCGATATATTTACGGCGTGCCTGCTGGCGTTCCCGGCATTTGCCGTGGATTAAAATCCATCTCACGCGCCATAGCTGCATACAGCTCGCGTGATTTATCCGTATCGGCCGATGGCAATACCACCGTCAGCTCAAGGTACAAATCGCCCGGCGAAACGCCTGGAATGCCGCGCCCTTTCAGGCGCAGCTTGCGACTCGTTTGTGAATTTGAAGGCACCTTCACCTGCACATGACCCGATGGGGTTTCAACCTCAATGGCCGCGCCGAGCATCGCTTCCCAAGGCGTGATCGGCACTATTTGCGTTACATCGCGACCGTCAACGCGGTAGCGCTGATCGGCGGTGAAATTCATTTCGAGAAATAAATCGCCCGCGGCACCGCCGCCGAAGCCCGCACTGCCCTGGCCAGCCAGGCGGATATGTTGACCCGCCTTAACGCCCTTGGGAATTTTGACATTAAGGGTGCGCTCCTCATTCACCACACGGCCAGCATCATCGAGTTTGGCCGCCCGCAGCGTAATAACCCGGGCGCTACCGGTGTAAGCATCGGCCAGATCAATCACCACTTTGGCGTGATGATCTTCACCCTGCATTGATTGCGCACTACGCCGACTATTTCCGTCACGACGGCCAGCGTTGCCAAAAATACTTGAAAAGAAATCACTGAAGTCTTCGGGTCCGCGTCCGCTACCACCACCGCCACCCCTGCCCGAGAATTCATAACCAGCGTCCCATCCCGGTGGTGGATTAAAGTTTTCTCCGCCCTGATGTCCGCTGCCCAGACTGTCATAGGCTGCGCGTTTCTCAACATCGGACAAAACCTCGCGCGCTTCATTGATCTCTTTCATGCGAGTTTCAGCGTCGCGCTCTTTGCTCACATCGGGATGATATTTGCGCGCGAGCTTGCGATACGCTTTTTTTATCGCGGCGTCATCAGCGGTTTTGTCGACGCCGAGGGTTTTGTAGTAATCCTTAAATTCCATTCTGCTCCCGGCGACGCCAATAATTTTTTTATAATTTACAACCGGCCAGCTTTAACGAGCGCATCGATAATCACCTTGGCAAAGGCCTTTATTTCGCGATCAACATAATCCACATTTTCAGTTTGAGTGCGCGCTGACCAGATAATTTTTCCGGTGACAACATCGGTCAAGCTGGTGCCGACCGTGTAGCGTTCGAATGAGCGCACCTCGGTGCGGGTATAAGTCACCGGCCAATAATAGCCATACCATCCGTTAAAATTATTGCCGTAAAGCGGCATCGGCTCCGAGATCACGCGCTCAACATGCTGGCGGTCAATCACCGCACTTGCCAGCAACATCGTGGCACCAGTAGTGCGCGCCGCGATCAATAGTGCATCCGTGCCGTCTGCCGACAGCGGCCCGGCGATCAGCTCATGACTGCGAACGGAGGTAACACCGCGCGCGGCGAGCTGCACGGCCATCTCATCTTCATACAATCGACGCACGGTGTCGTCGCGCGAAATGCCGACCACCAGGATTTTGCCGCTCAGCTTAGTGCCTGAAAAATCAGGATTTGACCACTGCCCGTCAACCCGCGTGGTCGAACAGCCGGTGACAAGCAACACCATAAAAGCAACAGCTAGCAAAAAAGCAACCGTGCCCATAGCCGTAAACCGGATTGGGTTGCGTTCATTAAACAAAGGAAAAAATTTCATCGTTATCCTTTCATGCGGCGCGAGCTACTCGATATGATGCTTGACTATAACGATTCTGCCGAATGAGATATTGCGCAATATCAAATGGCGGTGAGTGGCTAGCGGAGGACCACGGCTGCAGAAACTAAGGCATAAACCAAGGCATAAATTAAAGAAGGCGCAAACACAAGCACTAACGCAAAGACCACGCCACTGAGGTGCGAGCGGCGGCGCTGATCACGCCGCTGACAAAATTGCGCGCAGGGGCAGGCAACGCAAGCGGCGCCAGCAACATTTTCGCCGCCGCATCCAACGGATAATGCGGGCGCAATCGTGCCGTGATCAGGCGATGTATCGTAACCGCATCGGGAATATTGTCGGCACCAGTTTGACCGACGCAGCCATCAGGAATATGGCTCAATGCGCAAATCGTATCGCTATCGCGAATTTCGCGCACCCGCGCGAACAATATTTTGGAAATGGCCCAGCGGTTGGTGCCACCTGCTTCGTTATAGCGGCGGAAAAAATTGAAAAAGTATTTAAAATGGCGCACCTCATCACGCTGGATATTGTCAGCCACATCACGCAGCGCCGGATCATCGGTGGCGTCCCGCATGGCTCGATATAGCGTGGATGTGCCCGTTTCGATCACGCAACGCGACGCCAGCTCCAGCGTCAGGGTAGGCCCCAGTACTTCAACACTACAAAGCTTTGAATAATCCACCAGAAAACCCTTAAACGCCACCTCCCAATCAAATTCGGACCAAGCCGCCTCAACATAGGTGCGCAGCGCTTTACCATGCTGCAGCTCTTCGGGTTCCCACTACGAAGCGAGCCAGCTCTAAATTTCCGCATCGGCGGAAAAATATTCAACTAAATTCTCAGTGTAAATATCGGATGCCGACTCAATAAATGATGCCGCCGTGGCCAGCCACAACATAACCGGATCAGTCACCTGCATCTGTTCATTCACAGCGGTAAAATCAATATCTTCGATGCGCCAGTTTGCGGAGGCTGCATTAGCAGTGCCGGGAACGGTGCCGAGATTGTTAAGTCCATCATCCATCAATATACTTTCGTTCATCGTGCCTGATTGATCGTTCGGGATCGGTGAGTCGATAGGGTGACGCTGGCATTAAAGACGCATATTCAGCTAGCGCTTGCGCACTTTGAAACTCTAGCCCTAGTAAGGCGTTTGAGCCATTTTTGTGCCACGAAGCCCGCCCAATGGCGAGGTTGAATAATTGAACTGCTGTAAAGCCAAAAGCTGCTTGTACCTCATACCGCACATTATGAATATGTCTGATCATCATTACCAACTAATGACTATCCGCAACAAAATCAGTTCCCGCTGTGCCTTGTTTGCCCAGTGAGGATTTTTGATTGGCTTCCACCCTACCGTCCAATAATTCAATGGTTCGGTCACATTGTCTAGCGAGATTTAAATTATGCGTGACCAACAAAAAAGTAGTGCCACTGCTTGCGCTGATTTCCCGCATTAGATTGAATACGCTTTTAGTGGCCTGCGTATCCAGATTGCCGGTAGGCTCATCGGCCAGCACTAAAGAAGGCTTCAGTGCCAGCGCGCGAGCGATGGCAACACGCTGCTGCTGGCCACCTGACATATTTGCGGAAAGATTGTCCTGCCATTTGGTGAGCCCGACTTTTTCTAACAGCTCTTTAGCGGTATCACGCATAGCGTCATCGGGACGGCTGCGCTCCAGCAGTATCGGCATCATCACGTTTTCCAGAGCGGTAAACGCGGACAGCAAATAATGCGCCTGAAATATAAAGCCAATGGTACGTCCCCGCAGTCTGGTGATGGCTGCATCATCAAGCGCAGCAGCGTCCTGCCCGTTAATAAAAAGTTTTCCGCTGGTCGGACGATCCAGCAAGCCAATAATATTAAGCAACGTGCTTTTGCCTGAGCCTGATGGACCGATCAGAGAAGCGAACTCACCTTTTTCTAGCTTGATATCAATACCATGCAGCACCTCGGTTTCAACCAATGTGCCGACACCAAAAGATTTTTTTACGCCTTCCAGACTGACGACCGGCCCACTTACCGACGTGGCGCTATCTACCCTAGCTCGGCCGCTATCCTTACCAGGCGCGCTACCCATATCATTCACGTTATCTGCCCTACCCACGTATAGCCGCCACTGGATCAAGGCGCGCCGCTCGTATGGCCGGCGTGGCGGCTGCGATCAAGCCGGTCATGGTGGCAATGAACGCAGCCCACAGGTACAGACTCATGTTCACATCAATGATAAACATCGGGGTGCCGTCAGGGTTTTTTGCCACGGCGCTCCAAACCGACACCATGGCAGACGCCAGCATGGAGCCGAGCAATGAGCCCAACAGACCTACGACCGCACCCTGAATCAGAAACACCCGCAATATTTGCCCACGTGAACCACCCATCGCACGAAGGATGCCGATCTCTTTTGATTTCTGCACCACCGACACCACCAGCACGCTGGCGATGCCGGCTGCTACCGAAAGCGCTACAAAAAATCGAATAATCCGGCTGGACAATGTTTGTGCGTTCAGAGCCACAAACAATTGATTGTTACTGGCGATCCATGAAAGCGCATTGAGTCCGGTGGAAGCGGCAATCGATTGGGCTATCACCTCGGCCTGAAACGGTTCGACCACGGTCAGGTCAATACTTGATGCACCGCCGATCAAATTCAATAAATTCTGCGCGGTAGAGAATGCGACATAGGCGTTGCGTTGGTTAGCACCGCGATTACCCAAATCAAAAATACCCACAATTGTCAGGGTTAAATTGCCGCCTGCGGCGGTCGCCACGCGCAGCTTGTCACCCAATTGCACACCTAAATCCTCGGCTAAATCCTTGCCGATCAGCATATCGGTCGTCGCCACCTTGTAGGTCCCCGCGATTATTTTTTCAGACAGTGGGACAATTTTTATGTACTGCTCAGCATCAATCCCGACGATGGAAATCGCCTGATTGGCATCTCCCCTCACCACAAAGGCGGGGCCTGTGACGGTCGGTGATACGGCCAGAATATCGGTGCGACTTTGCATTTGATCGCGAATTTTTTGCCATTGATCGACGCTGCTGAGACGCTGTGCCGGTTTTTGTACCGTCGCCAATATCGATTCGCCGGTGCCAGCGGCAACGCGCTGCGGAGTGGCGACTTGCTTGGGTCGCTCAAGTGTGATGTGTGGCTGGGAGCTTAATACTCGCTTGAATAAATTTGCCTGCAGGCCCGTAAGCAATGCTGACATAAACACGATGACCGCAACCCCAATCGCCACGCCCGATAAAATAAATAACGATTGCAAACGTCCTTCACGCAAAAAACGAATCGCTGCAATCCATTCAAAAGGAAATAAATTATTCATTTTTTTGGCGTATTGTCGGCACTGGTTGCAGTTGTTGTAGTGGTCGCATTTTTAGCACTTTCCTTCATCTGTCCGCGTACGCGGATGCCGTCGATCGCTGTGGCGACGATGGTCTTGATAATTTGATCTCCCGCCACCAGACCATCAAGAATTTCCACTTTATCGCCACCGCGCACACCGATTTTTATGGGTATGCGTTTGGCATGACCATCAACAATTTTCATCGCCCATGGCGCAGGGCTGGCGCTATCGTGAATCGCATCGGTGGCAAGGACCAAAACCCGGGCGCGGCGGGCGACTTCGATGTCGACTGAGACGGTCATGTCCTGGCGTAAATACGCAGGCGGCGCGGGCACATTCAATTTCACCTCCACCGAACCACGCAACACATCGACGGCTGGATTGATATACGCGATCTCGGCCGAGAAGCGTTGATTGGGAAACGCATCGGCTGCAGCCAACGCGGGCTCGCCCAGCCTCAACCCGGCCAGATTGCGTTCATCAATCTTGACCACCAGTTGCGTATCACCGCCAGGCGACAACACCATCAACGCTTTGCCCGGTTGCACCTCATCACCGCGTTCAACGTTGCGTGCAATCAGGATGCCTGCCACCAGCGCTTCGATAGTGGTGTAGTTGAGCTTGGCCAGTGTCATGTTCAAGCTCGCTTCGGCTTGTGCAAGCGCGGTCGTGGCCACCAGATAATCGCTGCCTGTTTTACGGTTTGTATCCACCTACAGACGCGCGGTGCGAATTTGACTGTCGGCAATATCAAGATTTTTTTGCGCATCATCGAGCGCCGCCTGGCCCAAAAATCCTTTGTTTTGCAGCTCCTTGGTTCGAGCCCATTGTTTGGCCACATTGGCACGATTGAACTGCGCTTGATTAAGCGCTTGCTGCGCAGTGGGCAATCCCAGCTCGCTGATCTGCCTCAAGCGTGCTTCTGCTTGCGCCACTGCCGCTTTCGCTTGTGCAACCAACGCTTTCGCCTCACTATCTTCCAATATAACCAAGATTTGCTGCGCTTTTACTGACTGTCCCTCCGCAACTGGAATTGAGGCCACTGTGCCGGTAATCTAGCTGCCAATATTTACTCTGCGCGGCGCCTCCACATGCCCGCTGGCAACGATGGTTTGCACCACATCTTTTATCGCAACCACCTGTACAGCCATTCTGGGCCCGAGTATTTTTGCGCCATCACGTAGATGAGCCCGACCAACAATAGCAGCGCCGCAAGCACGACCCAGCGCTGATGAACAAGCTTGGTAATGAGTTCGGGTATTTCATTTTTTATAAAGCAACATTTTATGAAGCAACATTTTATGAAGCGACTTTTTATAAAGTGACACAAAGCACTCGGATCGCTGTGTTTATATTGTTGAAATTTGCAATGCCGCCGTTATGTGATCACAGGTATGGTTCGCCATGCATGCGTCACGATCAAGAAATTACATCCGCTAGCTTGCGCCGTGGTGAATGCGCCGGCGCGATGCCACGGCCCACACGAAGCAATAGCTGCGGAAAACGTTCTGTGTCCATCAGCGCAGCCAACGCGCTACGCGCAGTTTCAACTTCAATGGGCTGATTTAAATACGAAACCGCCAGCCCTTCTTGTGCCGCTGTCAGTAGCACACGCTGCAACGCTTGTCCGGCCATCAGCCAAGCTGACGCATCGTCGGTTGCAGTTGAGATGCAGGCTAACAAGGGCGAGCCTTCTGGCAGAGCTTTATCGTGCGCAGCGCGACCATTACCCACGTCAAATGTTCGCACCACCAACGCGACCAGCGGGGTGGCGAAGTCCAGCGTCTTTTCCAGCTCGTTACTAAACGCTGCGAGCCCATCGTGACTGCGTGATGGATGCAGCCACGATGCCAGCTCATGACGGAATCGTTCATCTGAAAATTGTGTCAGATCAGCGGCGGCTACAAGCGCGGCAATCGCTTCGCGTTCGCCCACGCTGATGGCGACGGATAGCTTTGCCCATTCAGTTTTGGCGGCATGCTGTAACTTGCTAATGACCTCGGTCGACAGCGCGTCTGCCGAAAACCGGCTGCGATTGGTGACGCGTTTGGGAATAGCCGACAACAGCGGCGCGATAAGATCGTCATGACTGACCGACATGGCATGATCAACCGTCACTCGCACCAATAAATCTTCATCCAGCGGATCAGGTAACACATCAAAGCGGGCGCTGATACCGACATGCGCGAGCGCGACCCTGATATTAAACAGGGCGGCCCCGCAACTAATAATTAATTCACGATCATAGGGATCAACCACCGGTAGCGAGCGGCTACGATCTTTAATTAGCAGTAGGCCATCATTGAGGATTTTAAATTGCCACGGCTGCGAATTATGGCTTGACGGTGCGAGGATTGCGCAGCGAACGGCAAAGTGCAATATTTCACCAGTTCCCGCATTGTTCCGGGGCATCTCGTCGTCAAGATTCCAGAGGTCGTCTAGAGCTGACGCATCACTTGCCGTGGTTACTGCATTGATAAGAGGCGAGTCCGGTACAGCGGTGCTCATCAGGCGCTCCAGGTTGTGCCGAACAATATGCTGTTCTGTGTATAAACTATTTTGCACCCACCTCGCCATGAAGACTTGCGCAACATCAAACCTCTGCCCTTTAGCGGGACACTAACGTGGACTGCGCGGCTTGAAAAAAAAATAAAACAGCGTTCCACAAAATAAAATGACCAGAAAAAAATAGGCTAAGCAGAAGCCAAGCACTTGTTGGAAAGTGCCCATCACAAAGCGCTATCAATTTTTTGATGCTGGCTCTGCCATGCGGCAAGCTGTCTGTTTTCATCATCTTTGGAAACGCCATAGGCTTCCTGGATTTTTCCTGCAAGGCGATCGTGCCAGCCCGCTGTTACTTCCAGCGGATCGTCGATAAGAAAGCCCCACTGCTGCTTTAAATGGCCTTTTAGCTGCTTCCAGTTGCCTTCAATACGATTCATATTCATGTGGATTTCCTTGGGAGGTTTCTAATCAAAACCAGCTTCAAGCCGATGGTGCAAACCGCGCGATCGATGCTGTCGGCTCGGCTGTATGCTCTACCGGATACGGTATGGCGCGCGGATTAAAATCTGTCCAGTCACCGTCATTCCATTCTCCTTCGGCCTGCTCAATATCAGCAGCACCGCCCATTTCCAAGTCCTTGATCACGCGTGATTGTGTCGAAACATGGGCAATGCGCACAGCCAGCATGACACCGCCT
>JANYDB010000093.1 GCA_025359985.1 Burkholderiales bacterium | reverse complement strand
AGAAAAGCCAATAAACATGGATATGGTCTTAATTCACGGTATGGGCAGAACACCGCTTTCCATGCTGCTATTACGTCATCGCTTACATAAACAGGGACACCGCGCGATCCTTTTTGGCTACTCACCTATCTTTGAATCTATGCACGGTGTAACGCAACGGCTGGTGCAGTTGATACAAACAAAAATGGATCAAACAAATTACGCGCTCGTTGGTCATTCGCTAGGTAGTGTGATTGTGCGAAATGCACTACCTCAATTGGGAATTCAACAACCTTCCATTTGCTTTTTTCTAACGCCACCCATGGTTGCCTGCAGAGCAGCAAAATTTTTTTCAGGTTTTTGGATATATCGATGTATCACAGGTGAAATGGGGCACTTACTCGCACAGGAAAAATTCATGTCGCAATTAGCGATGCCATCCCGCACCAAAATTTATGCAGGAACCGCCGGACCAAGAATCGCCTGGTTACCGCTGGGTATGGCTTTGAATGACGGTATCCTCCTGCTTGAAGAAGCCAGCGCAGCTAGTGTCGGTAATGCGGCCAGCGTAGAGGTCGTGAATGTCCCCGCAACCCATACCTTCATCATGAATTCTAAAGTCGTGTTGAATGACATAGTGCGGATGCTGCAATGAGTAGCAGCGTGCGCCTGCATGTTGGGCGGCGCTTCGCCGACGCTGTTCAAACAGTTTGCCGATATGCATACTGGCACCGGCAAGCCGGTCTACTGAAATTGCATCGGCGAAATGTACATGTATCCGAGCGTCAAGCAGGTCGCCAAAGTTGAAGGTATTGATACCGCCCGGCGGATTAAAGCGGAATTGACGGGCATGAAAAAATACTGCCCTCACGCAAAATATTTTTCTATCGTGCCCCGGTCACTAATCAACTCCTGCGTGAAATGAATGGCATCAAGGTCGAGCTCATCGCCTACCCTTATTAGCAGGTTAGCGATGAGCTTCGTTATGGACAGATGGCCAGTGCTGTGGTGTAAGGCAACGCGCCGCGCGTACAAAAAATAGAAGGCGGTGGCAAAATGATCGCCCGCAAATTAAACGGCCTGATGATTTTTTCGGCGCTACTGTTTCTAAATTTTCCTGTTATCAGGCGTTTGCAAATTATGATTTTCTGATTCACCCGAAAGTCGCCAAGGGTGCACCGCGCTATTAGCTCACTTCGAGTCGCCGTGGTGAGATGTCCCAATTTTTTGGCGGCGGCGATAGCGTATTTCAGCTCGCTTCATACCGTATCGATAAATAGGAAGACTTGCCCAAGACCATGCGCGAGGCGCTTGAGTCCGATAGCCGCCTGTGGATGCTCCCACCAAATGATTTAGTCGTGATTGCGGAATTGCAAAAATAAATTGTGTTGGCAGGCGGCGGGAAGCGTAAATCTGGATTGGTTTGAGGTGAGGTAAGGCAAGGCAAGGGGGCAGGGCAGAGGCTGAGGCAGACCTTCAGCCGAAGCAAGCGTACGCAATTTAAACGCGCTGCGCTTATTTTCTGCGTTTGCGATGCGCACACGTAAATATTGTGTTGAAGCTATCATCCAGCCCTAGCGCTCGCGTTACAATTAATAGAACAAGTGTCAAAGCAAAACAGCAAAGTAAGGAGGGGCTACGCAGATGGAAAACCCGATACCAACAATACTTGACGCACAAATTCAGTCCGAGGTTATCTATGCCGAACTAAAGCGCTTAGCGGCGGCACATATGCGTCGCGAGCGGGGCGACCATACCTTGTCTGCCACCGCGCTCGTGCATGAGACCTATTTAAAGCTCGCCAAATCTAATTTGGATTGGCGATCACGGGCGCAATTTTTTGGGCTGGCGACGAGCGCGATGCGCCATATCCTGATTGATTATGCAAACGCGCATCGCGCTGAAAAGCGTGGCGGCGAATGGTTGAAACTCACCATCACGGGCGCCATGTCCGAAATTGACAAGATTGCCGCTGAAGTACATGACGTACTTGAATTGAACGAGGCACTGTTAACGCTGCAACAAATTGACCCTCGGCAGGCGCGTGTAGTGGAGCTACGCTTCTTTGGCGGGTTGTCGATTGAAGAAACAGCGGAAACCCTGAATCTGTCGGTCGCGACGATCAAGCGCGAATGGATGACGGCTAAAGTTTTTTTGAAAAGACAACTCAATACATAAAATGATCACCAATAAAACTAACCAAGCAGATTTATGGCGCCGCGCGAAAGAGGTGCTCGCAGACGCGCTTGTACTGCCATCTGCTGAGCGTCCTGACTTCGTTATGACGCGGTGCAAAGATGATGCCGAATTAAAAATCGAGGTGATGTCGCTGTTAAGTCATGCCAAAAATTCGACGGATTTTATTGAAGCGCCTGCGCTGGAATCAATACACGGTCGTCGTGCTGAAGACGTGACTTTCGCGCAGGATAAAAAATATGTCGGGGCGCGTATCGGTGCCTACATATTAAGCGGAGAAATTGGGCGAGGCGGCATGGGCGTGGTCTATCGTGCCATGCGCGCTGATGGTGCGTATGAGCAGCAAGTTGCAGTGAAGCTACTCAAACAAAATTTCGCAAGCGATAAAGACACGCGCCGCATGACACGTGAGCGTCAAGCGTTAGCGCAATTAAATCATCCGAATATTGCGAGGCTCATTGACGGCGGCAACCTAGATGACGGCATGCCATATTTAGTGATGGAATACATTGAGGGCACGCAAATCGACTTTTACTGCCGCACCAACAATCTTTCTATGTTTGATCGTATCAAGCTCGTGCGCCAAGTTTGCGCTGCCGTGCAAAGCGCGCACCAGCAGCTACTCATTCATCGTGATATCAAGCCTGCCAATATTTTAGTCAACACAGAAGGTCAACCGAAGCTGCTCGACTTTGGCATCGCACGTTTAATCGACATAAGTCGCGACGCTAATCAAACGCAAGATATGCTGAGCCCATTTACGCCGCGCTATGCGAGCCCCGAGCAGATGCGTGGCGAGCGCGTGAGCGTGGCAACGGATGTATACGGTCTCGGCTTGTTGCTCTACGAATTACTTGCCGGTGCAAGTCCCTATCAGCGTATCGCGTCGGGTGACGTTAGTACGGCCTCGGATGCTATCGAGGTGGTGCTGGCCGACCCGCTACGCAGAGCCAGCGAAGTTGCACGTGCCAGCACGGCAGCGCGTAGTGACATCAGCGGTGGCAACAGCGATTTCAATATGCTCAACGGCGACATCGATATTATTTTGCTCAAAGCCTGCGCAAAACTGCCAAGCGAGCGCTATCAAACGGTTGCACAACTTGACCAGGATTTACAGCGCTGGCTGGAAGGTCGGCCAATACTGGCGCGTACGCCAACATGGCATTACACCTTCAAAAAATTTGTCGCACGCCATCGCGCGGTATCCGCAATGGCGGTTGTTGCTTTCGCAGCCATTGCCATTGGTGTTGTATCAACCATTTCACAAAAACGTAAAACTGAGGCACGTTACACCGAAGTGAGACAACTCGCCAATAGTTTAATTTTCAAGTATTACAACAAGATTCAGGAACTTCCCGGGTCGTCTGCCGTGCGTAAAGAGCTGGCGGCCGAAGGCTTAACGTTTTTAGATAGCCTCGCGGCTGAGTCAGGTAGCGATAAGGTGCTGGCAATCGAAATTGCAGACGGCTATCGGCAGTTAATGATCGTACTGTTTAACGGGCACAGCTTGCCTCATTTAGGTGACAAAATGGGCGCGGCGAGTGCGGCTAAAAAAGCCTACGCCTTGCTTGAACCGGTGATCAGAAAAGAGCCTAACAATAATGCAGCGAATGGGGTGTTAGCCGAACTTGATAACGAAACTGGAGTCATCCTTGCGCAAGAAAATCCTGTAGAAGGGTTAGCGAGAATTGAAGGTGCAATACAACGCTACGCTGAAATATTAAAGCGAGACCCGACAAACAAGGATGCCGCTTTTAAACTTGTACAGACGCACTTTAGCGTCGTGGCGAGTGCAATGAATTCGCGCTTGCCCGCTGAAAAATTTACGGCAGACGCGGTTGCGGCATTTAAACAATGGCTATCAAATCGTATGGATGAACAGCCTGTGCAAGAGCTCAATACCTTAATTGTGCGCACCCAATTTCGTCAAGCATTTGCGAATAAAAATTATGCCGATGCGCTGAAATATATTGATGATGAAATCGCCGGACTGTCAAAACTGCTCGCCTTGAAAGTCAATGAAAATAGTGTTGTGCTGCAAGGCCATGTCAACGCTGCCTGGGCGGCGAAAGGTGTTGTTTTAATAGATGACAATCGCGCCGCTGAGGCCATTGCTGCATTAAACAAATCAAGCACGCAAATGAAACAGATGTTGGCAATTGACGGTGGCAACGTCAACACACAATTACGTATTGCGCGCAATGCAACACATTTAGGCAAAGCCCTGTTGTTGCAAAACGAGACAAAAGGGGCCGCGTTGGCATTTGGCACTTCTGCTGATGAATATGAAAAATTGCGTGGTAAAGATGTTCCAGCCTATGTTTATCCGCAACAAGCTGAGGCATTATGGCGAGCCGCGAAAGCCAACGATGCTCTGAATGAAAACGCTAATGCGCATCGCTATGCAAATGCACTGATTTTATTTGCGCAGGAGCGATCCAATATATTTGAAAAACAACCTGGACAAAATTGGTTGATTGATGCCAAAGCAATTGCCATTAAGCGTTGATGTCGCGCTTGTTAATTGCATTGCGGGATAACGCCTTTTCTAGCCTGTGTTCCCTTGTAGATGCAGGACGCAGTTGGTAAATACGTTGCATGTCCAATAAGGCTTGTCATACCGACGATAGCCGGTATCTAGTTCCAGTAGGTCGGGCAGGGTGTATCTGCCCACTCGATATGGCAACAAACGGGTGAGCAGATTAAGCCTAATTACGTTCCACAACTCAAAACTGAGCTATTTCGCAACGATATAAAAATTATTTTTTGTCTGTCGGCTTGTCGTTTGGGGACCAGCTAACACCGACAAAATTCATATTTTTATTTTTAGCACCGTCTTGCATTCCCTTGACGTACTCTTTGACTTCAGCCTCCGTCTTGGCCCATTTGCAGGTCAGCATCAGTTTCTTCGGTATCCCTTGGTCATAAATGCCTGGCTTATTGAGATCTTTGTCGGCTGCGAATTGTTCGCTGTGTATGTCACGTAAGCCGTCGTCGCTCTCATAGGTGGTGCTTGCAAACATTTTGCGTGCTTTTTCATCAATGGCCAGGCACGCTGAATATCCCGCTTTCGGTTTGGCGGGCGCGGTGGCATCAGCCGCCGCCGTGGTATTTGCGACGACGTTGGTGTGGGCAGAAAGCAGTGCCGCACTCAGTAGCAGGCCAATGATATTGTGGTTAGGTGTCATGGAGATTCCTTTTCTAATTGATGTTCAGGGAAGTGTCATTTGGGAAAAAATTGTTCCGCATCTTGTATAGCGAGAGCAATCGACAATTTGGCTCATTTTGGCGAGATATTTTGTCTGTCTATTTCGGCACTAATTTTTTTCATCTTGTCAGTCGCCATCAATTCAGCGGAGCCCGTAAAACCTTGTGCTGCGGCGCGACGTAGCCATAACATGGCGAGCTGATAATCTTGCGCGACACCGAGCCCATCGTAATAAAAAAGACCTAAAAAATCCTGTCCCAAATAGTGCCCGGCCGCCGCTGACTTACGGACATAACTCACACCGCGAGAAACGTCTTTTTCTGTTTTCTGACCTGTGGCTAACATAAAGCCAAAGTTCGCTTGTGCGCTTGCAATCCCTAGATCAGCGGCACGGCTTAACCACCTCACGCAATCCTCATCAGATTGCTTAAGCCCGCCTTTGCCCTCGCAGAACAAATTGCCGAGAAGCTCCATTGACGGGGCATCGCCGCTTTCGGCTGGCGCGCGCAAATAGTGGGCGGCTTTGGTTTCATCCACCGCCACCCCTTCACCAATTAAATAGAAAAATCCCATCAAGGCGCGTGCCGATATGTCCCCCTTATCCGCTGCGCGTATTGCATAACTTGCCGCCAGCGTCGGCTCGTATTGAATGCTGGATTTGCCATCAATTGCGGCGGCAATAAGCAACGCGTAATGAAGTTCGGCGAAGGTATCGCCTTTATCAGCGGCAATTTTGAGCCAACGTTTGGCCTCAACTTCCGACTTTGGCCCGCCCATGCCCTCCTTGGCAAGGTAGCCCACCATGCCTTGGCTCTCCGCATGTCCGTTTTGGGCGGCAGCCAGATACCAGCGACGCGACTCAACATCGTTTCGCTTGCCACCCCAACCCGCGTAGTAAAGCGCGCCCAATGCGTATTGTGAATCGACATTGTTATTACTGGCTTCGGTTTCGAGCCGCGTGAAAAGCTGTGCGGTTGTTTCTGCGCGAAAAATAATGACGCGCTTGGTGTCTACTACTGCCTGCGGGCCGTCGTCCCCGGTTTGGCTGTCAAAATTCATGACACCCTGGTTTGTACGGCTGCCGCTATTGCTGCCGCTCATCTTATTGCCGGATTTGGTACTGCTGCTGCGATTATCACGATCAAATTGTGCTTGACGGTTCATCGCGTTTTGATCAGCCCGCGTGGCGGAATCGCGCAATGATTTCATTGCGCGCGTCCGATTCGCCTCATCATTGCCCGCATTCCAGCCTGCCATGCCTGGGGTGGAATGTAGTGTTAGTAATACGCTTAACGTGGCCAACACGGCAAAAAAAGGGTGTCGTCTCGAGTGTGCATGTTGCGGAGCTAAGCCTACGATCAATGCGATTTGTATTTTTGGCTGTTGAATTAACAGCAATCGAGGTGACGCCATTATTGAGCCGCGCGAAATTTTTCCATCCACATTGCCCGCACCGCAGCCGCACCAGCACCGACTAACTCACGGTATTTTTCGGGGTCAGCGACGGCTTCTTTTTCAACCACACTTGAGCTGCCACCCTGGCCGATAGCCAATGAGAATAATGCCAGTCCCACATTAGCGGCAACCGATGTGGTGTCTTTAACTTCCTTGAAAGCCGCACCGTTAATCAACAACGGAGAGCGTAGTTTCAAGGTAGTGTTCCATGTTTGATTATTGATGGTTAAAGTGGATTCTTCGCTTGCGATCGACGGGCCTACGTCCCAGCTCACTTTGGCTTCGCCTGAGCTGCGGCCAAACCAGCTTGCATTGCTCGATTTAGTGTCGACAAAATTGACCACCATCCGCACCACAAATAGTGCCGCATCCAGTTCCTTGCCCAACTCTATATTGGTGAACATGGTCGACGAGACTTCGCCAAATGCATTGAGTGCGCCGAACATGCCTGCCGGATTACCACTGGAGCCCAGGCCATATAGGGCCAAGCCTGCTGGCGCATAAATCGTGGACCAACTGGTGCGATCTCTTGTTTCGGCTGGGGCGGGTCTGCCTGAGGCCGCCATTTTTTTGTACGCGGCTGCGGCCTGTACTTGCTCCATCGGCACGACCTCAATATTCATCGCTTTAAGATCGATCACAAAATCGGCATAGAGTTTGTCGGTGATGGCTTGAAAATCTGTCGGTCCGAGGCCGACCAGGGTGATTTGCATATTGGTCGTGGCATTACCTTTTTTCCCCATGCTATAGGAGCTCGCGCCCGCCGCTCCTTTAGTCACAAACTGCACCTGAAATGAGCTGAGTGCCACACGTTTGATGTCTTTGAAATTTGATTTACTGGCATCGGTCATGCTGATCATTGAAGCTGCACGTTCGGCTGGTTTAAATGCCTCGTCATAAATCACAGCCGTAACGGTTTCCGCGGAGGCGGCGGGCATAAAAGCGGTATTTATGGCGATAACCAAAGGTATGGCCTGCAGGAAAATACTAACGAGGGTTTTGTTTATCATGGTGGTTCCTTTGTTTTTAAATAAAAAGTAGACTTAATGTTAAAGCGGGAAACTCCCGCAGAAAGGCGCATTTATTTTTTTTGATCAAACACCAATGAATACGGGTGTTTTGAGCGATTTTTCATTGGAAACAGCCGCCGTCAGGCGTTCTTCGTTTTTATTTTTCGGTGGTTGATCGCTTAAATATTTTTACTATTACGCAAAAACGGGAATCAACCAGGAGCAAGCAATGCGAAAAATATTCATTTTGTTATACCTTGTGGCGGCGATGGCGCTATTCATGTCGTTGGCTACAGCGGCGGGGCCAGTGACGGCGGCGGCGGTGATAACATTGATAAAGCCAGCGATCGCAATCAGTGTTGCGGCACCCAGCGCCCGCGACATCATCAGTATGGCTGTCGCCGCCTCGGGTGGCGAGACGTGGCAACAGCCGAAAACACTTTTCCTCAAAGGTGATGCGATATGGACGCCGTATGGAAAAACTGATTCCGCAAACCAAATTAAATTTGATGATTACGCTATGTATCGGGTTTTCCCGGCGGATAACGATGCGGCGCGTCAGGCAAATGGTCGCGTCAGATTCGACGCAAAGTTTGGCGGCACACTTTATATGCAATTAATTTTTGACGGCAAGACCACACATAATTTTTTGTCTGATCTGGCCAAGCCGTATCAAAAACATTTTTCATGGAGCAATAATTTCGGCTTCGGCATTTTACGTTTTGCCGATCGGGAAGGTTTTCAGCTTGATCGCCTCACCGACGATCAAATCGAAGGCTTTGCCTGCTATGTGGTGCAAATTACCGACCCTAAAAAAATGATCACCACATTTTGGATCGACCAGGAAACAAAATATATTCGCAGTGTTGCCTTTACCACGGACGTGGGATTTCATCAGCGCATATATTCAGACTTCAAGCGCGCAGCAACTGTTGATTTTGTTCAGCCCACGCGCGTGCGATTATATTTTGACGGTATCAAGTGGATGGACATCCGTTGGCGGCAATTTAATATTAACGAGGCCATCGCGGATGGTGTGTTTGAAAAATAATGGGTTGCGCAAAAAAGCAGCACACGTATTTTTGTTTTATCCAGTGGCGATGAATTATTTTCTTGAAGGTGAAATTCACGCCTGTGCAGACACCATAGTGGTTATATTAAATAAGGCGTGCGGGATGTTCAAGCTGCGCCAGCATGATTTAGGCCAATCCCGGGAGCGCTCTCAAAAATTTAACCCTAAAAGAGGTCAATCTTGAAGATCAAATTATTGCTTATCGGTATCAGTGTTTTTATGGCGTCCACCTGCGCACAGGCGGAAAATTTTAAGTTGAGTGTTAATTTGCCAGCCGGTTCCGGCGGGCAGGTTCGCGATAATCCGCAGAACATCCGCTGCGGAGACGATAACCCGGCAGGTGCCAGCACCAAGTGCTCGTTTACCTATACTAGGGTGAACTCGTATAGTTCTATTACTCGGTGAAGTCGGCCATGCGTTCGTCGGCTGGACCGGCGCTTGCACCAACAGCGGGGCGAATTGCAAATTAACAGCCGATAGCGACAAGACTTTGTCTGTGACATTCAAATAAGGTCATTGTGTATGAAGAAAAAATGCCCCGGATTCGGAACATTTTCGTTTTGAAGCGATCACGTTGATGTACTACATTTTTCTTTCGCAAAATTGCAAAGGGTCCATCAGGCGGGCGTCTGCAAGCATAAATTCATGAAGACGCACGCCGAATATAGCGTTTAACTTTTTTTCTAACGCTAATTTTAGTTACTTATTTCTCGGCCTATTTCGCCGCCGGCACGCTTGCCAGCGCCGCCATGCTGCCTTTAATATTGGCTTCAATCTCACGCATCTTTGCGGCACCGAATTTTTCGTAGATGGCTTTCATCATCGCTTGTGTATAGCCTTTGTTATAACCCCCGCTAACGGTTTCATCCGTCGTGCCAAATTGAAGTCCCGAATTTTCGAACTCGCGCTTCAACTCGGCTATTTCGGGTTGGTTAAATGTGCGGTTGGGGTAGTTGACGATATATTTTCCGGCCTTCGCGTCAGCGATCGCGGCGTCCCTACCGCGTTTATTTTCCGCACTGGGCTGGCTTATTTCATTGGTCTGCTTGAGCATTGCTGCGGTGGGCATGGCGGCGATATCGGCAGCGTTTAGGCAGTTGGCTTTGGATAATTGGAACTCGATGCCGGGGCTGCCGACTTCATCGACGCGATCTGCGCCGCCGCGCGGGCCATAGCCTTGCACGCTGTTGATGCCGCCAAAGGTGTAGGTGAGCAATCGCGGTGTGGTTTCGGTTTCATCGTAGAGCGAAATACGTACCAGCTGTGGAGCGCTGGACTCGCGATGACGTTTAAGCAAGTCTTCATATTTTTCGCGACTGGCTTGCTCAATTTTGACACCGAGCTTGAAACCATTTGGCAGCACGATATGGCGAACGCTGTTCGATGCGCCCGTCCAGCGATCAATCTGGCGATCGCCAACCGATAGGCGGATTTGCTGGCTCGCATCGCAGGCGCTGGCATGGGCTGTTGCGAGCGTGAGCGCCAGCGCGGCGGCGGTGGTGGCTGCCGTGAAAAGACTCATGATGGCGCGCATAGATGAGGGTTGGATAGGCATATTTTCTCCTGACAGGTGGGCATGCGACACGGTTGATATAAGAATCCGATAAGAAGCTAAATGATCTTACGCAACACAAAAAAGCACACTGCGTATTTGCAAATATCCAATAGATATTAACAAATTTAAAAATTGTCGCTAAATGCCATGCTCCGTTCAACGTCATCAATTGCGACATCAATGGCAATTGAAATTTGCTGTCAGTGCCCCATGTAGCTATTTGATTTACATCACTGAACACCAAATCCAATTTAAACTCGAACCCGAACCCGAACCCGAACCCGAACCCGAACCCGAACCCGAAAGAAACCCCATGCTATTCGATTCATTTTCAGTACCTTCATTACATCTCAGCAACCGTACCGTCATGTCACCGATGACGCGCAATCGCGCCGTGGTTGCCAACACCCCTAACGCGATGATGGCCGAGTATTATGCCCAGCGCGCATCAGCGGGCTTGATCATCACTGAGGGCACATCGCCTTCACCCAACGGCCTGGGTTACCCGCGTATTCCTGGTTTGTTTAATGCAGCGCAGGTGCAGGGATGGAAGAGCGTGACCGATGCGGTGCATGCCAAAGGCGGCAAAATTTTTATCCAGCTCATGCATACCGGTCGGGTGTCCAATGTGGTTAGCTTGCCGCCGGGCGCCGAGGTGGTGGGCCCCGTATCAGACATCTGCCCTGGCGAGGTTTATACCGATGTCAATGGTATGCAGCCCTATAGTTTGCCGCGTGCGATGGCCGCGTTGGATATTGCAACCGCCGTCGAGGAATATGCACAATCGGCACGCCTTGCCATTGAGGCCGGGTTTGATGGGGTTGAGCTGCATGCCGCGAACGGTTATTTGATTGAACAGTTCCTGAACGCAAACGTGAACACCCGCACTGATGATTTCGGCGGCAGTATCAATGGCCGCAATCGCTTTGCCCTGGAGGTGGTGCGCGCAACGGTGGCCGCCATCGGTGCTGAGCGCGTCGGCATCCGCCTCTCGCCTTATGGTGTGTTCAACAGTACCGGTACCTATCCTGACCAGGAAGCGCAATATTTAGCCTTCACGCAAGCGCTCTCGGAAATGAAAATTCTGTATCTGCATGTGCTTGATCATGCGGCGATGGGCGCGCCGCCCGTACCCGCCGCATTCAAAACCAGCCTGCGCAATGCGTTCAAAGGGGTGTTTATTTTGGCGGGCGGATTTGATCTCGCCAGTGCCGAAACCGCCTTGGCTGAAAACCGCGCCGATCTTATCGCCTTCGGCAGGCCGTTTATTTCCAATCCTGATTTAGTCGAGCGCATGCGCACCGGCAAGCCGCTGACCGAACCGGATCAAACGACGTTTTATGTGCCCGGCGCTACGGGCTATACCGATTATCCAAGTTTCGCCACCACCTAGTTTTATGGTTTGCGGTGCTTACCTTCAGCCGCCTCGAGCGGCGGTAGGGGAGTTCCTTGAGCATTTTAAAAAGCTTCAGAGCCGTACCTTTGAAGCTTAATTGCTCAGATACTTTATGCATGGCAGCATCAGTTATGAATTTGTCATGGGCGGCTGAATGTCTGATAGGTCGTTGGTGAAACCGATTATTCTTTCGGGCATGGTAGGTCACGTTGCGCAGCTATGTAACATCGCTGCAAAGAAACAACAGCAACACGTAGATCCGACGTTCTACGTCGGGTAGTTGGAAAATCCATCCAACCCAAGCCAACCTGCGCACGCAATGGGCACAAGCCGGGATTCGGCGTGAGATAGGCAGTTAGGCGAGGCATAAAAACCGGCAGCTCCTACATTAGCGCATGTGGCGTTGCGCATGATCAGTGTTTACTTATGCATGCAAGCGCACATTACCGCCGTTGTTTTACAAGCTGCCGATAGAGCGTTTAAAATAAGGATTAAAGATGTGTAACTCACGCCCCCGCCCGTTAGGAGGTACTTATGAATTCCATTGTTGTTAGCTCTCAGCTTACGGTCGCTCTCTATCGGTGCGATGCTAACGCCGCACTGATGCGAAGTGTTAAATGATGACGGTTGCACCCAAACCTGCGCCCCCAGCGTGCATGCAGACTGATGACGCGTTGCGTGAATCGCACCTTTTTTTGCGCGCCTCGCTGGATGCGCTGCCGGGTCATATTGCCGTACTTGATGAAGCCGGGGTTATTCTGGAAATCAATGCGGCATGGCGCCGGTTTGCGGATGAAAATAAATTTTCCAGTGTCAATTATGGCGTCGGCAGTAGTTATTTACTGTATTGCGATCAGATTTTTTTACAAGCCATAAATCCTAAAATTTGTCATCAAACCTGTGCTCAAACCTATGCTCAAACCTGTGGCGCGGGCATTAGTGCTGTCATCAGCGGTCAGCAGGATATGTTCGAAATGGAATATCCGTTCCGTTCGCCGACAGAAGAGCGATGGTTTGTGATGCGGGTGACGCGGTTTCAGAGCCCGGGGCCGATCAGGATTGTAATCGTGCATGATGATTGTACCGAACGTAAACGCGCCGAGATCACCCTGCGCGAAATTGAGTCGTTTAGCCGCAGTATTATTAATAGCAGCCCGGACTGTATCAAAGTGCTCGATCTCGATGGCAATTTACTGTCCTTGCTAAGCGGACAGGCGCTGCTGGGGATTGCGGACATCCGACCGTTTATAAATAAATCGTGGCTCGATTTTTGGGCAGGTGAGGATCGGGTCGCGGCACAATGTGCAGTCGCATCAGCGGCAGCGGGAATTATTGACAGCACCAATAATTTTGTCGGATTTTTTCGGACCCTTGATGGCACGCCAAAATGGTGGGATGTAGCGATTACCCCAATTCTCGGTGAGGACGGCACACCTGCACGCCTGCTCAGTGTTTCCCGCGATGTGACGCAGCGTAAACGTGCTGAAATGAATCTGGCATTTCTAGCCGCTATCAGCCACGATATGGTGCTGTGGACGAATATCGATGAGATGATGCAGATCGTTGGCGCGAAATTGGCGGCGCATTTTAATCTTTCTAGCTGCGCGTTTATGGATATTGAAGAAGCGGCAGAACAGGTCGTGATCACGCATGATTGGCATCGTGACGATGTGCCGAGCCTGATCGGCACTCATCGGCTCCCCGATTTTGTTGGCGATGAATTTGTCCGTATGGCGCGTTCCGGTGAAGCCATCGTGGTGCGCAACACCGCCACGGACGCACGCACCACCGATGCAAAATTTGCTGCGCTACAAATTGCTTCGTTTATCTGCGTGCCACTTATCTGCGACCAGCAGTGGCGTTTTGCACTGTGCCTTTATCATGCCGCGCCTTATGACTGGCGTGAGGATGAAATTGAACTCACGCGCGAGCTGACGGCGCGCATCTGGACCAAGCTTGCGCGCTTGCACAGCGAAGCAGAGCTACGCGAAAGCGAAGCGCAACATCGTAATTTGTTCAATTCAATGGACGAAGGGCTGGCTGTCATCGAAATTATTTTTGATGAGCATGGCGCGCCGCTTGATTACCGTTTCCTTGAGGTGAACCCTGCTTTTTCGCAGCATACCGGCATGTACGACGCCGTTGGCAAGCGGATGCGTGAATTAGTGCCCAATATTGAATCATATTGGGTCGAGATTTACGCCAAAGTCGCTCTGACCGGATTGCCGGTTCGCTACATGAATACGGCTAAAGAAATGGACGGGCGATGTTTCGATGTTTACGCATTTCGGGTCGGTGATGCTGATCGTCACCAAGTGGCCGTTCTCTTCACTAATATTACTGACCGCAAAAAGATTGAAGATGCGCTGCGCGTGAGTGAGGCGCGTTTCCGCGCTTTGTTTCATTTAGGGCCGGTAGCCATGTATTCGTGTGATGCAGCAGGGAAGCCAATAGAGCACAATCAGCTCGCGGTGGCTTTATGGGGAATGGAACCAAAACTAGGGACGGCAGACGAGCAGTTTCAGAGCTTGATCAAATTTTATCTTTCTGACGGTACCTTGATGGCTCACGCCGATACACCCATGAGTCAGGTGCTGTCGGGACAATCTGATTTAGTGCGCGACCAGCAAATGATTATTGAACGTGCCGATGGCTCGCGCATTACCGTGATGACCAACATTGTTCCGATCAAAGATGAAAGTGGCGAAATCACCGGCGCCATCAGCTGCTTTTATGACATCACCGAACGCAGCCTGCTGGCGATAAAAGCGCTGGAACAAACCGCAACCCTGGCTGACCTGAATCGCCGTAAAGATGAATTTCTCGCGATGTTGAGTCACGAACTTCGCAACCCGCTCGCGCCGATCGCCAATGCTGTGCAGTTGCTGCGCCTTCAGCACAATGAAGATCCGCTGCAGAGCCGGGCGCACGGCATTATCGAGCGTCAGGTCGGGCAGTTGACACGGCTGGTGGATGATCTGCTCGAGGTTTCCAGGATCACGACCGGGCGCATCCATTTGCGTGAAGAGCGGCTGGCACTCAGCGTTATTGTGGCGCATGCGGTCGAGACGGTGCGCCCACTGATTGATCAACGCCGCCATCTACTTAAGCTGACATTGCCACCAACCCCGATCTGGCTTTTCGCCGACGCCGCTCGGCTGGAACAGGTTCTGGTAAATCTGCTCACCAACGCGGTCAAATATACGGATGAAGGCGGCACTGTTTTCTTGTCTATTGCCCAGGAAGATGATGAGGCCGTGATTCGCGTGCGCGATACCGGTGTGGGCATCACGCCTGAATTACTGCCGCGCATTTTTGATCTTTTCACGCAGGCCGATCAATCCCTTGACCGCTCGCAAGGCGGATTGGGCATTGGCTTATGTCTGGTGCGTCGCCTGGTAGAAATGCATCACGGTAGTGTAGTGGCGCACAGCATTTGGGGGCAGGGCAGCGAATTTGTCGTGCGCTTACCGGTGGAAAAAAATTCGGCATTATCACCTGGCGCGGCCAGCGTTGAACCTCAATCGTCGGGGGTATCGTTACGGGTGCTGGTGGTCGATGACAATGTGGATACCGCATCAACCCTGGTCACGCTGCTTGAGCTAAGCGGCCATGTGGCGCGCATGGCTCACGATGGTCTCGTTGCACTGGATATGGCCATTGAATTCCAGCCGGATGTAGTGATATTGGATATTGGTTTGCCCGGCATCAACGGTTTTGAAGTCGCCAAACGGCTGCGGGCCGCGCACCCCCAAACGATGCTGGTGGCGATGACCGGATATGGCGAAGCCAGCGCCCGCCAGCGTTCGCGGGAAGTGGGTTTTGATCACCACCTGGTAAAGCCTGCGCGCTTTGAAGCGGTGGAAGAAATTCTGAATAAGGTCAAACCTGCACCACGGCCAAGCGCAACCTAAACGCTGCTGCTGAATTAAAGTCTATGTCCAGCATGCGATTTTTTTTACAACAGGGTGGCGTAGAAAAACATATTAAGCCTCGCGCTTTTTATTCGTGGTGAATGAGATAATGAAAGCCTTTTGATTCGCCTTACATTGGCTCCGCGCATGTCTATCCAAAAACCAGCACCTGCATCACCACCCGCGCCCTCGTTGTCCTCTCCGCCGTCTTCCCCGCATGTGCGTCGCAAGCGTTATCGCGGTACCCATCCCCGTAAATTTGAAGAAAAATATAAAGAGCTGAATTCACAGCAGTTCGTTGCAGATGTCGAAAAAATTATCGCGCGCGGCCAAACCCCAGCGGGCACCCATCGGCCAATTTGTGTTGATGAAATTCTCGCGATTTTAAATCCGCAGCCAGGTGAAATCGCGCTCGATGTTACGCTCGGTTTTGGAGGCCATGCCGAGACTCTATTGCCGCGACTATTGCCCGGCGGCAAGTTGTACGGCACCGATGTTGATTCGCTTGAGCGGCCCCGCACCGAAGCACGGCTGCGCGCGTTGGGCTATGGCGAAGAGGTGCTGGTGGTACGCGAATTAAATTTCGCCGACATTGAGCATATGTTACCGAAAACCCCCGGCGGCTTTGATTGCATCCTGGCGGATCTGGGGGTGTCGTCCATGCAACTGGATAATCCACAGCGCGGGTTCTCGTATAAAAACGACGGCCCGCTGGATCTGCGGCTCAACCCGCTGCGTGGTGAGCCCGCTTCAGCGCTGCTGCGGACGATAAGCGCATTTGAGCTCGCTCAATTATTCACGACCTATGCCGACGAGCCGCACGCTTCGCGGATAGCGTACGGTATCAAAAATAGTAAATTGCCCATTACTCACACCCTGCAGTTGGCAAAAAACGTACGCGACTCATTGAAAGATTTTCCGGAAAAAAACGATCACAAAAAAACCTTGGCACGTACCTTTATGGCGCTGCGTATTCAGGTCAATAATGAGTTTGCCGTACTTGATCGCTTCCTCGCGGCGCTACCTGCGTGCATGAAGCCCGGTGCGCGCGTGGCGGTGCTGTCATTTCATTCTGGCGAAGATAAAAGAATCGAGCAGGCGTTTCGGCAGTACGCCGATAAAGGTATTTTTTCAAGCGTCGCCGTCGAGCCGATTCGCCCCACACCAGACGAGCAACGCAGCAATCCGCGATCATCATCAGCCAGACTGCGCTGGGCGGTTCGCCGTGGTGCTTCGGCGCTTCGGTTCTAAGAGTTGGCAAAGTCTAGCATTGGCGGGTGTTTTAAAGCATTTTTGCTCCAAGATATTTGTTGAATGGCGGTCTACAATTTCAGCACAGCCTGTCATCCAGACTCACGCTTTACATAATTTATTAGTGCAGTTCTAATTCTGCTTGCAAAGCATCCGCGCCCAATTTCCGTTCAGGGAAAAACGAAATGGTGCGAAATGGTGCGAAACGGCAGGTCACTTGGCGAAGCTTCGTATGCGGTGTATAAATTTACCCGCAATAGCTTTCATGCCTTGGCCAAATAGCGCCGCGCCAGAAAACCCGTCAGCAGGATCGCGCCGACGATATAAAAAAACTGCCGATAGCGATAAAGCCAGCTGCCATTTCGCGCCTCGATGTATTGGTTTAAATCGTCAGGGATGCTGCTTTGTCCCACAACCACCTGCAGCGAAATCGGCCGCATGTTTTCAATATTTTGCGTCTAGATGTCGATGAGTCCGTAATCTTTTGCGGTGAGCACAAACGATTTTTTGACAATCAGTTGCCGCCAATTTTCTACTTTCTGCAGCTCGGCTTTGACCGCCGCGCGGTATTTAACGTATTCGTCCGGTATCACATTAAAAGCCGTGAGGCCATCTTTGGAAGGATCGATAACTTCAACCGTATACCGTATAGTTAAGAGCATCCAAACCGGACCCCACTCAGGCTTGCTGTCAAGCTCTTTGGAGAGGCGCGGCGCACCGTCTTTGGATGGAAATTTATCCGTGATGGTGAAGTCATCAATAATGCGCGTGGCGATTTCCTCGGCGGCGGCAATATGATTCGCCGCCATTATCATCACCACCGCCAGCGATAAAAACAGGGTAGCCGTTCGTCGACACACGGCGCTAGCGAATCTCTTTGCTGTAGCTGCTCAGACCGCGCAGGCACGCCATGTCGCGATACTCCATCATCCGGCCTGCTTTATATGCAGCAAACGCGTTGCGCGCCAACGGCTCAAGCTCGCTCTTGATGGTGCCGCTACGTCGATCATTTTCGGCCTTGCTCGTGTGTTGCCCTTCGCCGATTAAATCCGATTTTCGAGACGATGGCGCAATCACGCTCTGCCCGCCTTTCTGTTTCACATAAAAAACGCGGCATCATCATGCCTGTTTGTAGTTCCCCACGCATAGTATGGGTAAACTATGCCTGCTGATAAGCAAACAAAAAAAGCCAATGCAGAAGCTATCGTGCGCCATGCGCCTATACTGCATATACAACAGGGAGAATAAAAATGCACACGCTACTCACCGTCATTCGCGCCGCCATTCGGTTGCGTTCAGTTTCATCATTCATGATTTTTTTCGTCGCCGCTGTTCTGGTATTACCGGCATCCGCACAAAATGACAGTGGCCCCTGGGCCGATTGCGCGCGCTTTAGTGAAGCTGATCAACGCCAACAGTGCGGCGCCAACAATAAAGCCTATCCGGCGTTACAGCAGAGCTGTATGACGAAAGGAAAAGGCGGCGGCACCCGTCCTGAGCCCGCCTGTGTAGAATCCAAGCTCCCGTTCCCGCTGCTGCGCGTTCCCGTTGCTGATCGCTGCGGACCATTTCCGGCACCCGATCCCAATGCAGTCCTGTTTGATGATTGCGCGTCCATCGGCACCGAGGAAAATCGCCAGCAGTGCCATGCGAACAATAAGGCTTATTCGGCCATAGCCCCAAGTTGCGCACGACGCGGTAAAGGCTGCGGCGTGGTTCACGATTACGACTGCGTGCGCGCCAAACTCCCGTACCCCAATTTGAATATCGGCGCATCGCTTTCAACCGATGCCGGCCCATTGCACGATTGCCGTAGTCTGGCTGATGCCGGTCTCAAAAAAGCCTGCATCGAAATCAATGCCGCCTATCCGCGCATTGCCGAAGAATGCAGGGCCAGCCACAAGGGAAAAGGCATCAACTCTTGCATCGGCGCCAAGCTGCCCAAGGCGCCGCCTTATTTTACGTTCGACGCGTCGTCACATTCTAACTGCCGCAATCAGCCGCCTACATGCAAGGCGAATACGGGTATCGACGCTATCCTTCCCGGCCAAAAGCAAACCTGCACCAATGCGCCGCCGCCGCCATCTTGGTGTGTCGACAACCAGAAAATGGTTGATGCATGTCCGGCGGTGGGTGACGCATTCAAGCAGGCCGATTGCCTGATTAAATACCGCGCAAGCAAAAAATAGTTCGGCGGCGATGCCCGGTGTTTTACAGGCTAATCTTCACCGGAAAAGCAGTTCCCGGCAGTTCCCGCTATGTTTGGGACCAAGGGAAATAGCCTTCTCAGGTTAGTGCTTCGCGCATGTTAGGGGCTCAAGTTTGTGGCACATTCATGACCGCTAACTTGGGTCCTGGACGTGCGCCTGATGAAGCCAAGCTTCGCCGAGGAAGGTGGTGATAATGTTTTTAAACGTGAGCATCATCAACCGCACTCTCATTTTTAGTTTCGGGAAGTTCACATATTTTAAAACTCTAGCATAGACGGGTAATTTGAGGCGTTTTTGCTTTGAAAGCCTCGCCAGTGCTGGGGTTTTTTGATAGTAATTTCTGTTGAGCGCTTGATCGATTTTGGTTATCGCCGCTCTCAGCACTTAAGACCAGCCTGATCTCGCCGCCCCATATCGTTTGAACCTGCCTGCCGGTCGGTACGACTCAAGCACAAGAACTAAAGATCAATGACGGCTTTTAGTCGTGTCGGTTGCGGTCAATATGGAAAAGCTGATTAAAAGAATCGTAGCCAGGGACGAGGAGGCATTGAATGAGCTTTACCGTGCCATGCATCACCGTATTGTGGCCTTTGCCATGCAGCGTCTGGGTGATGCCGGGCTGGCGGAGGAGGTCATGCAGGAAACATTGTTTGAGGTCTGGACACATGCCTCGCGATACGCCAATGAATCACAGGCTTCAACCTGGATTTTGGGGATTGCGCGGCATAAAGCGCTTGATAAACTGCGCAAGCTTCAGCAGGGCAAACCTTGGCTTGAGGAGATGTCGGATGAACATTTGGAGATTGCTTCCGCAGAAATGGCGGGAGTTGAACGAGTTGTGCAGGCTCAACGTTCGGCAGCGCTACACAATTGTATTAAGGAATTACCGCCAGTGCAGCGCGAATGTTTGCATCTGGTGTTTTATCAGGAGTTTGCTTTGGAAGATATTGCCCGTTTGCAGGATTGTCCGCATAACACTGTCAAGACCCGCTTGTTTCATGCCCGGCGTAAACTGCGCGCGTGCCTGGATGCATGTGGGCATGGAGATTTATCATGAACGACGCTATGTTACCGCTTGAATCACAAAACCGTTTTCTAGAATGGCTGCCGTGGTATGTGAACGGCACGTTGCGCGACGATGATTGTCGCAAAATGGATCTATGGCTTGCGGCCGATGCAGACTGCCGCGCTGACCTTGCCTGGATGCAGAGTCTGCAGCATCAGGTTCGCAGCGAATCGCCTGAGGTGGCGCTGGTGGACAGACAAGCTGGGCTTGATCGCTTGATGGCGATGGTGCGTGCGGAAGAAACCGGCAAGCTCACGCATTTGCCTACCCGGCAATCCGCTAAACCTGCATTGTCGAGTGGCTTGCAGCGCTGGTACAAACCGGTGATGGCAATGGCGGCGACGCTGGCCGTGGTGCAGGTGGGTATTCTGTTTTTGCACATGAATGAATTTGAAAAAAGCGATACCCTGCGACCACTGGGTTCTACTGCACCGGGAACAGCTACTGCGCGTCAGGTCATGATTCAGGCGACCTTCCGGGTCGGTGTCAGCGAGGCGCAGATTCAAGACTTGCTGACTAAGGTCGGGGCGGAGAAGGTGAGCGGCCCCGGAGCGTTGGGGGTCTATACCTTAAAAGTGCCCGCGGATCGTGCTGAAGCAGTATTGGCTGAGCTGCGGCGTGCGACACGAATGATAGATACCGCAACTGTGTTGCCCCGATAGCCGCGCTGAGCATGAAAACGGCGCAAACATTCATGGCCAGTACGCTTCTCGTCGCGGCGGCGTGTATGACGGGGCTGACAGTGTTCACAGCACTTACGGCTACATCAGCGCGAGCTGAGTCCAGAGACGTGAAAGAAGCCAAG
>JANYDB010000092.1 GCA_025359985.1 Burkholderiales bacterium | reverse complement strand
TCCGGAAACATTGAAAAAACTGACATCACAGTTACAACAAACTGCAACACCACAAACCGCGCAGACTGGCGCGACCCTATTGATCCAATGCCCCGCTTGCGGTAGCGGCGTCGAAACAAAAAATATTTTTTGTGGCGATTGCGGCCAGAAACTAAAGGCCGCTTAGCCTATGCACCGCGCTTTTTTTTAGTTAGCGATACCAGCGATTGCCTTTCAACAAGGCGCGCCCGATATGTAAGTAGCCCGATTCATTGACAGGCAATTGTGACTAAAACCCTTGCAATTAAAGCGCTCTCAAGGATTTCGCGCCATAGCGATGGATTTCACTACGACATCTTTGGCAAATACAAAAAAGGCAGTTAGCAGATGTAAACTCCCGCCATGCTGATCCACGGCATCCGAATTTTAAGCCCCCAGCCTGCTGGTGCGCGGACGAAGAGAGACCGCTGGCGCACTAGCGCCATCAGGAACGCTTAAATTTCAACTTTTTCCAAAAAAGGGCGTTAGCTCAAAAAGTTGTGGAGCTGCGGCCGTATCTACAAATTAAATCGGGCTCATTCGCGAGCGTTTCCGATTTCCCACTAAGGGCGACAGACAATAACGCATACTAAATTGTCGTTTGATGCCAACCGTTGCGTGTTTCATACAGACCTCCTTTTTGAAGCGAAAATCATTGCATTTTTATAAAATTGGCCTCATAGTGATAAAATTGGTATTTTATTGGTATTGTTGTCAGAGTGAACTAAAAATTCTAATAAAGTCAATAAAAAAGTTGATAACGTCAACAGCATGCTCCTCAATTTTTTGCAGAGCCAGTCAAAATCATGATTTATAAAGCGGTTGAAGATAGACGGTAGTAGGTTGTTCCAAATATCGCCGTGGCCCAGGTTGGCGTCCATTATTCCGCAGCGCGTTTGCATGCGACAAAGTAGCCTGCGAATGGCGATGGAAGGCCTTGAATTCGCGTCGTTTTCTGCATATTTC
The DNA here is from genome assembly GCA_025359985.1 of Burkholderiales bacterium. Taxonomy (GTDB): domain Bacteria; phylum Pseudomonadota; class Gammaproteobacteria; order Burkholderiales; family Usitatibacteraceae; genus UKL13-2. Next base: position 27,056 of record JANYDB010000092.1, on the reverse strand, counting down.
GCCTATATTATTTGCTAAATTTGTTAACAATAAAAATGAAACTACCCACTTAAATTTTTTGATTCAATACTTGTTAAAGGGAACCAACATGAACCAACCAAAAACGCGCATTGCCACCGCCGTATCATTGGCACTCTTTGTTCTAACAGTGCCGACCTATGTGGCCGCCCAAGCTGCGGTCGCACCGGCGACCCAAGCTGAAATTGATGCGGCCAAAAAAGTAGCTGACGCCAAAAAAGCCGAAGAAGCCAAGAAAAGATCAGACTCGGTTCAATCCATCGAACAAATTATTGTGACGAGTGGGCGACGCGAGCAGGCTGCTTCATCAGTTCCCTATAACATTACCGCCATCTCGCAGGAAACATTGCGCGACGAAAACATTACTGATGCCAAAAAACTCATTCAGCAAAGCGTTAGCATCAGCGCGCCCGGTAACAGTGCCCGGTTTACCGATTCTGTAACGGTGCGTGGGCTGAACGTTTCACCCGTGAACGCCAATAATCTGGAGCAATTCGTTCGCTCAACACTTGCTTATTACCTTGACGATACACCGCTGCCTTTCATAGGTTATCGCATTAAAGATATTAGCCGTGTCGAACAATTGCTGGGCCCGCAGGGCACCCTTTACGGTGCGGGTAGTTTGGGCGGCGCGATTCGCTATATTACTAATCAGCCCATTATCGGCAAATACGAAGCCAAGGTTAATACCGGGTTCTATCAAACTAAAAATGGTGGCTTGAGTAACGATACTGATGTAGTTATAAACATGCCCTTAGGCGAGACTGTTGCATTGCGCATTTCTGCCGCCAAGCTCGACGAAAAAGGCTACACAGACCGTCTTTCCAACCCGCCATGGAACGTGAACAATGGCACCGGTACATGGGTCACGAAGCCGGACCCAAGCACCAATTTATACAAACGCGATGATTGGCAAAAAGTCGATGGCGGGCGTATCTCGGTGCTGTGGAAAGTGAACAGTGATTTTTCTGTCACCTTTGCCCACACCGAGCAAGACCAGTTGGCGCACGGCACTAACGGCACAACGCTGTTGCCACTGGGCATTGCGAATTCAACCAACCCCGCAGGAGCGTTGGCTGTTTGGAATGATAATTTTTATGGCCCATTTTGCGGGCCCGGCAACCCCGGTTCAACCAGCGTTTCAACAGGCGGCGGTAACAGCTCGTGCGTAGGACAAAAATATAATAGTGCTTATAAGACGCCATTTGCCGTAAACGATCACACCGTGCTGGCACGCTACGACGAGTTCTCACGCCGTAAGTTTGCGATGGAAACACTAGATTTAGATTTTAATTTAGGCTTTGCCAAATTGCATTCCAACACATCGCTATTTGAAGACAAGCGCACCGGGCAGGCTGATTACACCGACAAAGGGCATTTGTTTTACTACAGCATTTGTGACGTGCCAGATTGTGATTCCGGCGCCGATATTTCCAGCGGACGTTCTGCGTACATGACTTTTGATAACGTCTATCGCGGCATCAGCAACGAAACCCGCTTGACTTCAAACGGTAGCGGCCCGCTTAACTGGATCGCGGGATTTTTCACCACTAAACAGCAACGCAACCTCAAGTTTTCTGAATGGTTGCCCGGCTTAGAGGCCTACAACGGTTTTTCACGTGCCCGCCAAGCTGCGAAAGGTGCCGCGTTGGATGAAGGCTATAACGAAGACCTTGGCAGCAAATACAAAGAGACGGCGATTTTTGGTGAGTTAGGTTATAAATTCACTGACAAATGGCAGGCGTCGGTTGGTGCTCGCGTATTCAATTATTCCGATGTCGGCAGCGCCAAAGTCAAGGATTACACCTATGATTTGGTAAGCGTGAACCGCAGCAATTCAGTCAGTGGTAGCGGCAAGGCTTACTACAAGTTCAACACTTCTTATCAGATTACCGCGGATTTCTTGACATACCTGACGCTTTCGCAAGGCTTCCGCCGTGGCGGTACCAACGGTTACAAAGACTACCGTACCAATACAGTGACAGAAGTAGGTAGGAATTATGGGCCTGACTCGACCAACAATATAGAACTCGGTTTGAAAGGGTTCATGTTGGATCGCCAATTGTTTATTCAAACTAACGTTTATCAGATCGATTGGAAAAATCCGCAAACCTATCGTTCACAAACGGTTGAAAATGGCTTCCCCATTAACGGCACCACCAACGGCCCGGATGCCCGCACGAAAGGTTTTGAATTCGCCGCGCGTTACAACCTGGGGCAGTATTTCACGATTAACTATTCTGCAGCGAAGAGTCGCGGTGAGTTTGTTGCCACCAAAACGCATTGTTTGTATGCGGTCACGACGACAGGCTGTAGAACCTGGTTCAGTGGCGACTTGCTGGGCGGCGCTCCGCTCTGGAAACATAACCTGGGTACCCGGTTCAGCAATACGCTCGAAAATGGTCTCTACACTTGGGCTAGCTTGAGTGGACGCTATGTCGGTGCAATCCAGAGCGATCGGCAGGATTCGGACAATTCGAGCCGCCTGTTACCGCCACCCCGCAGCTATCCTTCGTACACAATGATGAACGCCAGCGCTGGCCTAGGTATGGGCGCATGGGATGCCAGCTTGTGGATTGCAAACTTGCGTGATATTCGTCCGGAGCTATCCAATCAGCCAATTGGCATCACTGGCGCCCGTCCAATTTACGCTGAGCCGCGTACGATTGGGATGAATTTTTCTTATGCATTTAAATAATTGTTGGTTTAGTTTTTTTAATTAATTTATTTAATTTAATTTATTTAATTTATTTAATTTATTTAATTTATTTAATTGGATGAAAATGAGAAGGGCACCAGTATGATTTTTGGTGCCCTTTTTCATGAATCCAGAATCTATCGGGTGATGGTCAAGGTGGCAAACGCGCGCGGCCGCTGAAAACCCATGGTTAACTCAATCACGCTGACTTTATTCCGGCCCAACACACCGAGTTTATTCCGTATCAGCGCGTTTGAACGCAGTCGGGCCGAGCGCCTTCTCAAGCCCTGTGCCATCCCAGCCAGGTTCTTGACCCTTCAAACATCTGAAACTGATTCTGTTAACTTTTAGTTGAAGGTTAAAGGCGCTCTTTTATTCACCTGAGGGGATTGGCTGTGTTGGTTTGCAACTGCGGATAAGTTGTCACCAGCTGCCTCGATCAATTTGACTTCGCAGCGATGGTAAGTACGCATGGTATATTTATCTAACACATCATTGCTGCAAATTAAGCCCTCATGATCTCAATCGAAGCACTTGAAACCATGTTTAACGACATTCGCCGCGACGCCCCGTGGAATATTGATGGTGCAATGCTGTGGGGCTATTTCTTTAAAGATGACTCTGAAGCTAAATTACAGGAGTTAGTGCTCGCGCTGGAAACGCAAGGGTATCGCTTCGTTGATGTCTTCACTAACGCAGGTGATGCGAATCAAACAGCTTCAACCTTTTTTCTGCATGTTGAAAAAACGGAGATTCATTCAGTGCAATCATTACATGCCAGAAATCAGCAGCTTTCTGCTTTTGCTAAACAACATCACATTGGCAGTTATGACGGTATGGATGTGGGGCCCGTTGTGACTACTGTTCATGCAGGTTCTGTTGTTCCCAATGCTGCGGGTGCGGCAATAGTTACTTAGATAAATTAGGTCAGCATGCACATACAGCGTTCCACGGTTCTAATTGCCGTCAACATTGCCTTAATCTTACTGCTAGCATATTCTGGCTGGCATCCTTATGACCGTATCACCTGGATAATGGAAGTTTTCCCAATCCTGATCGCGATGCCGATCATGTGGTTCAGCTATCGAAAATTTCCATTAACGGACCTGCTCTATGTTTGTATTTTTTTGCACGCGGTGGTGCTGATAGCGGGCGGTGCTTACAGTTATGCGCGTGTGCCGCTCGGATTTCAAATCGCTGACTTGTTCCACCTGACCCGTAACCCTTACGACAAAATCGGTCATTTATTTCAGGGCTTTGTACCGGCGTTGGTTGCGCGCGAAATTTTTATTCGTCGTGAATGTGTTCGCGGTAAAAAGATGATTTCATTCCTGGCGATCTGCGTGGTGATGATGATTAGCGCAAGCTATGAGCTGATCGAATGGGGTGCTGCGGTAGCGTTAGGGCAGGGCGCAGATGAATTTTTAGGTACGCAAGGCGACCCTTGGGATACGCAGTCAGATATGTTGTTTGCATTGATTGGTGCGGTACTGGCGCTGCTGTTTTTTTCGCGATTTCATGATCGCCAGATCAAGCGCTTAAGCAACCGTGTGCGCAACCATTCTGCGCAACCCGTTTAATTTTATTTTTGTTGGGTTTATTTAATGATTCGTCTTATCGCTGCAGTTTTTTCTGTAGTTCTATTCGCTCACTGTTGCACTGCCAGTGCTACCGGTACTAATAACACTAACCCGCTCAGCACCACCGCTGAAAAATCAGGCTTCCAAACAACCGGTCGCTATGATGAGGTGATAAGACTTTGTGCCGCCTATCAAAAAGCGTATCCCCAAGTCGTGCGCTGTATACGATTTGGTCTGACTCCCGAAGGGCGACCGATGATGGCCCTAATTGCGACGCGTACCGGTGCTTTTACTGCGATCAAGGCGCGCCAGCTTAATATCCCTGTACTGCTGGTTCAGGGTGGCATCCATGCGGGCGAGATTGATGGCAAGGACGCGGGCTTCAAGGCTTTGCATGAAGTGCTGAATAACCGCGCCGCAAAAGGTGCACTGGATAAACAGGTATTGATATTCGTGCCGGTATTTAATATTGACGGCCATGAGCGGTTTGGTAAATGGAATCGCCCCAATCAACGCGGGCCGGAAGAAATGGGCTGGCGCACCACTGCGCAAAATTTCAACCTGAATCGCGATTACGCCAAAGCAGACACACCCGAAATGCAGGCCATGCTGCGGCTGATAAACGATTGGGACCCGCTGGCCTACATTGATTTGCACGTGACCGATGGTGCCAAGTTCGAGCATGATATTGCCGTCATGGTTGAACCGATTTATGCGGACGGCATAGCGCTGCGAGGACTGCGCAATGCGGGGTTAACATTTCGTGATGCGGTGATCGGTGATCTTACTTTGCAGGGTTCACTGCCGTTACCGTTTTATCCTTCATTTGTGGTTGATGATGACCCTGCATCCGGCTTCATCGGTAGCGTTTCTCCGCCACGTTTTTCCACCGGCTATTTTTTCACCCGCAACCGTTTCGGCATGCTCGTGGAAACGCATTCATGGAAAGACTATGCGACACGGGTGCGCATTACCCGCAATACGGTGATCTCCGTATTGTCGCAAATGGCCGCACATGGTACGGAGTGGTTGGCAACAGCACGCGAGGCCGATGCGCGCGCCGCCAGGATCGCCGGTGCATCTGTAGCACTTAGTTATAAAGCCACCGATAAAGCCCGCACCATTGATTTCCGTGGCTACGAATACACCCGTACTATGTCTGAAGTATCCGGTGCTGTGATGACGCGCTATGACGACACCAAGCCGCAGATATGGAAGCTGTCAGTGCGCGATGATGTGCAGCCGGATATCACCGTGGTAGCCCCGCGTGGTGGCTACATCGTGCCTGCCGCACATGCCGTTTGGGTCGCTGAAAAATTAGCGCTACACGGCATTATATTTCGCAAGCTCACCCAACCGATGTTGACGACCGCCCTAGAAACCTTTCGTGCCGATAAGGTAACCCTGGCGCTTAAATCAAATGAAGGCCATCAAACACTGGCGCTGCAGGGCAACTGGAAGGCGGAATCGCGTGACGTCAATATAGGCAGCCTATTCATTCCCATCGCCCAACCGAAATCAATGCTGGTGATGTCGCTGCTTGAGCCAATGGCACCTGATTCTTTCGTTGCATGGGGTAAATTTAACAACGCATTTGAACGCAAAGAGTACATGGAAGCTTATGTCGCTGAAGAGGTCGCGCGTGAACAGCTCGCCGGTGATTTCGCACTCGCCGCCGCATTTAAACATAAACTCGCCACTGATCCCGCTTTCGCCAATAGCTCAGCTGCCCGACTGGATTTTTTTGCGCAGCGGCACGCATCGTGGGACGAACGATTGAATCTTTATCCGGTGATGCGGATTGGCGTGGTGCCGGAATAATTAAAATAGCCGTCTATCCTTGACGGTGGGCCAAAAGGGCTTGGAAGTCCGCACCAGTGCTGGGGTTTATAAAATAAATTGCCCGGGACAGGATACGCGATAAGGCTATAAGTTCAGGCTATGCGCTCAAACTACGCGTTCAGGCAAAGGGCTGCCAAAGTCCATCACAGTAACGGCTAATGCTATTACTGTCCGCATCAATCCTGAACAAATATAGCCACTCATGATCTAGTAATTGCCGGACCATTTCATGCTTGGCAATAATGGTGTTGAGACTCGCTTCGGGGGCTTCGATGAACACGCTTAAACGCAGCGGTGTGTGACGCAATACTTCGCCATCGTGCAGGGATTGCCATGGCAGGCCAATGCGTAAATCGCCACCGTTGCCTTCAAAAACACCAAGCCTTCCGCCGACGACGTTGTGCAGCACTTTGTTGCCACTGCCATAGCGGCGGTTATCGACGGTGGAGGCGTAGTACTGCAGGTTGATCCAGTTGGTGACGATCATCGGCGCGGTCATGATTAGTTCGAGTACGCTTAAGTTTGCGTCTTGTTGCCAATCGTAGTCGTGTAGAAAAGATCGGCCGGCCAGGTTGATATGTTTGCTCCGCGCCCGTGGGGCGACGATGAAGGCGGCGTTATTGGCCAGCGCCCATTCGGGACGCACCTGCGCCCAATCATTGGCGCGAGTTTTGACAGCGTATTCAACGGCAGTGGCGTCATGGCTTATAGCGTGTAAACCCAGTGCGGCGGCGCGCTCTCTGCGTGCACGTTGGCCCGCAGTGATCAGCCATTGCCGGAGTTGTGCAAGGTCCCGCGCATGGCTAGGCGGCAGCAAATCAAGATCGTACAAATGAATCTCATCGGTGGTGGTGTTGTGCAGACCACTGATAAAGCAGGTGCTGTCAGGAACGTGGATACCGCTTGCTTGCAAGCATTGTCGGATTGCTTCATCGTTTAATAATGCTGCTAGTGCGCGGGCATTAACCTCGCCTGTTTGCCCGCCGCACGCACCGCAATCGAGCCCGGCAGCGTGGGGATTATTCGCGCTTTGGCTGCCATGTCCGGCCAGTAATACCAGACGTGCGAAGTTTTTAGTCAGTCCCATGGCGCCTAAAATACCGGCAGCCATCTCGCCACGCTGCGCGATTTCTGTAGCGTTGCTGGTCGCTGCAAAGCGTGGCCGCAGGGTGCCAAAATCAGCGCGTGATAACCCTTTTTGTTCTACCGCAGGTGTGGTGCCCTGACTGGCAAGATTGCTTTTTAACAACTTGCCCGCGTACAACAAGCCGAGCGACTCAACAAACGTAAAACCAGAATTGGCGGTGGTGCGGAAGTTTTGCCATTGCTGACGCCATTGCAGATTTTGCTGGCGACGGCGCGCGATGACGTCACCTAACGAGGGCGCGTTATGTTCGTCAATAGCTTCATCAGTAATCGTGCTTGCAGGCGATAACAATCCGGGCAACTGGGGTCGCGTCATGGCGGTGCCAATGGGCGCGTAAGCAATCGGCAGGCCGAAAAACCCGGCGAAGCCCACGGTCTGTATTTGCGTGCTGGCGGCTTCAAGTGCGCGACGGAATACTTCAGAGCGCACATCAATACAAAATAGGACTTGCACGGCTGTAGGTTCAGCCGTTGATTCAACTGTTAACGCGGTGGCAGTCGGCGTTGGCGGCGCCTGCAACAGCGCTTGGCATAATGGTTTTTGATAGGCGATTTCGAGCGCTTGTTGCAGCAGCCAGCCATGGTTTTGCGCGGATTCAGCTTGCGCTAATAGCGATGCATGATTGCGCCATGCAGCGAGCCACTTCGTCTGCATCGCGCCACGTTCTGGATGATTAAAGTCATGCAATAGCCATTCCCACGCCAGCCTGATCGCTAGCAAATGAACAATGGAATCATCTGTGCTGTTTACCTCACCGACGAGCCCGGCTTGCCAGCGCTCGTAAGCGCACCAGGATGCCCAACCATTGATGCTCAGCAACAACGCCGTGTAGTAATCCTCGCAGCCTGATGCAGGTATGCCCAATGCAAGGGTAGCGGCCACGATCAACTCGCGTGGCTTTGATGGTAAATGGCTCACCTTGGCCCCGGACAGGGGCAGGCCCATCAGCAGCATAGGACTGAAATCGTTTACGGCCTGAGCCCGCCAATCGGCATACAGGCTGGCGCTGCGGTCGGGTGCCCAGCTTGCCTGGTGTTGATCAAAATGCGCGGCGCAATACTGGCTGATTTGGTGCGTCACAAAATCGCCCCAAGCCATTTTATGTTGCAGATCGCGATGAGCATCGATGAGCTCAGTCATCAACGCGACTCGAGAAATGTCAGCTGCAGCTTTAATGCCTGGCGCATCCAACTCATTGATGAGCGCATCAATATTGCACAGCGTATCTGATGAATCGATGGCTGCCTGTAGATCTGAGCGTTGTAACTGACCGGCTTGCCAGCACTCGCGATAGTAGCTGTGCGGCATGGTCAATGAGGTGCCAGATAGATTGGCAAGCTGGGCGGCAGCGCGTTTGATCGGCTGATTATAAAATCCCCAGTATGGATTCACCGCAATAAATTGATCCAGCGGCCAGGTGGGCGCAATCCGTTTGCAGGCGTTGGCGATGCTTTGATCAAGCGTTGCCAAGATGAGCCCGGATGCAGTGTTGGTCACTGATTTTTTATCGGCATCAGCGTTCATTGCGTTACTCCTGATGGCGGGTTATTTTTAATATTTCCAGTTTTGTTTTTGTCGGCATTCGGCGCCTTAATGGGCCATACCTGAAAAGTAATGCGGGTAAATAGTGGATCCAGATATAGCCCGTTGTAGAACCACGGATAGAGGAGACGCGCCACTTTGCCTGCCGGGTTCGTACGAATCAGGCTTTGGACTAAAAACAGCAGCGCAAAACAAACCAGTGTAAAAATAATTAAGCCATACGCAACAGGCGTCGCCCCCGCATGAAGCGGCAAATCAACCAGCATGCTGAACACATAATGCAGGCCGAAGTAGGCGAGTGCCACGCTAAACGTGCTCGCCAATAAAACCAGTGCGCCCCAATTGAATAAGCTGGAAGTGCTATTGCGCACGGTCAATAACGGCGCTATCAACATCGTTAACGCCAGACTCACAATAGCGGCGAGGACAAGCAATGTCGGTGACGTAGGCACTACAAAAGGCTGAATATTCCAGACATAAGCGGCGGCGGCTACCATGCCCAGCCCGGCGATGGCGCTCAGTAGTGAGACGCCCAAACTACTGGCAGGCGTTGTCGATGTCATTTGCCGCAGCCGTGCCTGCTCCACCGCGCCGCCTGCTCCCAGAAACGCATGAGCTTTGTAAAGCGAGTGAGCAACCAAATGCAGCAACGCCATTTCATACGCACCCAGACCACATTGCATCAACATGAAGCCCATCTGCGCACAGGTCGACCATGCGAGCATGACCTTAATACTGATACGCGTCATCATCACCAGTGCGGCGACAACGGCGGTGATTGAGCCCACGACCACCAGCAGGGTTTGTGCGAGCGGCGCCTCACTGATCAGCACGGCAAGCCGGATCAGCACAAAGCCGCCTAGATTGACGACGCCTGCATGCAGCAGGGCCGAGACGGGCGTCGGTGCTTCCATCACCTGAATCAGCCAGCCATGCAACGGCAACTGAGCACATTTAAGCAGCGCCGTGAGTGCGATTAACGCTGCTGCAATTTGCAATGCGGCAGGTAAGGTTGATGTCGACAATGCGGTTACCCGCGTCAAGACTTCGCTAATCTCCAGTGTTCCGAGGCTTACGCCGATTAATGCGATGGCCGAAAAAATACAAATATCAGCCAGGCGGCTGGCCAGAAACTTTTTGTGAGCAGCGATTTGTGCGGGACGCCGATCACTGTAAAACATCAGCAACTGATGCAGCGCGAGGCTAGTTGCCAGCCACGCAAGCGCCAGCATCAGCAGATTGTTGGTGATAATCACCACGCTGACGGCGGCCAACGTGAGCAGCAGTGCGCGTATATAACCCGCCTGCCTGGGCTCACCGGCAAGATAGGTTTGCGAATAACCAACAATTATCCAGCCGATAAAAGCCACCAGCAGCAGCACGATGCAACTCAGTGCATCTGAACGAATGCCTGAGGTTAGTGCGCCCCATTCACCCAGCGGTAACCATGTCACGCCCGGCCAGATTGAAGGCCCACTCATGGCCAGCCACAGCATTGATATAAACGCTAGTAGAACGCACAAGCCGGTCACTCGCCGCGCCCAACTCCAGCATCTCGCCAGTGCGGGTGCAAGCGGGTTCAATGATGCCGCCGGTATGAGTGTCGGGATAATCGCGGCCAGCAGATACAGCAGCGGGATCGCATACAACAGCGCGGCGCGGGCTGAGGTTAAGTCGTGCATAAAAGAATTCACCTGGATTCTCCAAAATTAATTTTGATAACAACACTATGCGCAATTTTAATAATTCTGTAAAATTCATATAACACTACGTTTTGTTCATAAAAATAGATGAATAGCAGGATTGATTTAATAACGCCATTCAGCCCAAATTTTTTATTTTTTTAGCCCAATCATCTATAGGTCAGCTTATGTCGCGCTTAAATTATCACCATCTGCATTACTTCTGGGCAGTTGCCAAGGAAGGCAATCTGACGCGGGCGGCGGCGCAGTTGCATGTTTCGCAATCCGCACTATCTACGCAAATCAAGCAGCTTGAAGACCAGCTTGGTCAAACCTTATTTAGACGGGTTGGGCGTGCGCTGCAGCTAACCGAGGCCGGGCGCGTCGCGCTGACCTATGCCGATACCATTTTTGATACCGGCAATGAGCTCACCTCTCTAATGCGTGATGGTAAACGCAGTAGTTCGGCAACACCCGGCACCAAGCGTGAACGCCAGATGCTGCGTATCGGCGCGGTCGCGACATTGTCGCGTAATTTCCAAGAAAATTTCATCAAGCCATTGCTGGCCCTTCCTGATGTCACGCTGGTGCTCCAGTCGGGTAGCCTTGATGAGTTGCTGACGCGCCTTTCCATTCACGGTATTGACCTCGTGCTCTCTAATCGGCGCGTGCATTCTGATGACAATCATCCCTGGCGCTGCCGTCGCATCGCTCGTCAACCGGTGAGCCTAGTAGGTAAAAAACGGTCGCGGGGGAAAACATTTCGTTTTCCTGAAGAATTAGCCGATGTACCTTTACTGCTGCCCAGCCGCGACAGCGATATTCGGGCCGGCTTCGATTTGTTGTGTGATCAGCTAGGCATTCAATGCCACGTTAGAGCTGAGGTGGACGATATGGCGATGCTGCGTTTACTGGCACGCGATGCTACCCAGGATTCTGCCGATAGCGTCGCACTTTTGCCCACCGTAGTGGTGCAAGATGAACTACGCAGCGGGCAGCTGCAGGAATACTGCGTGGTGCCGCAGTTGTATGAAAATTTTTATGCGATTACCGTGCAGCGACACTTCGAGCCACCGCTATTGAAGACGCTTTTAAAACGCACTGAGGCAGACGTGTTGAGCGCGCGGGATTAAACAAAAGCATGCAGTCTATGCCGGTCATATAATTTTTAGATTAGTGTGTTGCCGAACGGACTTACCCCGAATGAATCCCTAGGATTCTGTTTAATTTAAAAGTTTTAATCCAATGGATAAGGAAGAACTATCCAACGAGCGTCAAGATTGTAGCGAGCCATATAAAACTAAAACGCGCCTATGAACCGCCGGTTGATACAGATGGCACGCGTATCCTGATCGACCGGTTATGGCTGCGTGGACTATCCAAGGCGAATGTCGCAGTGAGTCACTGGATGAAGGAGTTGGCCCCTGGGACCGAATTGCAAAAATGGTTTAATCATGCTTGGGATGATCCAAGCGGTGAGCGATTACGCGCATGGATGGGTGTAGACAAAGATATTTTTTACGATGAGTCGCACATCGCGATCATACCGATGGGCTATTGCTATCCGGGACGCGCTGAAAGTAAAGGTAAAGGTAAAGGTAAAGGCGGTGGCGGAGGTGGTGATTTGCCGCCACACCGCGAATGCGCGGCGTGTGGCTTGATCAATTGCTGGCGCGGCAGGAATACGCACCGCAATTTATCCCGTTGCCGCACACGGCACCGCGCAATCAGCCGTGGTTAAAAAAGCATCTTTGGTTTGAACAGCAACTCGTACCGGCGCTGGGTACACAAATCATAGCCTTGATCGCCGAACCTGCACGGGCGTTGCCCTTGCATCAAAAATAAGCTTAATTATGCTGAGCCAGCGCATGACATGCGATACAGAATGGATAAATTTGTTCGCCACGTCGCGCGCTGTCTATTTTTTTGCTCGGCATTTCGCCTGCTACTACCCTCAGTATGTTCAGCTGCGACGCTGGCTACGATCGCCAGCGCAACGGCCATCCTCAATCGGCAGATCAAGACATAAATGCCGACGGAACCAGCACCTCACCGACCGCCAGCGGCAAAATTGCCCAGTACATTGCTTTATCCTATGAACTCATCAAGACTTGAGAAGTCCAACTTTTGATAGCATTTTCCTGAGAAAATACTACATCGGCTTCTTAGGCATCTCCGGATTTGGGCTTGTAAATTCAATCTGTATATCCATCTATTTAGTATTTTTTTCGTAACCCCTTTTTCGTGAGTTCTTTTCCCGCAAGCTTTTTTATTTCCACCTTGAAACCAACACCACCAACAGGAGTCATCATGACCGTATTCGCCCAAGTTCAATTACCGTATGCCAAAGATGCATTGGCCCCGCATGTGTCAGCCGAAACTATTGATTTTCATTACGGCAAGCATCACGCCACTTATGTGACCAACCTCAACAATTTTGCCAAGGGAACCGAGTTTGAAAATCTGACGCTCGAAGAGGTCGTAAAAAAAGCGCCTGCTGGCCCTATATTTAATAACGCCGCACAGATTTGGAACCACGACTTTTATTTCATGGGCTTTAAACCAGTGGCAGCAGGAGGCGGCGGCAAACCTGCCGGTGCATTGGCAGCCGCCATTGATAAACAGTTTGGTTCGTTTGAGGAATTTCAAAAGCAGTTTGATGCCAAAGCAGCTGGCACCTTCGGTTCTGGCTGGGCGTGGCTTTGCAAAAAAGCCGATGGCACACTTTCACTTGAAAGCACCAGCAACGCGGCAACGCCATTGACTCAGGGCATGACCCCGCTTCTGACCTGTGATGTTTGGGAACACGCGTACTACATTGACTATCGCAACAGCCGTCCGAACTATCTTAAAAATTATTGGGCCATTGTTAACTGGGATTTTGTAGCCGCTAATTTTGCTTAAAGCATTTACCTGCAACGCATCGCGTTTTGTAGCGAATCATTTACCGGCCAGTCTGCATCAGTGGGCTGGCCGGTTATTGATTCAGCGCTGTGATGGTTGTGTTAGTGAGTCTGGATATATTTAAAATACGGACTCTACCTGAATAACGCAGCTGTTTTAAAACCGTCATGGTGGATTAACTTACTGCGTGTTAACTATCAAGGAAATAACATGAGCAATCTGGAAACTGCCACTCTCGGTGGCGGCTGCTTTTGGTGTACAGAAGCGGTATTTGATGAGGTGATTGGTGTGACCGATGTGGCCTCGGGCTACATCAACGGTCAGACCGTTAATCCGACCTATGAGCAAATTTGCGGCGGCCATACCGGCCACGCTGAAGTGGTGCAATTGACATTTGATCCAGCGGTTATTTCCTATGCAGATATTCTTGGCATTTTCTTTGCGATTCACGATCCGACCAGTTTGAACCAGCAGGGTGCTGACCGAGGCACACAATATCGATCCGGTATTTTTGTTCACTCCGCCGCGCAAAGCAGCATCGCTGAAGAAATGATTGCGCGCCTGAATACTGAAAAAATTTGGGATGCACCGATTGTCACCGAAGTAGTGGACGCAGCCCAATTTTATCCAGCAGAGCCATACCACCAAGAGTTTTTTAAACGCAATCCAAACCAGGGATATTGCATGGCGGTAGTGTCGCCAAAAGTAGCAAAATTTCGCAAGAGTTTTGTGAATCGCTTGAAAGTTTAGAAAATTATTTCAATGCAAAAATGTTTTGCAAACAAAATAATTACAGCTCAAAAAAACTTTTAAATCCACCTCAGAACATCCCCTTGCCGTTAAAGGGCATCTTCTGTGAAGCCATGCTGGTAATACGCGAGTCCGCCATTACTTTTGCGTTGACGTTGACGCTATCGCGATGTCGGCGAGATGTGTAGTCCATTCAGAAAAGACGACGATTTCATCGGCTTTTAATTTTACGTTTTGCGGAAACGATGTCTCCTCGCCAGGTTTCATTTCGTCAGCTACGCATCTGTGCATTGCCAGTTTATGGGTAATAGAAAATAAGTGCATGGCAAGCTGGAAACAAAATCTCTAGCACGGGCGCGGCGTTTGAGGCTTTTTCTTGTTATGAGGCTTGTTCTGTTTGGTGCTTAGTGTCTGGTGTCCGGTGCTGTGACACCATTCCAAAGTGCGCCTTCATAACACAATACATTTGGAAGATGATTCGCTACGGCTTTTTCGGTCTGTTGGCTTTAACTGCGTTGGCCGTGGCAATTACAGCAAACGACCTCAGCATGAAATTGCGTATCGCTTCATTTGGATTCGGGTTTTGCGCATTATTTATCGCAACGGCAATTTTCACAGGAAAGCGCTCGTAACTGATACTGTCAATCTTGTTGTTGGTTGCGTCTGTGATGGTTTCAATTGTTATGGCCGCACTACACTAATATATATTTTTTTATCCTTATCATTAGCGCTTTAATGCACATCACCCAACTCCCTGTTTCACCGATCATTGGCATTCGCACGGTTGAGCTAACGCTCAATCAATCCCCAGCGCTGCAGAAATTTTTTGACGAGAACCCGGCGTATTTCCTTGCTACATCTGGCAAGGTCGCTGGACCAAGTGAGGCGCATGAGGAAATAGAGAGCGAATTGCCTGCTGGCTGGCGCTTTACGAAAAAATGGGTGGTTGGCTATGTGAGTGAAAATGGCGCACTCATTGCCATGATAAATATCATCACGGATCTTTTAGCGCCGTCTGTTTTTCATATCGGCACATTCATTGTCGCCACCAACCGACACGGAACGGGTGATGCGCAAACCCTATATCGCGGGCTGGAAGACTGGTCAATTGGCAACGGTGCAAAATGGATCCGACTCGGTGTTGTCAATGGGAATGTTCACGCTGAACGCTTCTGGACAAGAGCGGGTTATGTTGCTGTGCGTGAGCGCCATGGTATTCGGATGGGCGACTGCATCAATATAGTGACCACGATGTTTAAGCCACTGGGACGCGGTACTCTTGCGGAGTATCTTGCGCTGGTTCCACGCGATCAGCTTGATGACGCGAGTGCGCTGTAGGCTTTCGATTGTGAAGAAAATTTTCAGCTACATTTCGTCAGCTTGATGGTTTGTGCATGTTTTACGCGAAGCATGTAATCTCATATCGATTAAAATACAGGAAGAATCATGCTTATTGCAGATGCTCAACGCAACATGCATTATGTGTATTTTGGTGGCGGCCCCGGGGTTTTGGTGTCCGCATGGGTGTGGTTAAGTGCGGGGCTGGTGGCGCTGACAAATTCTGCCGATGCCAGCATCATGACGTTATTTATTGGCGGCATATTTATTCATCCAGCCGGGCTGCTAATGGCAAAGGCATTGAGGCGTCCGGGTGCGCATGACTCAGGAAATCCGCTGGGAATTCTGGCACTAGAAGGCACGGTGCTCATGCTGCTATGCCTGCCGCTGGTATATGGTGTTCCGCGTGCACACCTGGAATGGTTTTTTCCTGCGAAGTTGTTGGTCATTGGCGTCGCTACCTGACATTTGCAACGATCTACGGTATGCGCATTTACTGGGCATGCGGGTCTATGCTGGCGTGTGCTGGCTTTTTGCTGGTGATGTTTCGTGTGCCATTTGCGGTCGGCGCGTTCATGGGGGCTGCGATTGAAGGTGTGTTTGCTGCATGGGTTTTTTGGACTGAGCGTAAACAGCGGTGCGGTTAATAAAGAGACAATCACTATAACTGGCGGGATGTTTAAGCCATTTTGCCGCCGAGATGCCCGTCCTTAGTCGTGTTTGATTCGCCGATTTTGCAGAAAGCTAGCCCGCTAAATCATAAGCTTGCTCAAGCCATAGCTTTACATGCAAATCAAACTCCGTGAGTGAGGTGATGCGCACGCGATGGCTTAGCATGCCGTTCCAGGTGCCGGCTAATTCCAGTTTGCCGGTTAATTCGATATTTTTCAGGCTCAAGCCAATATCGAGTCTGGTGGCGGTGGAGGGCTGGAGGATCGCGAATTGTTTTTTTCGGCGCACGCTAATGCAATCTTTTTTCGGCACGAACTCAATATCTTTGCCGAAGGTTTTGATCGCTTTGCAGATCGCGTTATAGATGGGCCGCAGCGCGGCTTTATCGTCCGCAAACAAGGCTTCGATGGGATCAACTTCGACCACGGCATCGGGCTTGCGTGCTTCATGCGCCACCAGATTGGCATAGCTGTGGCTCATGCGGCCTTCGGTTTTCAGATAGGCCACGATATCGCTATGGTTGGTGGTGCCGAGCGCACGGGCAATGGTGATCCATGCGCCAAGTGATTTGCCAGTGCGCTCCTGAATGTTGGCGCGCATTCGTACACTTTGGCTTTCGCTTGGGGTGGTATTCATATTCATTCATTTACTCCGCACTTTTTATTCACCAGCTAAATCTGCGGGTTTACGGTTTTTACAAAGGTTGGTGCGCGGCGTTGCCTGCTCGCTTGTTCGTAGCTGTAAGCGAGCTTGATCAAGGTCGGCTCACTCCAGGCTGCCCCGACAAATGAAATGCCGACGGGCAGGCCATAGACAGCGCCAGCGGGCACGCTAATGTGCGGGTAGCCTGCCACGGCCGCTGCCGATGAAAAACCCCCACCGCTGTTGTCGCCTTTGATGAAATCAGTCAGCCACGCGGGCCCACCGGACGGCGCGACCAAGGCATCAAGCCTATGCTGCTTCATGATTTGATCAATGCCCTCTGCGCGTGAAAGGCGCAAATTGGTGGCGAGGGCGTCGATATATTCCTGGCTGTCGAGCCCGCCTTTTTTAACGGCGAGCAGAAATGTTTCCTGATTGAAGTAGGGCATCTCGCGGGTGCGATTGGCGTCATTGAAATCAATAATATCCTGCAAGGTTTTAATTTTTGACTGGGGAACAAATTCGGCCAGGTAGGCCGCCATGTCCGCTTTTAATTCATATTGCAGCACTTCAAATTCGGTGCGGCCGTATTTGCCAGCATTCGGTAACTCAACCGGATCAATCAGCACAGCACCCTGTGCGGTCAAGACTTTGAGCGCTTCTTCAATCACGCTCGCGACGAGATCATTCGCGTTGGTAATATTGGGGCGCACCACGCCGATACGCGCACCTTTGAGACCATCGACTTTTAGAAATTGGGTGTAATCCACTTTGCGCGCGTTGGCTTCCTGAGTAGCGGCATCGCGTGCATCACTGCCCGCCAGCACGCTCAGCAACACCGCTGCATCCGCCACTGTGCGCGTCATCGGCCCGGCGGTGTCCTGCGAATGGGCGATCGGAATAATGCCGTTGCGGCTGACCAGCCCCAGCGTGGGTTTGAAGCCGACCAGCCCGTTTACGTTTGCAGGCGAAACAATCGAGCCGTCGGTCTCGGTGCCCACCGCGACCGCAGCCAGACTGGCGGCGATAGCGGCACCGGAGCCTGAGCTGGAGCCGCTGGTGTTACGGTCAAGTGCATAGGGGTTTTTAGTTAAACCACCACGGCCACTCCAGCCGGATGTTGAACGCGATGAACGAATATTGGCCCACTCGCTCAGATTGGTTTTGCCGAGGATAACGGCACCGGCTTCACGCAATTGGGTGACGATGAAAGCATCACGAGAAGGCTGGCTACCGACCAATGCCCATGAACCAGCGGTAGTCTGCATTTTATCGAAGGTCGCAATATTGTCTTTAAGTAACACCGGAATGCCATGCAGCGGGCCGCGCGCGCCTTTGGTTTTACGCTCTTTGTCGAGGGCTGCGGCGATGGCCGGTGCATCGGGGTTTAATTCAATGATGGCATTGATGCGCGGGCCCGATTTATCAATGGCTTTTATGCGCGCCAGATATTGCGCGGTGAGCGCTTTGGCGGTGAGCTTGCCAGCACTCATCGCCGCTTGCAGGTCGGCCACCGTAGCCTCAATGAGGGTTGCATCCGCGTGATGAGTATTGCCTAATTTAGCCGTGGCCATGGCTTCCTTTCCACTGATTGCACTCACAGCGCCTGCACTGGCTATGCCGATCTGAATAAAATTTCTGCGATTCATGTTGGTTAATCCTGGCTAATTCTAATTAAGCGGGCTGGTATGTTAGTAAAGGCAAAAAAAAATTAATAAAATTTTGAGCAAGACAGTTAGTGATCCCGTAATTCCCGGCGCAAAATTTTTCCGACATTCGATTTCGGCAATGCATCACGGAACATAATCGACTTCGGACATTTATAACCCGTCAGATTTTTGCGGCAGTAATCCATGATGGCGGCTTTGGTCAGCGCGGGATCATTCTTCACCACGAACAGCTTTACCGATTCGCCGGTTTTTTCATCCGGCACACCAATCACCGCGCATTCCATCACGCCCGGGCAGGAAGCCACCACATCTTCAACTTCATTGGGGTATACATTAAAGCCCGATACCAGAATCATGTCTTTTTTGCGATCCACAATTTTGACGTGACCGTTCGGCAGCATGATGCCGATGTCCCCCGATTTGAAGAATCCATCCTGCGTCATTGCCTTGGCGGTTTCATCGGGACGCTGCCAATAGCCGCGCATTACCTGCGGGCCGCGAATGCAAATTTCGCCTGGTATACCCAATGCCACTTCAGCCTCGGCATCATCGCGAATGGATATTTCGGTGCTGGGCATCGGCATGCCGACGTCCCCACTGTAGGTGGTATTCATCACTTCATTGCAGGTCGCGCCGCTGGAGGTTTCAGTAAGCCCATAACCTTCCACAATCGGGGTATGGGTCAGGGACAGCCACTTATCAGCAACTGCACGCTGTACCGCCATCCCGCCGCCATTAGAAATGCGCATCGCTGAAAAATCAAGATTCGCAAAGCTGGGATGATTGACCAGTGAATTGAACATGGTATTAACCGCAGGCAGCACACTAAATTTATGCTTGCCGATGGTTTTGATCATGCTATCCAAATCACGCGGATTAGGAATCAAAATATTGTGGCCGCCCGTTTTTACTCCAAGCCACATGCACGAAACAAGTGAAAAAATATGATACATCGGCAGCGCACAAACCAGAATCATCTGGCTGCCAAGCGGGCCTTTATGAGCATCATGCATGGCCGGTTCGAGCCATGCTTCCGACACCAATACATTGCCAAAAATATTGGAATGCACCAGCACTGCACCTTTTGAAACACCCGTAGTGCCGCCGGTGTACTGCAAGAAGGCAATATCTTCGGGGCCCAGCGTCGGCTTGTTGAATGGCAAGCTTCGGCCTGCGCTTACTACATCGTTAAACCAGGCCGCGCCCCGCAGGCTGAATTTCGGCACTATTTTTTTGACACGCCGCGCTATAAAGTTAATCAACAGGCTGTTGGGAAATCCCAATAAATCGCCTATTGAAGCCAGCACTACATGCTTGATTTTTGTTTTGGGCAACACTGCTTCAAGGGTTGTCGCAAAATTTTCAAGGATGATAATAATTTCGGAACCACTGTCGTTTAACTGATGCTCCAGCTCGCGCGGAGTGTAAAGCGGATTTACATTCACCACCACATAGCCTGCCCGCAGAACCGCCATGATCGCCACGGGATACTGCAGGATATTCGGCATCATCAACGCGATGCGCGCACCTTTTTGCAAGCCGGTGGATTGCAGCCATGCCGCTAATGCACGTGATAGTTCGTCGACCTGGCCGAAGGTGAGGGTTTTGTCCATGCAGGTATAGGCTGCTTGATCATGGAATTTTTCAAAACTTTCTTCGGCCATGGCGGGTAGGGAAGAGTAGCGTGACAAATCAATATCGTGTGCAACACCGGCCGGATAGTGCTTTAGCCACCATTTTGGCTCCAAATTTGATGCTAAATTTGCCATGACCTGCTCCTCCGGAATACGAGATATTTTATGTTTATTTTCGTGTTTATTTTTTTGTGGGTGTGGGCATTTATTTTCAATGGTGCCCAGAAAAATAATGAGGCACGTCTGTCCGATAAAAGTTATGGCTTTACCAGATATTTAGCGAATTCCATTTTGGCCAATGAAGCGCGATGTACTTCATCCGGCCCATCTGCTAGACGAAGAATACGCGCCCAGGTGTAAGCATAAGCAAGCGGGAAGTCTTCAGTCAAACCGGCTCCGCCGTGCGCTTGAATTGCCCAATCAATCACCTGCTGCGCCATGTTAGGCGCAACAATTTTAATCATGGCGATTTCGGTTTTAGCGACCTTATTGCCAGCGACATCCATCATGTAAGCGGCTTTCAAGGTCAGCAGGCGGGCTTGCTCGATCATGCAGCGTGATTCGGCAATCCGCTCACTCCAAACGGATTGCGCAGCGATCGGCTTACCAAACGCGGTGCGTGACTGCAGCCGTTTGCACATGAGCTGCAGCGCCCGCTCAGATAAGCCAATCAAACGCATGCAATGATGAATACGGCCTGGCCCCAAGCGACCTTGCGCGATTTCAAAACCACGCCCTTCGCCCAGTAAAATATTTTCTTTGGGCACGCGCACATTATCGAATCTGATTTCGCAATGGCCGTGTGGCGCATCGTCGTAGCCAAATACCGGCAGCGGACGCACTACCGTGACGCCCGGTGCGTCAGACGGCACCAGAATCATGGATTGCTGTGAGTGCACGCCAGCATGGGGATCAGTCTTGCCCATCACGATATAAACTTTACAACGCGGGTCACCCGCGCCGGAGATCCACCATTTGCGACCGTTAACGACGTAGTCATTGCCATCGCGCTCAATCAAAGTCGCAATATTGGTGGCATCAGATGAAGCCACCTCGGGCTCGGTCATGGCGAAGGCGGAGCGAATTTCGCCTCTAAGGAGCGGTGCAAGCCATTCTGCTTGCTGCTCTGGCGTGCCGTATTGGGTGAGGACTTCCATATTGCCGGTATCCGGTGCGGAACAATTGAATACCTCCGGTGCCCAGTGGACGCGGCCGGTGATTTCGGCCAGTGGTGCGTACTCAAGATTGGTCAAGCCCGCGCCATGTTTGCCGGGCATAAATAGATTCCACAAACCAGCGGCCTGCGCCTTGGGTTTTAATTCATCCAGTAATTGCACCGGTGTCCAGCGTTTACCTGCTTTGGTATTGGCCTCAATATCGTCTTGAAAACGCTTTTCATTGGGCATGATGTGCTCAGCGAAAAAGGCTTCCATCTGGTGCTGAAGTGCGATCACTTTTTCGGAATAATTAAAATTCATGGGGTTCTGCTTTCGTAAAATCGTTATGCCATGCGGATGATGTAGTTTGCTGTTGGTAATTTGTTATTGGCAATTGATTAGTGATAATTTTAGGATTGCTATTTTCTATACCTCAATTGCCGATCAGTCGCTCCGCCACTTTCCAGCCCAGCTCGGCAATCGGCTTGGTCGCCTTTCCCATCGCTACGGCCTGTTCGGAAGCTGCGGTGCCATCCACCACACGCTTCATGATGCCCTGCAAAATGCCTGCCATGCGAAACATGTTGTAGGCTAAATAATATTCAAAATTCTCGATACCGTCAGCGCGGCCCGTGCGCTCACAGTATTGCGCGATGTAGGCCTGTTGCGACGGTATACCGAGCGCTGCCAGATCCAGTCCACCCAAGCCACGAAATGCGCTCGGCGGCACATGCCAGGTCATGCAATGATAGGCAAAATCGGCCAATGGATGGCCTAGCGTGGAAAGCTCCCAGTCGAGGATTGCGAGGATCCGCGGCTCGGTTGGATGCAGAATTAGATTATCAAGCCGGTAATCACCATGCACGATGCTGGTTTCTTCACCTGCCGGAATATGCTGGGGTAACCAGTCAATCAGCTTATCCATCGCCTCGATTTTCTCGGTTTCGGATGCGCGATATTGCTTTATCCAGCGGCTGATCTGGCGCTCAAAATAATTGCCCGGCTTGCCGTAGTTGCCCAGACCTACTGCGGCATAGTCAACCTGATGCAGGCGCGCCATTACGGCATTCATTTCATTAAAGATAGCACCACGTTCGGGTGGCGTCATGCCAGGTAACGAGGGGTCCCACAAAACCCGGCCTTCAACCATTTCCATCACAAAAAAAGCGCGGCCAATCACCGCTTCATCCGTACACAGTGCAATGGTTTTGGGCACCGGCATATTCGCTTTCGCGAGACCAGTCATGACTTCGAACTCGCGCTCAATCATGTGTGCGGAAGGCAGCAGCTTGGCAGCCGGACCGGGTTTGGCGCGCATCACATAAGTGCGTTCAGGTGTGATTAATTTGAAAGTGGGATTAGACTGTCCGCCTTTGAATTGTTCGACGTGCATCGCCCCAAAGTCCGCGCCAGCGCTAGTGTTTAGCCATGTTGCAAGAGCTGCGACATCAAATTCATGCTGCGTTGAAACCGGTTTAGTGCCTTTGAAATGCTCAAAATTCTGTGATTCAGTTTGGGCTGACGCTAGGTTTTTTTTTGCATCAGACATCAATTTTCTCTCCTGTTTTTATCCTGATCTTTGTCTTGTTTTTTTTCAATTCGACTACGATATTTTTCATACTGCTCGTATAGCGCTTCCATGGTGGTTTTACGGGTTTCAATTTGCAGATAATCAGTTGGTGAAACATTCATGGCGCGCAGCACTACATCGCCTTTTGCGTCCCCCACATCCAGCGCGTTTATGCACGCCGGGGCCTGTGCCAGACCACCAATCATCATGCGCTGTCCGCTCAGCAGGTAGGACAAGATGGCACGATTTACACCGCCATGCAGAACCAACAGCGCAATATCCCAATCGGGGTCAGCACGTAGTTGATCGATCTCCGGAATGACCCGATCCAGCAGCTCACCAACCGTTTCACCGCCAAGGAAGCGCGCGTCTTCGTTTACCATGCCGTCAAACGCGCCGCGAAATGCGGTTTTTAGTTCGGCATCGGCAATCGCACCGAGGTGGCCGCCCTTAAGCTCAACCAGATCAGGCCGTATTTGCAATTGAATTTGCTGTCCGGTTGCAATCAGTACATGGTGTGCGGTTTCGACGGTACGCTTGAGCCCGCTGACCATGACCCGATCAAAGTGTGCCTGCTGACCTGCAAACAATTGGCCTGCCGCTTTGGCCTGCAACACGCCATTAGCGTTGAGCGGGGTGGTATCCGGTGCCAGCGGTTTCCCGTCCGTATCAAAATAAGTCACGCTGCCGTGCCGCATGAGAAAAATACGGCGCCGGTTGGCATCTTTCGGGATCATCAGATTTTGACTTTGCCACGCACGATTTGCCCATACATGATCCAGTCACTGATGAAGCTGTATAACGGATATTTGAAGGTGGCCGGGCGATTATGCTCAAAGAAAAAATGGCCTATCCAGGCAAAGCCATAGCCCGACAGCAGAGCCAATAATAGCCAGTACGGATTGCGCGTAAAAATCGCGACGCCAATGATGATCAGTACCAGACTGCTGCCCGCAAAATGCAAGCGGCGGCAGGTTAGGTTTTTATGCTCGGTCAAGTAATAAGGATAAAACTCTTTGAGTGATGCAAATCGGTTTGCAGAATTAGGATTATTCATGTGCGCCATGCCTAGTTTTTATAGGAACCGTCGGCGCGGTCAAGCTTACGCAGCAGCCCGGGCCAGGCTAGCCCTCCACCCAAGCCCCGGGTAACAGCTTTTGCCTGCGCCTTAGCGCCGTCCAAAATGGCTTGTGACACCAGCGTTAGCTCGCCACCACCCGCTTGCGCACGCACCTGAATCATGCAGGTTGATTCAAACAAATACATAAATAAAAATGCATCCGCAATAGTTTCAGCCACCGTCAGCAGGCCATGATTGCGCAACATTAAAAAATTCTTGTCGCCCAAATCACGCACCAGACGGGGCTTTTCATCATCGTTTAATGCCACCCCTTCATAGCCGTGATAGGCCAGCCCGGCAAGTACAAAAATGGATTGCTGGGAAATCGGCAGCAGACCGTTTTTTTGTGCTGATACCGCGATCCCGTTGGGTGTATGGCAGTGCAGCACGCATTTAGCGTCTGCCCGCGCCGCATGAATTGCGCTGTGAATGACAAAGCCAGCCGGATTGATCGGGTAGGGGTTATCGGTATCAAGGGTAGTTCCGTTTTGATCAATTTTCACTAGGCTCGATGCGGTAATTTCTTCAAACATCATGCCGTAAGGATTGATCAGAAATTGGTTTTCGGCGTTGGGGATTTTGGCGGTGATGTGCGTGAATACCAAGTCATCCCAGCCGTATTGCGCGACGAGCCGATAGCAGGCGGCGAGGTCAATCCGGGTTTGCCACTCATCAGCGGAGATTCGATTTTTTACGGATGGCATTGTTTGCATCGCAGGCCTCAAAATTGAACTTCTAATGCGTGGTGTGTGATGTGCGGTGCGCGGTGCCGCAACATTTATGTTGCGCCGCTATTGAGCAGACTCTACATTGTATCTCTCGACATGCCATATTGAGTTTTTCAGACGCGTAAATTTACGATGGAGCGCTGCCGTTTGGCGCGCGCGCCTTGAAGCGGCGCACAGCACTTAAAAATTGACGTAATTTTTTACGCAGAAGCGTTCGATGTTCAGCATTCGCAGGCGTGGCTAAAGAAGCTGCTCCATACCGAAGCGCAATATAATTTTCAAAGAGCGGTTGCACCTCAGCGGCTACATGTGGATAGCAGGATTCGATGCGGGTGAAAAAATCCAGTGGGCCTTCATGTTGCGCTCTCGTCATACCGGCCTTGACCAGCTTGATGCATAGCCGATTATAAGCAGCCACAACCGGTTCTCGCCGTGTCTGATAGGCGCGCAAAAACAGGAATGTGCCAACTATGCCACCGGCCAGCATCACTCCGAAAATCAGGGCGATACCCATGGTGCGCCAATCAACATCGCGCATGCCGAAATTTTCCAGCAGGCTTTTTTGCTGATCGGCGTTAAAGCCCACCACCCATTGATTCCATTGGCTGTTTACCGCATCCCAGGAGTAGCGCATCTGGCGCAGTATGCCGAGTTTGTCGGCATCCATAAGCGTATTGAATGCGCCCACCGGCCCCACCGCAGCACTGAGACCACGGTTGATACGCAACGGTGAGACGAACGAGGTCGGGTCAACGCGCAGCCAACCGAGATCGTCGAACCATACCTCGGTCCAGGCATGGGCATCGGATTGCCGCACAATCAATTGCCGGGTAATGGGGTTAATATCGCCCCCCTGATAGCCCGTGACGACCCGCGCCGGAATACCCGCCGCCCGCAGAATCAATACAAAGCTGCCCGCGTAATGTTCGCAAAAGCCTTGTTTGGTATCAAACAGAAATTCATCCATCGAGTTTTCACCGAGCAGCGGCGGCTCCAGGGTGTAGGTGAATTGACTGTTGTAAAGCGTAAATAGTTTCTCGACGAGCGCCTTGGGATCAGGGTTTTCGATGGCTAATTTTTGTCCGTAGGCGATGGTGCGCGGATTCAGGCGGTTGTTGTAATTTAGATAAGCGCGGCGATCATTCACGCTCAGCTCACCGCGCGTGCGATAGCCGATATACGAGGTCATTTCATAAGCCTGGAGCTGGGTAACAGGGCCGCGTGAACGCATCTGAAAATCAGCCAGAAAAGTAGCATTGTTCTGCAGGCTAGGCGGCAGGCTGGCGGGCAAATCGAGTGCGAATAGCCAAAGTTTATTGTGCGGCTGCAAGGTCACACGGTATTTGGTCGGTGGGGATTTTTTATCAAAATCGAGCTGGCTGCGTTCTTCAACTGCATAGGGCGTCCAGCCGCGGCCTGATTGCTGACCCAGCACCGGGCCTCGCCAGTAAAGGTCTTTGCTGTCCGGCACGGCAGCTTCAAACTCCACTCGAAAAGCCACCGCATCGGACAACGATAGTTTACTAATGTCACCCGGCGACATGCGATCCGAAAGGCCCGATCGCGCCTGATCATCCTGCGGCATGCTCCAAAGCGGGCCGGATAGGCGCGGGAACAGGAAGAACAATACCAGCATCATCGGAATCGCCTGCAAGATAAGCCAGCCTGAGGGCACCAGGCGCTCTTTGAGGGTAGCCTCCGTATTGATGCGCTGAAAACCGATTAAGGTGGCCATAAAAATCCACACACAGCCAAACACGTATGCGCCCATAAAAATGGTTTGCGAATACAGAAAATTGGTCAGCGCCAAAAAGAAGCCCAGAAAAATCACGATGATCACATCGCGCTTCATTTTCATTTCGAGAATTTTCAGGCACAGCATCACGATCAATAAAGTAACGCCGACCTCGCGCCCGAACAGGCGTCGGTATTCAACATAGATACCCGCCGTAATACCGACCGCGAGTAGACTCATCAGCCACCATGATGGAGCGCGCATGCCATTGCGGGCGATCCAAAAGCGCCATGCACCGGCGACAACGCAGCAGGCAGTGACCCAAATCGGCAGCCGCGTTACATGAGGCGCAATCACGAACGACATGGCCGCAAGTAGCCAGGTAATATTGGCTAGCGTGAGAATGCCATTGTTAAGCATGGCTCACCTCCGCTATTTTTCCAAACAACGCGAGCGCCCGCAGACATTGTTCGCGATGCACTTGCCCGATGGATGGGCGCCATGATTGATCAGGCAGCTTTAATCCGTAGGGCATTTGCAAACGTTCGGCTTCCAGTACCCACCAAGTCAGGCGACTGAGTCGTTCTTCCTGCCCTAGATTCTGCAGACTGTCGTAATCAAGCCAAA
>JANYDB010000035.1 GCA_025359985.1 Burkholderiales bacterium | reverse complement strand
ATTGGGTCACCCCAATCTGCATCTGGTCGAATTTGACCTTACCGATTTAGGTAATATCGTTCGATTATTAAAGCAGGCGCAACCTGCTGAAATCTACAATCTGGCTGCGCAGAGTTTTGTTGGCGTATCTTTTGAGCAGCCAGTGACAACGGCTGAAATAACCGGCATCGGTGCGGTGAATCTGCTTGAAGCGATTCGCATTGTAAATCCTGCGATTCGTTTTTATCAGGCCAGCACCTCTGAGATGTTTGGTAAGGTGCAGGCGGTACCACAGATAGAAACCACGCCGTTCTATCCGCGCAGCCCGTATGGCGTGGCCAAGCTTTACGCGCATTGGATGACGGTTAACTACCGCGAGAGCTATGGCATTTTTGGCAGCAGCGGCATTTTGTTTAATCATGAGTCGCCATTGCGAGGCCGCGAATTTGTGACACGTAAGATCACAGATAGCCTGGCTAAAATCAAGTTGGGTAAGCTTGATATTCTGGAGCTTGGCAATATTGATGCGAAGCGCGATTGGGGCTACGCCAAGGATTATGTCGAGGGTATGTGGCGCATCTTGCAAGCAGATAAGCCTGATACCTATGTGCTTGCCACGAACCGCACTGAGACCGTGCGTGATTTTGTATTGATGGCGGCAAAGGCGGCGGGCTTTAATCTTGAATTTCAAGGAACGGCTGAAGCGGAGGTGGCGATTGATCGTGCGACGGGTAAAACCATCATGCGGGTTAATCCCAAATTTTATCGCCCGGCCGAGGTAGAGCTATTAATCGGTAACCCTGAAAAAGCAAAGCGCGAGCTAGGTTGGGCGCCAGAGACGACGCTGGAGCAGCTTTGCCAAATGATGGTAGAGGCAGATCTGCGGCGTAATGTGGCGGGTGTGTCGTTTTGATTTTTTTCCCCGCCGCTTATTTTTCTGCTGGCTATTTTTCAGCAGCTCAACAGGCAAAAAAGCGATGATAAAAAAAGCGCTCATTACCGGTATTGAAGGTTTTACGGGGCGATATTTGGCATCTGAATTGGCAGCGGCAGGCTATGAGGTGCATGGCTTCACGGCGGCCACCGAAAGTGAATTACCGAATGTTATCCCCTGTGATATTTTGGATGCAGCTGATATACAGCGGGCGATCGCCGCAATCCAGCCAGATGTGGTTTGTCATTTGGCTGCGATCGCGTTTGTGGCGCATGGCGATGTTGATGCGATTTATAAAACCAATATTTTAGGCACGCGTAATTTGTTAGCGGCGCTGGCGAGCTCTCCGGTAGCGCCCAGCGCTGTGGCGCTCGCGAGTAGCTCAAATATTTATGGCAATTCAACATCTAATGTACTTCACGAAAACACCCCGCCGGCACCTGCCAATGATTACGCGGTATCAAAGCTTGCGATGGAACACATGGCCATGCTTTGGGCGGATCGTCTGCCCCTGACGCTGGTGCGGCCTTTTAATTACACGGGCGTGGGCCAATCAGGGCAGTTTTTAATACCCAAAATCGTCGATCATTTTCGGCGTAAGGCGCCCGTTATCGAGTTAGGAAATCTTGATGTCGTGCGTGACTTTTCGGATGTGCGTACGGTGGTGTATTGCTATCGTCGCCTGGTTGAAACTGCGCCTGCACGTGGTGCTGGTTGCGAAGCATTCAACACATGCTCAGGTATCGGTATTAGCCTGCACGATGTGCTGCAGATGATGCGCGAAATCTCCGGGCACGATCTGGAAGTGCGCGTTAACCCTGCGTTTGTGCGTAGTAACGAAGTGAAGACCCTCATCGGTACCCGCGCAAAACTGGAGTCCGCGATTGGCGCCGTGCGCGATATTCCGTTTTACGAAACCCTGGAATGGATGTATCACGCGCCTGCAGCGGCATAGGCCACCAGGCGTTTTTCTAGCTTGTGTTTAACTCCATCGAAATTGTGGAGCATCGTGAATTCCTTGATTCGCTTTTGTCTACAGTGAACGACATGCGTAAAATTAGGTCGTGATTAGCTTTATTATTTTCAAATAAAAGTTTTTTATGCAGGTTTCAATCGCAAAATTTAAATCGCATTTGGCTGACTATGTGCGCCGCGCCTAATCTGGGCTTGTAGTGGAACTGACTTCACACCGAAAAGCGACGCATGAGCCAGGCGTAATGGCGATTTTCGAGGCTGGTGTGGCAGGTGTTAACCAACAATTGTCCGCGCACATTAAACGGTATCCAATAAGTCACGCACGCCTTGGCAATCATGCAAAACGCGAACCATTTCAACGGCGCCTCGGGGTGCCCCAGCGCATGAAATGCGCGGCGCGATTCTGCCTGAGAAAGCAGTGCGCTAAACGGTCCCCAGCACAACACGGCGCGCGCGCCGGTGCCATAGTGCCGTGCATATTCAATGCCTACGTGATCGATGCCCGTCGGGTGCGCGCCCGTTAAGCGGCGATACAGCAGACGCGAGATGTCAATAAGGACGGGGGTCAAATGTATTATCTATGTTAGTTAATGGGTCGGAAAATTTCTGGTTTTGCGCAGCCATTTTTCGGAAACGACTTTTGTTTCGCGCATGGTCATGCAATATGGCCCATCAAAAACACTAATATCCATGCGGTTTTTGAGCCATTATTGCTCGGAGAAGCCCGCCAAATAAGGGCGTCGTAGGTCACGTTTCGAAGCTACATGACGAAAAATGTTGGCAGCATTTAAAAGTTATCTACCGCGTCGGGTAGCTGCGCAACCCGACCTAAAGGTTTGGAAATATCGCACTAACTACCCGCACAAGTATCGCCAAAATTTGGCCTAAGGACACTTTTAAGCGTAAGATTTATTTCATTTCAGATATCTTCGGAATTAATGATGATCGATCAGTTTCCCAATGCCGCATTAATAGACGATCAAACCTGCCCGCTGTACTTCCTGCATATACCCAAGACGGGCGGTACAACTTTTCAGACGTTTTTAGCTTCGCATTTCGTGGATGAAAATGTTTGCCCAGCGCATTTATGGAATCAATTACTCAAGCTGTCTCCGACACAGATTGAGCAATATTCTTTAATCCGGGGACATTTTTATTCATACCTTTTTCGTTATATCTCATGTCCGTTACGCTATTTGACTTTACTGCGAGACCCAGCAGAACGAGCGATCTCACACTATGGGCATATCATGCGACACCCCGACCACTATTTGCATCTGCGAGCAAATGAATTAAACGATTTCGGCGCCTATTTGCGCGATCCTATACTCGCGACGACAGTGAACAATTTTCAGGTGAGATCGCTGACGTTTGATCATGATCCTATGGCGATTGCATCTACCTTATCCGTCGATGAGTTGGCGGCACTGGACCTTGAGCGGCAGTTGGAGGCTTCTACACCGCCAAAAGCGGATGAAGACATGCTTGACTTGGCAAAACACCGCCTTAGTCAAATGTGCTTTGTGGGTATATCGGAACGGATGGATGATTCAATACTATTGCTTTGCAAAAAACTTGCTTGGCAAAAGCCTGAGCAAGTTGAATCACACAATATCAATCCTGCCCGCCTGCGGCGAAGTGACATTTCGCGAACCGACCTAGAATATCTGATGAGGATTAACCAGGCTGACTACGAGCTATACGAATATGCAAATCGGCTTCTCACACAACATCTCAGTGAATGACCTTCCCCAGAAAAGCATGCCCCGGTATACTTAACGCCGGGGCCAAACAGTTTTTCGTTTCGCGCATGTCGGGGGCCCAAGTTCGTGGCATCACCGTGGCTCACCACGCGGCTTTTGAAAATAAAGAAACACCCCTAGCTCGCCGCCATGATCGGTAAATTCGG
>JANYDB010000040.1 GCA_025359985.1 Burkholderiales bacterium | reverse complement strand
ATTGGGTCACCCCAATCTGCATCTGGTCGAATTTGACCTTACCGATTTAGGTAATATCGTTCGATTATTAAAGCAGGCGCAACCTGCTGAAATCTACAATCTGGCTGCGCAGAGTTTTGTTGGCGTATCTTTTGAGCAGCCGGTGACAACGGCTGAAATAACCGGCATCGGTGCGGTGAATCTGCTTGAGGCGATTCGTATTGTGAATCCTGCGATTCGTTTTTATCAGGCCAGCACCTCTGAGATGTTTGGTAAGGTGCAGGCGGTACCACAGATAGAAAGCACGCCGTTCTATCCGCGCAGCCCGTATGGCGTGGCCAAGCTTTACGCGCATTGGATGACGATCAATTATCGCGAGAGCTACGGCATTTTTGGCAGCAGTGGCATTTTGTTTAATCATGAGTCGCCATTACGCGGCCGCGAATTTGTGACGCGTAAGATCACAGATAGCCTGGCTAAAATCAAGCTGGGTAAGCTCGATATTCTGGAGCTTGGCAATATTGATGCGAAGCGCGATTGGGGCTACGCTAAGGATTATGTCGAGGGTATGTGGCGCATCTTGCAAGCAGATAAGCCTGATACCTATGTGCTAGCCACGAACCGCACTGAGACCGTGCGTGATTTTGTATTGATGGCGGCAAAGGCGGCGGGCTTTAATCTTGAATTTCAAGGAACGGCTGAAGCTGAGGTGGCGATTGATCGTGCAACGGGTAAAACCATTATGCGGGTTAACCCCAAATTTTATCGTCCGGCCGAGGTAGAGCTATTGATCGGTAACCCTGAAAAAGCAAAGCGCGAGCTTGGTTGGGCTCCAGAGACCACGCTGGAGCAGCTTTGCCAGATGATGGTAGAGGCTGATCTGCGGCGTAATGTGGCGGGTGTGTCGTTTTGATTTTTTTGCCCGTTGCTTATTTTGCTGCTACCTATTTCCCAGCCGTTCAACAGGCAAAAAAGCGATGTTAAAAAAAGCGCTCATTACCGGTATTGAAGGTTTTACGGGGCGATATTTGGCATCTGAATTGGCAGCGGCAGGCTATGAGGTGCATGGGTTCACGGCAGCCAACGAAAGTGAATTACCGAATGTCATCCCCTGTGATATTTTGGATGCAGCTGATATACAGCGGGCGATCGCTGCGATCCAGCCAGATGTGGTTTGTCATTTGGCTGCGATTGCTTTTGTGGCCCATGGCGATGTTGATGCTATTTATAAAACCAATATTTTAGGCACACGTAATTTGTTGGCGGCGCTCGCGAGCTCTCCAATAGCACCCAGCGCAGTGGCGCTCGCGAGTAGCTCAAATATTTATGGCAATTCAACATCTAATGCACTTCACGAAAACACCCCGCCGGCACCTGCCAATGATTACGCGGTATCAAAGCTTGCGATGGAACACATGGCCATGCTTTGGGCGGATCGTCTGCCCTTGACCTTGGTGCGGCCTTTTAATTACACGGGCGTGGGCCAATCAGCGCAGTTTTTAATACCCAAAATCGTCGATCATTTTCGGCGTAAGGCGCCCGTTATCGAGTTGGGAAATCTTGATGTCGTGCGTGACTTTTCGGATGTGCGTACGGTGGCGTATTGCTATCGTCGTCTAGTTGAAACCGCGCCTGCGCGTGGTGCTGGTTGCGAAGCATTCAACACATGCTCAGGTATCGGTATTAGCCTGCACGATGTGCTGCAGATGATGCGCGAAATCTCCGGGCACGATCTGGAAGTGCGCGTTAACCCTGCGTTTGTGCGCAGTAACGAAGTGAAGACCCTCATCGGTACCCGCGCAAAACTGGAGTCAGCTATTGGTGCCGTGCAGGATATTCCATTTTATGAAACCCTGGAATGGATGTATCACGCGCCTGTAGCGGCATAGGCCACCATGCGTTTTTCTGACGTGTGTTTGACTCCCTCGAAATTGTGCAGCATCGTGAATTTCTTTATTCGCTATTGTCTACACTGAACGACATGCGTAAAATTAGGTCATGATTAGCTTTATTATTTTCAAATAAAAGTCTTTTATGCAGGTTTCAATCGCAAAATTTAAGTCGCATTTGGCTGACTATGTGCGCCTCGCCCAATCTGGGCTTGTGGTGGAGCTGACTTCACACCGAAAAGTGGTTGCACGCCTTGCGGGCGTTACGCAACCGGACGGCACCGCCGTATCGCGCTTGGTTGCGGCGGGAATAGCCACATGGCAGGGTGGCAAGCCGGTTGGCGCTGCGTTGCGGCTTAACCAAAAAGGTGCGTCAGTTTCTAGCATGGTGCTGGCAGACCGCAATTGATTCTGTTTTGCGATACATCGGCCCTGATCAAACTCTATATTGCCGAGCTGGAAAGTGATGCACTCAAATCCCGTTTACTTGAGGCAGAAGCAGTGGCCGTGTGTCGCATCGCGTGGGTAGAGGCACACGCCGCACTGGCAAGACGCGCGCGCGAAGTGCCTGAGGATACGGATTTAATTGAGCAAGCCAAAAACTGCTCGCCATCGATTGGCCACGCTATGTCGTAATCGAAATTGATCAGTCCCTTGTGGAAAAAGCGGGTGAATTCGCCGATATATTTGCGCTGCGCGGATATGATAGCGTTCAATTAGCAGCTGCTTTTAAGGTGCAGCTCATCACAGAATCAGAGGTTTGCTTTGCCTGCTTTGATGTGCGCTTGAATAGGGCGGCAAAAATTCTGGGGATGCAGTGTTTGTAGGTGGCGAAGATAGAGGCGGCTCAACAATTCTAAACAGCGATTTAAGTATAGCTCTGCGTTTTAATGCTGAACTGAATGAGATAAATACCTCGGTTTGTCTGCGCAGTAAACTCGTAAGTTTAAATAAAGCCTGAGTAGCTTCTGCACAGATAAACTGAAGTGCTGTTAATAAATTGATGTCATGCATTGCCCCATGCATTGCCTTCATGTGTTGCCACAATAGATAGACATCGGAATCCTGTTGAAGCATTTTCTTTTTTTACAGCGCCCTACCAATACCCTTTTTTCGCAAATCGCTGAACGACTCCTCACCTGCGGACACAAGTGTTTTTCGCTAAATTTAAACTTGGGCGATGCGATTTTTAGCGCTACTGGTAATGCAGTGGATTACCAGGGCACGTTTGACGCATGGCCGGATTTTATTCGGCGCTTTGTCGTTCAACACGCCATCACCGATATCGTCCTGCTCGGCGAGCAACGTGCGTATCACCGCATTGCCATTGGGATCGCGAAAGAAAATAACATCAATGTTTTTGTAACCGATTTCGGCTATCTCCGCCCTGATTGGGTGATTATCGAGCGTGACGGGATGAATGGGGAGAGTCATTTTCCGCGTGATCCATTGGCAATCATGAAGCTGGCTGAGGGCTTGCCGCTGATTGATAAAACGCAGCATTTCAAAGATAGTTTTTTCAAACAGGCTGTATGGGATATGGCGTATCACTTGTCGCAAGCCTATTGGCCGTTTCGCTTTCCGCATTACCAACGGCATACATTGGCGCACCCGTTCTTGGTCTATCCGGGCCTTGCCGCGAGGCTGCTCATGCGGCCCATACTGAGTGCGCGTGCTGTGCGTATACTGGCCTCCCTAAAAGCAACGACATTCTTTATTTTTGCGATGCAGACTGAGGACGATTTTTCGCTTAGGGCTTATTCTGACTATCCCGACCTTGATTCCCCGATGCGCGAAACGGTCGCTTCATTTGCAAAGTTTGCGCCGCCAGAGGCACATTTAGTCTTCAAAATCCATCCGCTTGACCCCGGCTTAAAGCGCTGGCGTCGGCGCATTCATCAGATGGCTCAGAATGCGGGTATTGCTGGGCGTGTATATTTTATTGATGGCGGGCATCTGGATTCTTCATTGCAAGCGTGCGCCGGGTTAGTGACGGTCAATAGCACCGTCGGGCTACGTGCCATTGAATTAGGTTGCCCGGTTATCGCGTTGGGTCAGGCGGTTTACCGCGTTAATGGGCTCGCGTTTGAAGCGTCGCTTGACAGGTTTTGGGTTGATCGCGTAAAGCCTGATGCGGTGTTAGCGGATGCCTTTGTGCGTGCCATTGCGGCGTGCGTGCATGTGCGTGGCGCTATGTACAGCAAAGCCGGTATTAAAGCGGCTGCTGAAGGTATGGCATACCGGCTGCACCACGGGATGGTCAATCTACCCATTGCAGAGGTGAATCAGGGTAAGCGGTTGGTGGTCGGTAACTAATCAATCCTCGATTGAGGGGTCTGGCTATTACCAACAATCCGTGCGCATGATGATGAAGCGCCTCAGTTGAGGCGATACGAAATTCACAAAGGCAGCGCGCGTAATAATATTACGCAAGCTTCTCCAGCATCGCATCGACCTTTGTAAAATGCTGCGCCCAGGTGGTCTGTGTAAATGCCTGCATGCGCACAAGCTGTGCTGCGCGTGCGGCACTGTCAGGTTTGGCGTAGTCAGTAATCAATTCTTCCCAGCGCTTGCCATCCAGTGGCTCGGCGTAGTCGGGTACATCTTCGGCGATTTCACGAAACACCTCTAAATTGCTCGCAATTACTGGCAGCCCGGTCGTTAGCGCTTCACAAAGCGGCAAGCCAAACCCTTCCGCAAACGAGGGGAAAAGCAGCGCCTGTGCGTGCCGCATGTAAGTGATGAGTTCAGCATCGCTGCATGATTTTTTTTCGATCACGATGCCTTTTAGGGGAATGCAACGTTCCAGCAAATCCACCACGTTTTCACATTCCCAGCCACGCTTGCCGATGACCACCAGCTTGGGCACATCAGTACCCATTTTTTCGATCAATCGCCGCCAAATCTGCAGCAGCATCCAATGATTTTTACGCGGCTCGATCGTGCTGACTATTACAAAGTAGGCTCCTTCAATGGGCCGCACGTCAGGTCTTGCAGCGATGTCGACTACCGGGTTTTCCTCGGGCAATGCTGTTGCGAGCAAGGCTGCTACTGTTGGTGGCAAAGTCTGTTTTTCACGTTGACCGAAATCTTCAAGTGCCCGCAACGTATGCGCAGAATTCACTACAATGCCATGCGCGATATTAAGCGCACAGTTCATCCGCGTGCGGTGCCTTTCATATTCGCCGGCACGGCAGTATTCAGGGTGCTCAAGCGGGATCAGGTCATGAATAACGATAATCGGTCGTGCGCCCTGCCGACGCATGAGCCAGGCGTAATGGCGATTTTCGAGGCCGGTATGGCTGGTGTTAAACAAAAATTGTCCGCGTACATTAAACGGTATCCAGTAAGTCACGCACGCCTTGGCAATCATGCAAAACGCGAACCATTTCAACGGCATCTCCGGGTGCGCCAGCGCATGAAATGCGCGGCGCGATTCTGCCTGAGAAAGCAGTGCGCTAAACGGTCCCCAGCACAATACGGCGCGCGCTCTGATGCCATAGTGCCGCGCATATTCAATGCCTACGCGATCGATGCCCGTCGGGTGCGCGCCCGTTAAGCGGCGATACAGCAGACGCGAGATGTCAATAAGGACGGGGGTCAAATGTATTATCTACGTTAGTTAATGGATCGAAAAATTTCTGGTCTTGCGCAGCCATTTTTTGAAAACGACTTTTGTTTCGCGCTAGGCAATGCAATCTGGCCCATCAGAAACACTAATAACCATGAGGCTTTTGGGTCATTATTGCTCCGAGAATCCCGCCAAATCGGGCGTCGTAGGTCACGTTGCGAAGCTACATGACGAAAAATTTGGCTGCATTTAAAATGTTACCTACTGTGTCGGGTAGCTGCGCAACCCGATCTACTATTTTTCCAATGTTTTCCACTAGCGAATAACCTACCATAGACTAAATACGCAGCTTCGAGGTGGCAATATTGACGTTTCGCTGATTACGTACGCGGCTTTTGAAAATAAAGAAACACCCCTAGCTCGCCGCCATGATCGGTAAATTCGGTATGAAACCGATGCACACCATTTACCTGCATTAAAAAAAACAATTCATTGAGGTGGTAAGGGTTCATTTGCATTTCCGGGTCTGCATTCGGGTCTTGGGCTACTGCTTCCGCCTCTGTCTTTGCTGGCTTGTCAATGATAACCGCAGGTGCCGGTGGCAGCCCATGGGTTGGTGCGTAATGGTCCTTCGAGTATGCAAAATGCATCGCGCCCACACCGCCTGCGTCCAGGCGCGCCAACAGTGCCGCAAATAGGTCGCGGCCTCGTTGCGGTGGGATGTGCTGAAAAACAATAAACGAGTGAATGAAATCAAAGCGCTCGTCCAAGGCTGAAAGTGCATCGTCTGATTGCACCAATCGCACGTTTTGAAGGTCAGCTTCTACGCAGTTTTTTTCGGCCTCTAGCAGCATCGAAGGCGAAACATCCGTCCCCACTACGTTTGCAACCATCTTGGCCAGTGGCACAATAAGCCGACCTACACCGCAGCCAAAATCCAGCGCCTTTTGCGCTTGGAACGCGGGGTCGATGTACTGATGAATCATCTGCATGACATACTCTGCATGGAGTCGGCCGGACTCAAAAAATTCCGCTTTTGTTTCCTTCGTTAGCTCTGTGCGGCGAAACTTCTGGTCGGTAATGACACCAAAATACGGATCTTTTTGGCCCCATGCTTCCCATGCCTGGTCAGTGCTTCCGGAATTGATCTGATTATTAATCGACATGGGCTTTTTGAGTATTCAGGGTCATTAGATATTGTTGCCATACGGGCAGGATTTTTTCAGGGGCGTAGCGGGCGGCAACAGTAGCGCCCCGTGTTACCAGATCCTGACGGCGCACAGAATCAGTGGCAATAACATGCGCAATCGCATCAGCCGCCGCTGTCACCGAGTAGGGGCTAAAAAACTCAGCCGCATCATCATAAATCTCGCGGTGCACACCAATATCAGAAGCCGCTACAGCACCGCCGCAGCGCATCGCTTCCACACCAGAGAAATCAAAGCCTTCGCCAAAGCTGGGGCACACCGTGGCGCGGGCGTGGCGGTACAACACCCGAAGCTCGGCGGCGGGTACATCCTCCAGCATGAAAAGTTGACCGCGCTCCAGCCAAGGTTGAAATTTTTTGATAATGGATTCGTGATGCCAGCCAAGCATGCCGACGATAACCAGTTTTAAATTGGGGAAGCGCTCGGTCTTTAATAGCTCCCACGCCGAGAGCAGCGTTTGATGATTTTTGCGTGGCTCAATAGTTGAGACCATCAACAAGTAATCGACTGTTCCTTCGCGACCCAATTCATCAATATTTTTCGCTTGATGAGCGACTTTACGAATTTCTGACGACACATTTAGCCGGTTGCGAATAATTTCTGGCACACGGTCAGCGTTGGATTCCTCAGCAAAATAATGATGCGAAACCATATTATGAATGGTTACGGCGCGCGCCTCTGCCTGCGGAAAAATGGAAATCAAATCACGACGGGTGGCATCCGATACACAAGCAAAGTGCGCTCCACTGCTGACATTGCAACGCAGCGCATGATAATGCGATGCTTGATGGTAGCGCTTGTCTGAAATAGTGTGAGGCATCAATATCGGGATCGCATCGTGATAGCGCACCACCAGTGTCGTATTGCCTGAAACCCGCGCCGGATAAGGGGTTTCAGCAATCATCACATCAAAATCAGCGGTATTAAGGCGTGGATAAACGGGATACCCCAGCATTTTAGTAATGAGTGCAGCGCGATGCATAGCCGTCCACGGCACCTGTGCAATGCGGAAGTTTGCGTGAGTCACCGTTGCAAAATCATCATAGGGCAGGGTGCGTGCAAACAATGCACGCCAGATGAAATCCTGAAAATGGGTCGCATCAAATTTGGTTAATTGTTGATCCCCGCCGACAATGTGTTTAAGCAGCATAAAGTAGGCCGCGAGGAACGGGCTACCAACAGATTGCTGTAGCGAGATCACCGTTTTTGAGAGACGATTAAGCTGCTGGTCAATCGGGAGTGTGGTACTAGTGCCGGCGGTTGACCCCGTCGGCAATCCTTTTCCCAGTACATGGCCACTGCTTTGGATTAAACCTTCAGCATCGATACCGTCGAGTGTGCGCAGGCCGCGAAACAGCAGCCGCGTTTCTTGCGGAATGCCCGCATGGCCATCAAGGGCGGGGCGCATTTCCAATAATATTTTTAAGCTATTCATCGATATGCTGGTAAAAATCGTAGGCCTCATCCACGCTTGCGAATGGGACTAGTTTGCCCTTATGCAATACACACGCGCTTTCACAATAAAGTTTGATCACGTTCGCATCATGCGTGACCAGAATAAAGGCGCGGTCTTTGCGCTTTTGAAATAGCTCTACATGGCAGCGTTCATGAAAGCGTGCATCGCCCACCACCATGGCTTCATCGATCAGGAAGCAGTCAAACTCAATCGCCATCGACAGCGCAAACGCGAGCCGAGTCACCATGCCCATTGAATAGCTGCTGACCGGTTCACGAAAATAAATGCCCAGCTCGGTAAAATCCTCAACAAACGGAATTAATGGCTTGTAATCTACCCCATACACGCGGCAAACAAATTTCAGATTGTCCAGCCCTGTCAAATGGGTATGAAACGCGCCGCCAAACGCTAGCGGCCATGAGACACTCATCTCGCGAATAATGTGGCCAGACGTAGGGCGCTCAGCACCGCTGAGCATGCGAATCAAGGTCGATTTACCCGCACCGTTGCGACCCAGAATGCCGATGTTGCGTCCGCGCTCAAGGCGAAAATTGATATTGTCCAAAATCGTACGCGGCCCAAAACGCGTGTCGTAGGTCTTGCAAAGATTTTCGATAGCGATCATTTCGCCTCAATCCGCAGGCCCGCTTCGCGCACCAGATATAGGCCAAACAGAGTGAGCAACATACAGATGCTTGCCATGTAGCCGACGTCATAGTGGGTACGAACCACGTTACCAAAAAAACCTTCGCGCAGAATTTCAACGCCGTGCACCATCGGCAACCATAAAACCACCTCGCGGAACTTGGGTGGCAACCAGTCCGCCATAAAGGCAGCACCCGCCAGCGGGAATAGCAAGTAGGTGGCGGGTGCCCAAAGTTTTTCGACAACATGGCTAAAAGCTGTTGCTGCAGCAATGGTGAGTGCCAGCGCGGTGCCGAACCAGGCCAACATCAAAAACCCAAAAACCACCTGAAGCGGATCAATTGGGTATGTCATCCAGCCCAAAAAAATAAACAGCGTGGATAAAATGGAAAAAGAGGCAGCCACACCCGCGATCTCGATCACGCATCTCACCAAAATGACATCGATGACCCGAACATTGCGGTGATGCAATAGCGCGATATTGGATTGAATGGCACCAATACTGAGGCCAGCGCAATTACGCCACAGCAGCACGGATGAATAACCCGTCACCGCGAATGCAACAATGGGAATACTTGAGCCATGGTTCATGCCGACCGCGGTCCATAGCGCAGTAACGCCGCCCGTGAAAATCATCGGCTCCACAAACACCCACAGCACGCCAAGATTTTGCCGGCCATAGCGGGTGATGACCTCACGCATCAGCAGCGCATGCAACACGCGCATCTGCAGAGCGATAGACCGCAGCAATGAGGGCTGGGAGCTAATCATGGCCGGTGCTTAAACTTAAATTCTCGGTTTTTGATTAATGCGTTCAAGCTCAATCCACATGCTCGCGAATGCTCGCCACCAAAAGGCTTATGACGCCCCATGCGATCAAGCCAAATATAAAGACGGTGAAGATAGATCGTATGCGCCGCGGCTCAACCGATTTGTCAGGCAGATTGGGCTGTACCAATCGTTCGAGATAAAGCTGTTTGCGCAGCGCTTCACTACGCGAGGTTTC
Organism: Burkholderiales bacterium; assembly: GCA_025359985.1. Lineage (GTDB taxonomy): Bacteria > Pseudomonadota > Gammaproteobacteria > Burkholderiales > Usitatibacteraceae > UKL13-2. The sequence continues at coordinate 9,388 of JANYDB010000040.1, read as the reverse complement.
GAGCGATACCATGGCAGCCGCGAGTTGCTTTTCGGCAAACATTTTATCAAGCGCCAAGCGTTCAAAGCTGGCTGATTTGGAAGTGAGTGAACTGGCGCTACCGACAACTTTGCTGGTTTCTGCACCGATAGCTTTTCGTACGGAATCGAGACGGCTGCGAAGTGAAGAGATTTGCGGATTATTGGGTGAAACTTTAATGATTTGTGCAAGCTGCGCCTCGATCGCGATTCGTTCTTCCTGAAGCTTCGCAACGCCCTGTAATTGCAGAGCTGACTGCCGATCAGGATCAACAATCGATTGGCTATTTCGAAAACTCGAAAGCCCCACGGCGGCGACCTTGATTTTTTCTTCGGCGAGCTGTACTTCATTTTCTGCTGTTTTGATCAGATCCTGGCGGCTGCGATCATTCAGATTGTTCACCAGACGCTCGCCCATTTTCAGCAGTAGATCATTTATTTTGTTCGAATCAGTCGCTGTGTAAGCGCGGACTTTTAAAGTGGTGATGGATGAAACGGTGTCGTAATCAATTTCAACATGTTTACGATAATAGCGGTGTAAAGCTTCAAAACTATCGTCCCAATCCAGGCCTGGGAAACGATTGATGAAATCGACATCACGGCTCGCGTAGGCGTTACGAATGCCAAGCTGTTGATCGAGTTCAGTCAGTGCGTCGCGTGACAACACATAGTCGTGGACAGAATAAGTGTCATCCTGCGAGCGCGAAAAACCGGTGCCCTGCAGTAGCGCACCGAGGCCGGATTGTGCCTGCCGCTGGGGGCTGCGCACCACAAATCGTGATTCGGAAATATATACATCCGACGCGATCAAACCATAATACAAAACGGCCATAACCGTCGGTATGATCACGGTAAGAATCAGTATCGCCCGGCCATTGATGAGTTTACGCAGCCATGTCTTCAATTGGTTTATTCCCGGAGTCTTTAAATTAGGTTTTGTGATTATAGTTTTTTTAACACCAATGAACGAATTAACGTCTTTTGTCCATCATGTGTTCATTGCTGGCAAACCAACACCTTTATACTTCATTCTGTTATTTTTATCTGTCAGTATTTTTTTACTTTGTAGCTTCGCTGATTTTGTGATGACTGCTTTATGACGCCATGAATAATCGTTGCATTCTCATTACCGGCGCTACCGGTGCCATCGGCGGCGCACTTGCGCGTGCCTATGCACATGGGCACGCGGGCCGTGACACACGGCTATTGTTGCAGGGACGTAACCAGCAAAAGCTTGAGCAAATCCGCCTTGAATGCACCCGTGCTGGCGCTGAGGTAAAAGTTTTTGCGTTTGATCTGCGGGATCGCGCGAGCCTAGCGGAATGGCTTATGGCCATTGCTAGAATCGAAACCATTGATGTTGCGATTGTGAACGCGGGTGTCAATACCCATGTGCAAGCCGATGGGGCGTCTGAAAACTGGGCCGAGGTCGAATCATTGATTGAAATAAACGTGCGCGCCGCGTTTGCCATCGTTAACGCTATTCTGCCTGCAATGCGACAACGCCGCAGCGGTCAGATTGCTTTGATCAGCTCACTCGCGGCCTATCATGGACTACCGATGACGCCGAGCTACTGTGCCAGCAAAGCTGCCCTTAAAGCCTATGGTGAAGGGCTTCGCAGCCTGCTGGCGGCAGAGGGGGTAATGGTTAATGTGGTGATGCCCGGCTATGTGTCGTCGCCCATGTGCGATGACATGCCCGGACCCAAACCGTTTTTACTGGCCCCTGAAAAGGCTGCACAAATCATCAAGCGTGGCCTCGAAAAAAATTGCGCCCGCATCAGTTTCCCGTTTCCACTAAATGCCGGAACCTGGTTTTTGGCTGTGTTGCCAGCCGCAATATCGCAGCGGCTGGTGAGACTCTTCGGCTATGGGCTTTAGATAGCGCTATCAAAGGTGTTGTTTTAAGACCAATGAGACGACTGTCTTAAGCGCTCTGAGGCAAACTTTTTCGGGGCATGAAAAATAATGCATAAACGATTAGCAAACGGAATAACTTGATGTCAGTTCTTAATAGAGGCCTGGATTTTTTGATACGCTTATTCAAACAGGGGCAGCCATAAAACTCTAGCAAATACGGGCAATTTCAACCAAAATGCCTTCGAAAAGCCCGTCAAATATAGACTTTTAAAAATAATTAAAAATTGGGCCTCGCTTTTTTGTATTACCCTGAATACGGTGTTTACGCCTGCACGCTAAACCAGAATAATGATATGAGCATAAAACTGTGCATATAAAAACAGCCCCAACCCACCTTCAACCTCTCCCGTGTCCAACCACATGAATGCGCCCCCCACCCAAGAAGAGCTTCGCCAACAAATACTCGGCTTGGTTGAGCAATACGCCGCGATCAGCCTCGCACCAAAGCCTTTTGCGCCGGGTAGCACCGTCATTCCTGCCGCAGGCAAGGTACTCGGCGCGGAAGAAATTCAGAACATGGTTGAGGCATCGCTGGATGGCTGGCTGACCACTGGGCGGTTTAACGATGCGTTTGAAAAAAAGCTGGCTGAATTTCTTGGCGTGAAATATGTGTTGACTGTCAACTCAGGCTCATCGGCTAATCTCCTCGCATTTACTGCGCTTACCTCACCCAGCTTAGGGCTACGTGCGCTACAGCCGGGCGATGAAGTGATCAGTGTGGCGGCCGGGTTCCCCACCACCGTGAACCCGATTATTCAATGTGGTTGCGTGCCGGTATTTGTGGATGTGGATATTCCCACTTACAACATCGATGCCAGCAAAATTGAAGAAGCGCTATCAGATCGTACCCGCGCCATCATGCTCGCCCATACGCTCGGCAATCCCTACAACCTGAAAGTGATCACCGATATTTGCAAGAAGCATCGGCTATGGCTGATCGAAGATTGCTGCGATGCGCTGGGTGCTACCTACGACGGCAAGATGGTCGGCACCTTTGGCGATATGGGTACGCTCAGCTTTTACCCTGCGCACCACATCACCATGGGCGAGGGCGGTGCTGTATTTACCAACAACCGTGACCTGAAACGCATTATTGAATCGCTCCGTGACTGGGGGCGTGATTGCTACTGCGGCCCCGGTAAAGATAACACCTGCGGTAAACGCTTCGGCTGGCAGTTAGGCGATCTGCCGCCAGGCTACGACCATAAATACACCTACAGCCACGTCGGCTACAACCTCAAGATCACCGACATGCAAGCCGCCTGTGGTCTCGCCCAGCTCGCCCGCGCCAGTGGCTTTATTGCCACGCGTAAAGTCAACTTCCGGTTTCTAAAAGAGCGCCTTGCCACGCTCGAAGAATTTTTAATCTTGCCTGAGCCCACTCCCAACAGCGACCCATCATGGTTCGGCTTCCCGATCACGCTACGTGATACCGCGCCGGTGAGCCGGGTAGATCTGCTGAAATATCTCGACCAACACAAGATCGGCACACGGCTTTTGTTCGCGGGCAATATCACCCGCCAACCCTACTTTGCCAACCAAACTTACCGCATCCCAGGCAGCCTTGAGCGTACCGATAAGGTGATGAACAATACGTTTTGGTTAGGCGTATATCCAGGGCTGAGTATGGATATGCTGGACTACACCGCTGAAAGGCTGGAAACTTTTTTTGGATTGACCCTATAATTCTTTGATTCGATAATTTCATATTGAACCCTATCATGTCGGCGCTATCGAGGCTTGCCACATTTCCTACCGTTTTTCCTCTTTCATTTCAAACCCAAACACATCGGGCGTGAGATAGGCAAATTTGTTCTGTTGATGAGAAAATATTGAAATGCGTTTAACGACTAAGCAAATACAGGCAATTCGCCACACCGCCTATCGGGTGCTGGATGTTGACGCACGCGTGAGTGTATTTGGCTCCAGAGCGCTGGACAACCGCAGGGGTGGAGACATTGATCTGTTTTTCGAGACCGATGCGTTGCTAGAGAACCGGGCTAAAGTGCTTTGCCAGCTTTATGGCGCACTAACGTTAGCGCTGGGCGAGCGCAAGATTGACGTCATTCTCAAGGATGCCAACACCCCGCCCGCTCCCGTTTTGGAAATGGCCAAACCTACCGGTATCCTGCTGTGAGCCTGCGCTATTTGCAGCACTGTTGGACGAATCTCCCAAGTCCATGTTGGACATACTCGCTTACGCCGAGAAAATGCAATGGATTGAAAGTGCAGAAATCTCCATCAGTGATTCCACATCGTTTGCCGAAACGCCTGTGAATATTCAACAAAACTTCAAACTCCATGCGTCTGACTGACAGCCAAACTAAAATTATTCGTCAACTCGCATACCAAGTAGCGGGGAGCCAATCGCGCGTGCGCGTTTTTGGCTCCAGGCTTGATGATGCCGCGCATGGTGGCGATATTGACCTCATGCTTGAATTGCTGGAGCCTGTTGATAACCCCGCCCTCATGTCCGCACAGATGGCCGCGCAGGTATCTCGTGCAATGCACGGACGCAAAGTTGACGTACTGCTCAGCGCGCCCAACCTGATGCGTTTGCCGATACACGATATTGCCTTCAAAGAAGGAAAATTGCTGTGAATGAAAAAGCCATTATTGTCCCGCGCCTGCAATTTTTGGTTCGTGTTGTACGCAAAGAATGCCAACACCTCGCTACCACTGATCAACGCCTGTTTAGCGAAACATTTACCAGAGAGCGAGCCGCCCAACTTGAAGAAGATCAAGGATTGGCTGAACGAGTGGAAGCCTTTGTGGGCAGATTTGGCCGTCTGCAAGACACGGTAGGGGATAAACTGTTGCCCCTACTGTTTGCTGCCATGGGTGAAAAGCCAGCTGCCGTGATCGACAATCTGGATCGCGCCGAACGACTGGGACTGCTCCAGTCTGCTGACACATGGATCACAATCCGCAACCTCAGAAACCAGATGATTCATGAGTACGTCGAAGACCCAGTCATACTCGCCAGCGCCTTGCAGACCGGCCATACATTTGTTGCTGGACTCATCGGCACGGCCAACAATTTAATCGCTGAAGCTGAGCGAAGAGGTTGGGCGTGATGCATAGCGGCAGGGTGACAAAACGAATGAAGTTTGTTGCCATCAAGAGTCAGGATGAAAGCGCTGTAATGCGTGGCGACACTGCACTTATTGGTCGGCCAGCAAATGCAGATTGAGGGCGGGGCAGTATTTTTGGGCATCCGGTTTTAGGCGACCATGCAGTTTAATTTTAGCGATACCAAAATCGAAGGGCTCAAGCTCATCACGCTCAAACCGCTAGTTGATGCGCGCGGCTGGTTTTTAAAAACTTTCCATGCGTCGAGCTTTGCGGCAGCGGGCCTGAGCACTGATTTTTTGGAATCATTTGTCTCGCTCTCCCATCGCGATGTTATCCGCGGCATGCATTTCCAGACGCCCCCGCACGATCATGTCAAGCTGGTGCGTTGCCAGACCGGCAGCATCCTTGATGTGGTGCTCGATCTTCGCACTCGCTCATCAACCTATGGTCAGCATGCCGCGTTCACGCTCGACAGTGCCAATCCGCAATGCCTTTATATTCCGCACGGATTAGCGCATGGTTTTTTAACACTGAGTAAGTCTGCAACCGTGGAATACCATACCTCTACCGCGCATCAACCATTGCATGATGCCGGTATTCGCTGGGATTCATTCGGGATGGAGTGGGGGTGTGCAGCGCCCATATTGTCAGCGCGCGATGCAGCGCTTCCCGCCCTCAAGCAATTTATTTCACCATTTACGGCAAGTGCTGGAAATGGCCAATCCGCATGAAATTATTCGTAACCGGCGCGACTGGATTTATAGGTGGACATTTTTTGAACGCGGCCATGGCGCAAGGCCACGAGGTAGTGGCCTTGCGCAGGGCGGGTAGCAGCCCCCGCATCAAACTTCAGCAGGAGCCGTGTTGGGTCGTCGGTGATCTTGATATTGATTTACGCGCTAATTTGCACAATGATTTACGCCATGAAATAGGTAGATGTGATGTGTTTGTACATCTTGCAGCGCACTCAGCCAATCCGCCTTACGACAATTATGCTCAATGCCTTTACTGGAATGCCAGCGCCAGCCTGCGCCTTGCCGAACAGGCGTACGAATGTGGCATTACCCAATATTTAATTGCGGGTTCCTGCTTTGAATACGGTTTATCGGCGGAGCGCTACGAGCGTGTTCCAGCTGCAGCGCCACTTGAGCCTACCGCGTCTTATCCTGCTTCAAAGGCCGCCGCTTCATTGGCGTTTCAAAGCTTCGCTAGGCAGCATCTTGTGCAGCTAAAAATATTGCGTCTGTTTCAAGTGTATGGAGAGGGCGAGCTGGAAACGCGGTTATGGCCCTCGCTGCGCCGCGCCGCACTGGCAGGTGAAGATTTCTCTATGACATCCGGTGCGCAGCTTCGTGACTTTACTGAAGTGAGCGATGTCGCCCATCAGCTTGTAGCCGCTCTTGAGTTCGGTAATGTAGCGGCTGGATCCCCGCAAGTTTCCAATCTGGGTTCAGGGCAAATTCAATCGCTACGCGATTTTGCCGAATACTGGTGGCAGCATTGGAACGCAAAAGGAAAATTACTGATCGGCGCGATTCCGTATCGGCAAAACGAAATCATGCGGCTGGTTCCGGAGCTGGATGTGATCATGCGCGATGAATAAGCGCACCGCATTTTTTTACAACGCGCTTGCTTTATTGAGTGTCCTGATGGCCTAGCATCTGTTTTGTGTTTACGCAGACAAAATTTTCAACGTCAGTTGCCAATTTATAAATCTTATGGATATAGTTAGTCCCATACCTGCAATAGTTTGCCTGCTGGCTGCTGTGACAGTCGCCTTTTTGCTCTTTAAGTATTATGGGGCACCACCTGATCATGGGCGTTTTTTAGCGATTGATGGCCTGCGGGGTTACCTCGCATTTTTCGTATTTCTTCACCATTCCAGCATTTGGTATTTTTATTTGCGAACCGGGCAATGGGAGGCACTGCCCTCCAATCTCTATGCCCATCTAGGCCAGAGTAGCGTTGTGCTTTTCTTCATGATTACCGGTTTTTTATTTTTCTCAAAATTGATTGACGCAAGAGAATTTGGTATTGATTGGGGAAAATTCTTTGTTTCCCGACTTTTGCGGCTTGTGCCCCTATATCTGTTTGCGATGGCGTTGCTGTTCTTTGTTATTACATATATCTCTAAGGGCACTTTTTATGAACCGCTTCCTACCATTTTAAAAAACGCTCTAAAATGGATAACTTTTACGATCGTGGGTTCTCCCGACCTCAACGGCATAGACTACACATCAAAAATTGTTGCTGGAGTCACCTGGACGCTACCTTATGAGTGGCTTTTTTATACGTCGCTACCTGTTCTTGCGCTTACCGTGAGGGTAATACCCCCATTCCCATATTTGATGATTGGCGTTGTAAGTGTTTTGATAGCAGCAATACGAAATCCTCAAGCGCACCATTTATTAATCGCGTTTGGTGGCGGAATTGCAGCATCGCTTTTATATCGTACAGTGGGCTTTCGAAAATTTGCTAGTAGAAAAATTGCCTCGGTTTTAGCGCTGATTTGTATTTCTCTCGTAGTTTCCCTTTATCCATCAGCTTACGAACTTGCGCCGCTATTACTTCTGACCATAACTTTTGCTTTAATTGCATGCGGAAGCAATTTGTTTGGCATGTTGATTCATCCTGTGTCTAGAACCTTGGGTGAAATGGCTTACAGCATCTATTTGCTTCACGGCATAGCGCTTTTTATTACATTTAATTTTATTATTGGCGTGCCCCTATCGAAGGCCTTGTCTGCGTCAACACATTGGATGGTAATCCTAAGCATAACGCCGCTCTTGATCTTGGGCTGCGCGGTAACGTTCAGAATGATAGAACGGCCTGCAATGCAGAGCACAACAGCAGTGACAGATTGGCTCCGCTTAAAGCTCACGAAACGCCCAAAACAGCTTACGCATGGAGCGCAGCGTTGAGCTATAGATGGCGGCTACAGCAAATTAATGCTGCGAAGCTGGATGAGCTCTATTCTAGTGATGGTGAAAAGTTGTTTTTCCGGCAAATGTACTGCGTTCTAATGCTTAATATGATCAAGCAAAATGAATAAGCGCACCGCATTTTTTTACAACGCGCTCGCTTTATTGAGTGTCGGCATTGGCTTGCTCAATTCAATCCTCACCATACGTTTACTCGGCATTACTGCCGATGCCGATATCTGGTTGCTCAGTATCTCAATGGTCACGACCCTCTGCGTTCTTTCTCAGCTGGGAGTTGAGCAATTTTTATATTTTTACGAAGAGCAACGAGCGCAAGGCCAAACTCAGGCCATACAATTTACGAGTGCTGCCGTTACTTGGGCTGTTTTAACCGGTGTGGCATTTGCTTTGCTGGCGATTGTGGCTCTGCCTTTATTAAAGCTGATATTCGCGTTCGGCTTGCCTGCGGCATCGCAGGATCGTGTTGCTCATTTAGTCATTGCAATGGCCCCGCAAATGGCTGCAGCGCCTTTACTTCATGTCACCCGCCAGCATCAAAATGCGGTTGGGCGCTACACGCTGTCCTATTTACTCCTGTTATGGTCACCCACGGTATTGCTGATTATTCTGCTGTGCACAAGCCTGCTAAACACAAGTCCAGAAAAATTTGCATGGGTAGTAGGAGCGGGGGCGGTGATACAGAGCGCAGCTTGCTTTTTGATCATGTGGCCGACAATACACGGTGAAAAGCAAATGGCCTGGTCAACGCCCCATTTCCGACGATTTATCTCTACCAGCATTGCGATGAGAAGCGGGCATGCGCTGCATAACTTTTTTTCCAGCTTGATTATCAACAGCACGCTGTCGAGTTTCACCGTTGGCAATGTTGCAATTTTCCAATATGCCAATCGGTTTGCATTAGGCGCGTCCGCTATCGCAGTTGGACCTCACAGCAATATTTATTATGCTCAAATTGCAAAGACCTGGGCAGACCGAGCCAAGCTGCCGGCTATCTATTCTGCGCAAAAATTCTTGGCCCACATTGCACCTATCTTTGTTTTAGCAGTCATCGCGGTGTGGCTAATGCTGCCATCGGTAATTCGCTTCATAAGCACAGCAGCCGTCCCGATTGACGTGCTAGCCATGACATTTTTGTTGCTCTCGGTTTGGTACGGAGTAATCCAGCTGGAGTCGATATTTGTTGCATTTATTGTTGCCGCACACCAAGCGAAAGTCTTTATTCTGGTTAATGGCTTATTTGCGATAGTATTTTATTTGCTCTCGCGGATATTGACGTCTTTACCACAATTTGCTGTGCTGCCAGTAGCTGCAATCTGCGCGCAATTGATAAGTTTGATGATTTTTGCGCTGGTTGCGATACGTCTTTTTAAACAGCATTTTCGCATCGGTAATGTGGCCACACATGAATAATAATTGAATGGAGCCGCTACTGAC
>JANYDB010000114.1 GCA_025359985.1 Burkholderiales bacterium | reverse complement strand
TGCGCAACCACAAGGACAGCGCCACGGAGTGACTTCCGCGAGGTCGAGCTGCGGCAAGAAATCGGAAGCCTCAGTTGACCCATTCTCAAGCATCCAGCGAGCCAGCCGATGCTCAAGATCGGTCAGTGGCCGATTACGTTGACTTTGGTCAGGTTGAGCATAAATGGGGTCAGACTCCATTATTTCTCGCTTATTTAATAAAGTCTGACCCCATATATTTTTATCGAGGCCGCAAACGACGACTTATCAACAGTGACAATCCAAAACAGCCAAACGGCTCGGCTGAAAAAAGAGCGGCTTAAACCCTCAATGAAAAGTGGACAAAATCAGTCGGATGAGGCATGCCCGCTTTTGCGTCTAGGCTTGCTAATTTCGTCGGAATGCAAAAATTTTTAATTAAAAATTATCCCCTAAACATGGCCAAATACCGCGTGGATAATGGGGTTTGGCGGTATTGCCTTATTTATTATTCTCCTTACGCCTGATACACCGCTCAATAAATATTGCGGCACGCTCTTGTGTTGATGCGTCCATATGCAGGCCGCATTTCGTACGCCGCCAAAGAATGTCATCCGGCTTTAATACCCATTCATGATGAATGCAAAAATCGATTTCGCGCTCGCAAAGTAAATAGGCATCGGCCCCAAACAATTCACCCAGATCGCTCATCGATTTCACATTCGCCAGCAGGATCGCCGTGCGGGTTCCGTAGCGGCTTACCAGCTGACGCAGGTAATCACTCGGGAGTGCGGGACAAGATTGCATGATTTGCTGCACCAGCGTTTCGGTTGAATTGAAATCACCACCGGGCAATGCCTGTTCACCGGTCCATGAAGCTTTCAGTGCCGTGTAGTACGGCTTTAATTCATCCAGCGCGTGCTCAGCCAAGCGGCGATAGGTGGTAATCTTGCCGCCAAAAATTGACAGCAGCGGCAGTTTGCCTTCAGCATGATCAATCTTCAACACATAGTCGCGGGTGATTTCAGATGGGTTAGCGGTACCGTCGTCATACAGCGGCCGTACGCCTGCATAGCTACAGACAATATCAGCCTCACGAATCGGTTTTTCGATAAAGCGATTGACTGCGTTCAGCAGGTACGATGTTTCTGCGGGTGAAATGTTGGCTGCATCGGCGAGATTTTCAATATTCAAATCAGTAGTGCCGATCAGGCTGAATTTGTCCTGATAGGGAATAATGAACACGACGCGCTTGTCATTGTTTTGCAGAATATAAGCGTGGGCATATTTGTGAATGCGTGGCACCACAATGTGGCTGCCTTTAACGAGTTTGACGGTGGCACTTGTGTTGATTGCCAGCGTGTCGTCCAGTAAGTGCTTCACCCACGGCCCTGCTGCATTTATAACACCACGCGCTTTCGCAGTTGAAGGTAGACCGGTGTCGGCGTGCTGCAATTGCAGATGCCAGAAATCAGCTTCGCGCACACCGCCCACCAGACGCGTGCGCACACGTATATCAGCGCCATGCTCGCGTGCTGAGACGGCATTTAATACGGTTAGCCTGGCATCATCCACACGCGCATCTGAATAAAAATAACCGCGTTTAATCGATGGCTTTAATCCTGCGCTGTAAATCGGGTCGGGAAATGAAACGCCGCGTGAATGCGGCAGTGAAATTTTTCCGCCAATATGGTCATACATAAATAAGCCGGCGCGAATCATCCAGGCCGGGCGCATATGGGCGTCATGCGGCAAAATAAATTCCAGGGGATGGATAATGTGTGGAGCAATTTTCAGCAGCACCTCACGTTCCTGCAGCGCTTCGCGGACGAGACGAAATTCATACTGCTCCAGATAACGCAGGCCGCCATGAATCAGCTTTGAACTCCAGGAGCTGGTAGCTGAGGCTAGATCATCCTGCTCGACCAGCAACACTTTTAGCCCGCGCCCCGCAGCGTCGCGCGCTATACCGCAGCCATTTATGCCGCCACCAACAATCACCAAATCGTAAATGGTTTGGGGATCGGTGCGAGTTGTCGTCATAAAAGTGTGTGCTGAAATTTATCGAGCCACAGCAGCGAAAAAGCAGTTTTAGTATCAGTAATTTCACCGCGCCCGACCATCTCGACAGCTTCTTTGAGGCTCAATGTAAAGACCTCCATAAACTCACCGACATCACGCTGATGGCCACGAAATTCCAGATCACGAGCGATGTGCAGCTCAATTTTTTCGTTGGAATAGCCAATGCCTGCATCGAGTGTTGCAACATGCGCCCACTGCCTGGCAACATAGCCGGTCTCTTCGAGCAATTCACGCCGGGCCGTTGCAAAATGCGGCTCGTCTTCATCAATCTTGCCTGCAGGCAATTCGATAAAATGGCGACGCGGCGGATGCCGATATTGATGCTCAAAAATTAATGTATCAGCGTCTATAAACGCGGCAATAATCACTGCGCCCGGATGCAGCACATATTCACGATACGACTCGGTGCCATCGGGCAAGCGCACCTGATCAGATTGGACTTTGATCAGCTTGCCGGTCAGCAAACGCTCGCTGCTGATCGTGTGCTCGGTGAAGTCGGCTCGCTCAGCCGATGCCCGATAGGGTTCATACGGCTGTAGCTGTGACTGTGGCTTTGATTGCGGGCCTTGCCCCATCATTCACGTCGCCCGCGATGAACAGAAATAGCAGAACTGCCGCACTGTTTATAGCGAGCGCTGAATCGCATTGAGACAGGCCGTCATCAAAGCGCCGGGCATGAAGCCTAGACCCAGCACGGCAAACGCATTGACTGCCAGCACGGCGCGCATTTCAAGCGGCGCAATAATGGGTGCGGTATCGATCGGCGAGTCGAAATACATGACTTTCACGACACGCAAATAATAAAAAGCACCAATCACACTCATCAACACCGCAAATACCACCAGCCAGGTATAGCCCGCTGCCAATACCGCCTCCAGCACTGAAAGCTTGGCCCAGAAACCGACAAAAATTGGAATGCCCGCCATGGAGAACATGACGAACAACATCAGCAAGGCATGAAACGGTGAGCGCTGATTTAAGCCCTTGAGGTCATCAATATTTTCCGCCTCGAAACCCACTCGCGATAGCAGCAGCATGATACCGAATGCCGCCAGCGTGCTTAATGTGTAGGTGACGATATAAAACATGCTGGATGCATAACCACTTTTGGTACCGGCCAAAATACCCAGCAATAAAAAACCCATATGCGAGATGGTGGAGTAAGCCAGCATGCGTTTGATACTGGTTTGCGAAATCGCGACAATATTGCCAATCGCCATGGATAGCACCGCCAAAATGACTAGCATGCCCTGCCAGTCTGCCGCCGCACCGGCAAGCGCATCGGCCAGAATACGAATCACAAAACCAAAAGCAGCGATTTTAGGGGCAGAAGCAATAAACAATGTAATCGCCATCGGTGCACCGTCGTATACATCCGGTACCCACATGTGAAATGGCACTGCACCTAACTTGAACGCCAGACCCGCCACGATAAACACGAGGCCAAATGTCAGTAGCGGATCATTGGCGCGGCTGTTGGAGACGATCGCTGCCACGGTACTCACATCGAGCGAACCCGTTGCGCCATAGATCATCGAAATTCCGTAAAGCAACAGCCCTGATGCCAGCGCTCCCAAAATAAAGTACTTCATGGCCGCTTCGGTCGATTTTGCAGAATCACGATTTAACGCAACCAGCGCATAGCTCGACAATGCCAGCAGCTCGAGGCCCAGATAAAGCGTCACAAAATGATTGGCTGATACCATCACCATCATGCCGAGCGTGGCAAATAAAATCAGGCTGATAAATTCGCCACTGAAAAGTTTGCGTGCCGATAAATACGCACGGCTGTAAATAATCACCATCGCCACCGCGATCAGAATTGACACTTTTAGCATAGTGGCCATGCCATCCACCACAAACATATTGCTGAATCCGTAATGTGTAAATGCGATTGCGGCGACCTCAATAACCGATCCCGACGGTACCGGCATGGCTTTGAGTACGACCAATATGGCAGTGATGAAAAGCGTCGCCAAACTACCGCTGAGCAAACGTCCTTCCTGACGCTGCGGGGCCCAAAACAAATGGGCAACCATCAGGGCGGACACGGCAACCAGGAGGAAAATTTCTGGGGTCGCAAGGCTGATATTGAATGAGGCGACGTTAATTTGTGCAGGAGTCATAGTCTGTTATTTTCAATTCAGCTTGCCGAGCGCTACATGCTTGATTAGCGCATTGACGGATTCGTGCATGACTTCCGTAAAAGGCATAGGGTAAATACCCATCGAGAGGACCAGTATGGCCAGAAGCGTGAGGATGAATATTTCACGGCTGTTGATATCAGCAAGCTGACGCACATTGTCGTTGGCAATGTCGCCAAAGATCACCCGCTTGGTCATCCACAGCGTATAAGCTGCGCCCAGAATCAAGGTGATCGCGGCACAAAATGCAATCCAGAAATTGACTTTCATCGCGCCCAAAATAACCATGAACTCCCCGACAAAACCAGACGTGCCCGGCAAGCCTGCATTGGCCATCGCGAACAACACCGCGAAAAAAGCAAACTTGGGCATGGTATTGATCACCCCACCATAAGCGGAAATCTCGCGCGAATGCACGCGGTCATACAGCACACCAATACATAAAAACATCGCCGCTGAAATAAAACCGTGCGATACCATTTGCGCAAGCCCACCTTCAATACCTTGCACGCTCGCCACACCTTGCGCGCCAAACAAAAAGAAACCCAGCGTGACAAAGCCCATATGCGAAATCGAGGAATAGGCGACCAGCTTTTTCATGTCCGACTGCGCCAGTGCCACAAAGCCGATATAGACAATCGCAATCAACGACAGTGTAATCATGAAGCCTGACAAGGCATAGCTGGCATCGGGTGCGATCGGCAAATTGAAACGCAGGAAACCATAAGCGCCGATTTTCAGCGTGATCGCCGCTAATACCACCGAACCACCCGTGGGTGCTTCCACATGGGCGTCGGGCAGCCAGGTGTGCACCGGCCACATCGGCACCTTGACGGCGAAGGACGCGAAGAACGCAAAAAACAATACCGTCTG
>JANYDB010000071.1 GCA_025359985.1 Burkholderiales bacterium | reverse complement strand
TATTTCGCGAATAATAAATATTGCCTTTGGAACGCAATGCGCTGTGCGTATCAGACAGTCATAGGTTCAGCGCGCAACAGTTAAGTTAAGTAATTGCTGAAATTCACACAAGTTCAAGACCGTAGCGGCCTGGAAATTATGGCGCTGCATCTGCGCGCAGCCGTGCCGATTCTGGATAAATCACTGGCTTCGTTTCAACCAATGGTCAATAAACCACTCGCCAAAAAAGCATCTGATCGGTATGCCGATGCCACTGAAGCGCTGCAGGCTATTTTGCAAATCATCTGCTGATATTTTTGGCGCCGCTGATTAAACCTCAATCAAGCACGATCCACTCGTGCCGCATAGCACCCACGGCGTGCAAAGTGAATATGAATATACATGACCGAATCGCTACGAAAAAACTGTTCAATTGTCGCTTCAATCAATGTACCTTCAGTCACTTCCGCCTCCACGATTAAATCACCACGGTCATAGCCTCTGACCGACAGTAACCGACTGCAGATTTGCTCGGGCACCTCATTCGCCATCAACTTAGCTTCGATGGCATTCTTGCGCACATATATCGGTCCCGCGGCCCGATAGGGTGATTGCGCCATCTGATGTTCATACGACACCAGCAACAATTCATCGCCGATTGCAGCATGCGCAAGACTGACGCGGCAGGGTGATCTATCGTCATCCGCGATCAAGCGCATGGCGCCATGCCGTGCGAGCTTGGCCGCATCCATACTGAAATAAGGTTGGAATGGAGCAGACGGTAATCCCGTAATTTGAAAATTCATAGATGGCACTCGTTTCAGTTTATTGAGAAGCAATATCCGAGGCGAAAGTTTTTTCATGATCCAGCAGCCATTGTTTACGGGCGAGGCCACCACCATAGCCGGTGAGCGAACCATCGCTGCCGATCACGCGGTGGCACGGAATAATGACCCCACGAAAATTATCGCCATTGGCCCGTGCAACCGCACGTACCGCTTTGGGCGCATTAAGTGCCCGGGCAAGATCGGCATAGGCTCGCGTTTCGCCGCGTGGAATGGCGAGCAGCTGTTGCCACACACTGTTTTGAAACGGGGTCCCCCAATCGGCGAGCGGGGTTTTAAATGCGGTTAAAGTGCCTGCAAAATAGGCTTTCATTTCACCTTCAATCTGCTCCAAAATCGGATGTGAGCCGGGCACAATCACGGCTCGTTCACGTAGCCTTAGCCGCTCAATGGCACGCGGAAGTCCGCGCCGATCAATCCAATCCACCATATGTAGGCCGCGATCATCCGCAATCGCCAGCATCGGGCCTAGCGGAGAATCCAGCCACTTTGCGAGCAGGCAATGTACCCCGCTGGCCTTACTTGGTGGCGTGCCAAACACTTTAACAAACGCCTCGCGAAAGCCGCTGGCTGATTCAAACCCATGATCCAATTGTGTGTCCAGCACTTTGCGTCCTTTTCTGACGGTGGCGAGAGCCGAGCCCATGCGCCGCGCACGCTGGTAAGCGTGAAATGACATCCCGAAATAACGTTGAAATTGTCGCCGCGCCGTCGATGGATCAATCCCCATATCCAGCAGATTACGCTCACGTATCGGACTACCAGAGTGGCCGGCAGGATCGCTCTCCACCAGCAGGCGTAACTGCTCAACCAGGATCGGCACTTCGGCCACGGTATTCATCGGCTTGCAGCGCAAACAGGGGCGATAACCCGCATGCAGAGCTTCACTTTTAGCGGCAAAAAATTCGACATTTTTTAGCATTGGTTTACGCGCCTTGCAAGTCGGGCGGCAGAAAATTCGCGTGGTTTTAACCGCCACATAGAAAATGCCCTCATAAGAAGAGTCACCGGCCATAAACGCTTTAATCACTTCTGCTATTGGGGGTAAGGTATGCATGTGCGGATTGTAGGCCGAGACAAAATGAAATGCTGCCGATTTTCAGGCAGGGATGTTTTGTAACAATTTTTGCGCGCACGCATGCCTTGTGATTTAATCAGGTCGGCTTGAATATTAGCTTTAATGACAAGCGAGGCCCAAATAGGATTTTTGACCAAAAATTGGGCCGCTTTTAACGTTTTTGTTGTCCCCCACTTCACATGTTGTCTATCAGATTTACCACTCACTTAAAACTGGATTACTCATGAAAACAATTTCTACCCTTACCGCGTTATTGGCATCTGCCTTGATCGGCTTTGCCGGCTCCACTTTGGCGCAAAAAGTTGAAACCAAACCTGCATCAGTACCCGTCGCTCCAGTTCCGGCCACCGCACCTGCCAAGAACGAACCCGTCAAGGCCGACGCCAAAGCCAAAGTGGAAACCAAAGCAGAAGCCAAAGTTGAGCTGATCGACATCAATAGCGCCAACAAAAAAGCGCTGATGGTCCTGCCAGGTATCGGCGAAGCTTATGCCGCTGCCATCATCAAAAACCGGCCTTACAGTGGCAAAGATGATTTGATGACCGCCAGCAATAAAAGCAAAAAAGCGATTGTTCCGGAAAAAACCTACGACGGCATCAAAGATTTGATCATCGCCAAGCAAACGCCAAAGAAGAAATAACTAAGCATCCGCCGGCAAGATAAAATAGGGCCGCAATTGCGGCCCTATTTTATTCACGCGCTTTGTGATTGAAAATTGCCGCTTCAATTGATGAAATTACCTGCGCAAAGTCCACTTTCTGCATAAGCGAGTGGTTTATAGATGAATGCGGGTTGGAATATGCAGCTATTTTCGCTATAATCGCAGGCTTCGCCGAATTAGCTGAAAAGCTAACCAAGCTTGATGGCCCGGTAGCTCAGTCGGTAGAGCAGAGGATTGAAAATCCTTGTGTCGGTGGTTCGATTCCGCCCCGGGCCACCAAATTATAGTTTCAAGAAGTCCAAGAAAGTCAAAAAGCCGCTTCTCTCATAGGGAAAGCGGCTTTTTTCATTCCAGCGCCGTCCGCATTAATCCGTTGACAGCCGGGGGTAACTGGGGGTAACTTGAGGGGTAACAGGCTACCCCCAGAAATTGTTACCCCCAAAAAGCGCCCATGCCGCTAACCGATACCACGGCCAAATCCGCCAAGCCAAAAGCGAAGCCTTACAAGCTCTCCGACGAGCGCGGCATGTTCCTCTTGGTGAACCCCAACGGGGCGAAATGGTGGAGGCTCAAGTACCGAATCGACGGCAAGGAAAAGCTGCTGTCCCTTGGTGTCTATCCCGATGTTGGATTGAAGGACGCGAGGAGGCGACGCGACGAAGCCCGCAAGCAAATCGCGGACGGCATTGATCCTTCGATCACCCGGCA
>JANYDB010000098.1 GCA_025359985.1 Burkholderiales bacterium | reverse complement strand
TCAAGCTGCCGACTTCTTCAAACGCTGGAGCCATCAGTTAGGTTCAGACGCACTGTATAACGAGGTGCGGGAAGAGGCCCGTGACATCAATGAATATCTTGACGCCGATCGAATGCGCAAGCAATCCGACAATGCCATGCGGCTCACGGTCGTATCCGCTTGCGGTATGGTGGGCACTATTGTCACGGGCTTCCTTGGCATGAATTTATACAGCCATTCGGATCTGCCCACCCTCAATAAATTCATCATTTTCTTTATCGTATTTATTCCCACAACTCTGCTGTCGCTCTATACGGTCATGATCTCGCGGCGCATTGCCTCATTTATGGAGGCGCTATCTTCCGAGGGCATGAGCTGGCGCGAAAAGTTTTCTACTTTCCGTCAAATCTGGGGTGTTGATAAACGTTCGCGGGCGCGGGCAAGGGCTCAGCAAAATAGCGCTGGACTATCGACTGATCGTGAATAAAACGGAGTGCCTCGAAAATTTTGTGGTGATCGTGGGAGTTACTTTTGGAGCATTTGTTCCGCATCGATTTTCGCCCATTCCTCGGCTAGCGCGGGTGGCAGTGTGACTATCGGATAGTGCTTGCGAAAGCGTACTAATTCCTCAATCAGTTCTTTGTTGTTGCCGCTGGTATGCAAGCGGGACATCCGAACAATCCATACATCAGCAGGCTCGATGATCTCATTTTTTTCCAGACTCCCACTTGATGTAGCGCCAGCCACTGCGGACAAGGGCAGCGTTTTTGCAGCATTGGCATTCAGGTTAACATCGGCTTTAGCGTTAACTATAGCGTC
Organism: Burkholderiales bacterium; assembly: GCA_025359985.1. GTDB lineage: Bacteria > Pseudomonadota > Gammaproteobacteria > Burkholderiales > Usitatibacteraceae > UKL13-2. The sequence continues at coordinate 8,125 of JANYDB010000098.1, read as the reverse complement.
GGCGTTAACTCTAACGCTAACGCTAACGCTAGCGCGCGCGCGGGCAACGGTTGGCAGTGCACTGGCTCTTGATACGCCGCTTGACGGTACGCCGCCTGGTAGCACTTCGCCTGACAGTATGGCTGACCCCGATTTTGCCGACGAAATGGCGCCACCAACGCTAGCTGGTTGAGCAGCTCTGTCGGCATTCTCGGCAAGTTTGAGTGAGGGGCTGGTTGTCGATGCTGCTGCGGGTGTTGTTGAGACCGCCGGTGTTGATGGCAAGCCCACAGATGTTGATGGCATAGCGCGCACCGCGGGTGGCGATGGCGCACGCCTTTTGGTGTCTGCAATAGATGCCTTCGGGGCTTTATACATATTTTCGCTTTCAATTTTTTCCGATCTTGCTATTGCTGTTTTTCTCTCATTTTTTTGCTCATTCTGCGGTGGCGCTATTTGCGGTAGATGGCCTGGCATCATCATGCTCTGATGCGCAGCCCACGCGTTATCGGTGCGTGTCTCAGGTGCTGATTGGGCAGGTAGTGGCTCAGGCACTGGCATCGGCAATGTAATGGCAGGCGTCTTGTCAAGCGGGGAGATGATGGTTTCCGGATGCTCATCCATTGCCACAAAAATAACGGATGCGGTCAGCAGCACAGTTGCCGCAGCGGCCAGTGGGGTGCGCCAATGTTGATGCCCAGTTTTGCCGAACGCCTGCGGTTTTGCGGCGACCGCCCGCCGTGCGGCTGCGCGGATCGCCGCATCGAGTGATGCGGGTGGCTCATCTCGCAATGCTTCACGATAAGCGCTGCGCACGGGTTGTTCTGGGTTATTCAAATCAGGTTCCATCATGCGTACTCCTGCAGGCCGTCCCGCAATTTTGCGAAGGCATAGCGCAGCCTGCTTTTGGCTGCTTCGAAGGTAATGCCGGTAGTGGTCGCGATTTCTTCCACACTCAGCCCGCCTTCTTCGTAAAGTAAAAATGCTTCGCGCTGCGGCGCGGGTAATTCATTGAGCAATCGGAGAATCATGGTGCCTTGCTGGCGTGCTTCGGCGATCACCTCCGGCTCGGAAATGCGGCTGGCCGGTAACGCATGGGTGATCTCATCGGTCGCCGCGAAAGACGCTGAATCGATCACGCGGCATTTACGAAAGTAGTCGATTAAACGGTGGTGAGCCAGCGTATAAAGCCAAGTGCGAAATTGCGCCGCGATACGGTAGCTTTCGCGGGCCTGAATAACATTGATCCATACTTCCTGAAATAATTCCTCGCCTTCGCCAAGGTTACGGCACTGGCGTTGAATAAACCGGTACAGCCCGCCGCGATGACGGGCGTACAGTAGATCAAACGCGCCCGCATCACCTGTCTGGTAGCGCAACATCAATGCTTCATCGGTAGCAGCAACATCGGTCATGTTCGACAGTGTAAAGTACAAATCCGTGTACCAGCACTGGCGGACATGGAGTGGCATGCTTCGGAATTTAGCTGAGGTGACGCTAATCAGCGCTCGCCTTTGATCTCAAATTCGCCCACAAAGATCGTCTCTTTGTTGACTTTGAGACGCATGGTGATAATTTGCTCGCGCTGTTGTTTGGTGCCGAAGCCCGTGGTGAGGCGCACCTGCAAGGTAGTCGCGCCGGTAATATTTTGGCGACGATCACCAAAATATTGCGCCTCAACCCGGTACTTGCCTGGCTGTGCAGATTTAAGCGAAAACTCTTCTGGCCCATAGCCGCCCGTAAAGTCAAGCGACATGCGCCCGCCCTGGTCGGTAAAGCGATGACCGTAATATGCCTTTTCACCATTCGGGTCTGTCACCCATAAATCAATGTCGGTATTGTCGGCATCCCAAGTCAATACGGCACGCAGATCAAGCGCCAGGTTTTTGAGCAGGCGTGGATCAACGCGGCTTGTATCCAGCCGCGCAGCCGTAGTCGCAATGATGGCATTCATGTCTGCCAATGCGATCAGCTCTACTTCCGGGAAGCGTCCATTCCAAGGGCGAATCACCACTTCGTACAAACAATCAATCGCCTTTTGTGGCTGCTTGTCCGCCGCATAAGCCAAACCTAAATCGCGGTACGACTGTGGCTCCTCCGGGTTCAGCACTAATACTTTTTTGAATACGGCAATAGCCAGTTGAGGGCGGTTCGCCTGCATTAGGCGGTAGCCGAGGATGCGCAAAATATGACGATTCTCCAAATCCATTTCGGCTAAATTGCTCAAGATACGGACGCCCAGATCATTGAGTCCTTTCTCGAAAAAAATATCGGCAGCATCCAGATAAAATGCGGTGCTATTGCTGTAGCTGGGCGCTTCATCAAGATAAACGCGATACAGATCATGAGGGCTGGCCTCGCGAAGGCGGCTGGTGAACGGCGCATCAGGCTGCCATTTTTGCAGGCGAATACGGGCTTGACTGTTAGCTTGACTGCCCGCATCGTTATGGTGCCCGCCCATCGTGGCTGACATGGGTGCGGCAGCCAAGTCAGATGAGGTTCGCGTGCGATTTTTGGCTTGTTCTGATGTTTGTTGTGCGACCACCGGGGCAGCGGGGCTGGCTTGCACCATGGGTGGTGCCATTTCCGCGCGACGCGGGCTTTCGTGGTTTTCAGCCGACAAAATATTGCCGGCGGTAACCGCGCTTTTTTGCACGCGCTGACCGTGCTTGTCGGTTTTTCTTTCAAGCATTGAATCTTTGGGATAGTCGCGATTCCACCACGCTATTTTTTGTGTAAACGCACGCACGATGTTTTCCAGATGGCTGTTTTGCGCGATGCGGCGCTGCCTTGAAATAGTGCCCATGACGCGATCAAATTCGGCGCGCAGTTCTGACGGTGGCTGAATCTCATAGCGCGCATAATCTTCAACCCGATCCAGAATAATCAGCGAGGTTTCGCGAGTGACCAGACCAAAACGTTGTCCCAGTCGACGAATTTCGGCGCGATTCAGGGCGTACTCCGCATCCAGCTCATTGATGCGAAGTTGCGCCCAGCTTGACGCGGTCGTATTCATATTACTGCGTGAAGATTGATTATTTTCCTCAGCCAATACGGTCGTGATGAGTATCTCCCTGTTTTCCAGTTGGCCATCCGGGTGCTGCAATTTCATTTGCAGTATCGCCTGCTTATTTTGGCTCTTATCGTTACCGCGATCACTGCCGCTGAAAATGCCGGCCACCTGTATACGCTCCCCTTGTGGCGAGGTCATCACCAATTGGCTTGCATCGGTCGAGCTGAGATCGACTACGCGCGTTGCGGTGAAGAGCAAGGCGTGCGCGGCGCTGCTCGTGGTTTCTTTGGTCAGATCGATCAAGCGGCCACCGCAGCGTTGCGCGATATGTTTAAGGAACAGGGGATCGGTTTTGATGCTCGACGAGATGCTATATAGCGGCACACGGGTTTGCGCAAATGGTTGTTCACCAAAATTATTCAGGCCATCTGAAAACAGTAAATATTCACGCACGCCTGCTTCCGGCACAAAGGTGCCCAGGTTGGTTGCGCCATCGTAGGCGGTCGCGGCTAATGCCTCACGCAGAGCACGCCAGTCGCCGTTAACGATACGGAAAGTTTGTGCAGGTTCCGCCACATCGCGTATGCGCGTCAATCTGACCGTACCGTCTCGCATTTTTTTGAAATACGCGTCGAGCAATGCAGCTTCCAACGCGCCGTCACCGGGACGTATACGCGCGCTGGCCGAACTATCCCAGATGATCCCGATTGATTTCGGAATCTCGCGCACGGCTTCGCGAATAGTGATCGGAATATCCGACACGAAATAATGCCTTCCTTCAAAAAATTCAGTTTGCACCGCATTGGCAGTACTGCTCGGCGTGAGTATAAATTCAATGCTGCCGCTACCTGAAAAGTTGCGGCGTGATTCACGCAGGCGATAGCGGCTGCCAAAAGTGTCGCGCGAGAACGCTATTTCGCCGAAGCTGTTTTTACCCACGTCGGGCGCTTTATCAGTACCGTTGATATTGACGCTTAAGTCTAATGTACCCACCCGCTCGCCAAAGCCCAGCGGCAGTTGATAGAAGCTTTGTCCGTGGATGCTATCAAGGGTTTGCGCCACATGAATCACCACGCGCTTAGTGCCTTGCGCGGGAATGGGATAAACCCGCAGCTTGAAATTATTGCCCTGCGTGATCTCCAACAAACCGGGATCAATCCGCGCCCGAATCACATCCTCAAACACGGCTTGGCCCTTGGCCTTTTCAACCGGTACCGCGTCGCGCAGTGTGCCGTTTACATCCATCGCAAAGCTCGCCACCCGTTGCCCATCGAGCAGCGGAAACTGCAGCTCGCCTTCCAGCACCCGGTTGTTGGGATTAAAAAACGTCATATCAATTTCAGTCATCGCCTGACGGCCATTGACGTCCCCGTTGATGCGGACGGTTTGTATCTGGATTGCGGAATCGGAGCGATTGGGTAGCACCAGCCGCGGTGGTTGCCAAATAACAGGAGGTTGTTTCCACGGCGGCGCAATCCCCGGCGTGGAGATGGTGGCAGGTGCGGAGCGAACGAGAGTTGATGCATGCGCCTGAACCGCCGTGTTGGGCAGCAGAGCGGGAATAGCGGAAACGACGGTCACAGCAAAAAACAGCGTACGAAAAAATGGATTCACGGCAGGTCCTTTTTAGTGGGGTTCCATACCGTTAAGCGTTGGCGTATTGAAAAAGGGTTAAAGGTCTTAATTTTTTTCTGGTGATGATTTTTATAAATAAAAAATTAAAACTCTATGACTGTGGCGGTTTTTGGAGCATTTATGGCTGAAGAGGCTCTACTCTGCGTCAGTTTGCTTTAGCGGTTCGGCGGCGATGAAGGCGGGCAGTTTTTGTGCGTGATGTGCCACCGCCATGATCTTGGGGAATGAATCCAGGCTGCATTTGAAACGATTGGCGTTAGCGATTTGCGGGATCAAGCAAATGTCGGCAATGGTGGGGCTGTCGCCGACGCAGAAGGCGCCGGGAGTTTTTCGGTTCGCCAGTATGGTTTCAAGCGCGGTGAATCCTTCGTGAATCCAGTGGCAGTACCAGAGGGTTTTTTGCGCATCGGATGCCTGCAGCTTATCGGTCAGATATGACAATATGCGGGTGTTGTTGAGCGGATGAATATCACAGGCAATCATTTGTGCGATTGCGCGTGCTGCGGCGCGATCATAAATATTTTTGGGCAGCAGTGGTGGTTCCGGGTGCAATTCATCCAGATACTCGATGATGGCGAGCGATTGCGACAGGTGAAAATCATCATCAATTAAATACGGCACCAGACCCTGGGGATTAACCGCTTTGTATTCGGGCGTCAGGTTTATTTTTTTTAACAGATGCACCGAGCGCTGCTCCGGCGTCAGATTTTTAAGATTCATGGCGATGCGCACACGGTAGGCGGCGGATGAGCGAAAGTAGCCGTAAAGAATCATGCACAGTCCCTGACTATAATATGGAGATGGATGATTATAAGTTGAACCGATTTAATGATGCAGGGCGTTTATTGCGTGAAGATTTACGCCGCTGGCTGGCATCGTCGGCCGCCATCGCCGCGACCGGAGACGCCAGCTTTAGTGATGATGGTGAAATCACGCCATCCCAATTGATCGAGATGGCGCAACGAAAATTAAAACCGGCGGCGGTCCTAGTGTTGCTGATTAATCGTGCCGCCGATGCGGTTGATGCAGGCCCGCAAGTATTGTTCACTCAGCGTACCGCCCATTTGACTGATCACGCTGGTCAAATCAGTTTTCCCGGTGGCCGTGTTGAAGACAGCGACCGCGATGCGGTGCACACTGCGCTGCGCGAAACGGAAGAAGAAACCGGAGTGGACAGTACCCGCATCGAGATCATCGGCTCGTTGCCCAATTACACCACGGGGACGGGTTACCTGATAACGCCCGTGGTCGGCTGGATCGAGCCGCCCATTATTTACGCTCCTGACCCAACCGAAGTGGCGGAATGTTTTGAAGTGCCGTTTAATTTTTTAATCAATCCTGCTAACCACCGCCTGGAAACAGCCATGTACAAAGGTCGACTGCGCAGCTACTATGCGATGCCGTATTCAGGTGCTGCGGGTGGCCGCTATATTTGGGGCGCTACTGCCGGAATGTTAGTCACACTTGCCCGCGTCATTGCGCATGCCCAAGGGCTGGCGGTTCAATCTGTGATGGCGTCGGCACGCGATTCGGGTGAATGACTCCATTATTTTATACAATGCATTTTCGATATACGATCCACGACCTATTATTCATCAACTTTTCGGAGAACATTTAATGATTACTACCGCCAGCGGTTTGCAATATGAAGATACAGTTGAAGGCACCGGAGCGATCGCGATGCAGGGCAATTTTGTGTCCGTTCATTACACGGGCTGGCTTTATACCGATGGCGTGGCAGGCACCAAATTTGATTCCAGCAAAGATCGCGGCCAGCCGTTTAAATTCCCGTTGGGTGGCGGACAAGTGATTCGCGGTTGGGATGAAGGTGTCGCTGGCATGAAAATAGGTGGCACGCGGCGCCTCGTCATTCCAGCTGAATTAGGCTATGGCGCACGCGGTGCGGGCGGAGCGATTCCGCCTAACGCGACATTATTATTTGAGGTTGATTTATTGGGCGTGTAATTTGAGGCATCGATTAGGTCAGCACTTTAGTATCAGTATTGTTGCGCCTGTAGGGGTCATCATCTTTTATCAACATCATTTTCATCTTGGGGTTGGATTAAAAAAGGAGGTTGCATGAAGCCATTTTTGTTACCTGTGTTGGTGGCCAGCATGGCGCTTTTGTCGTCATCAGTAACCGCGAAAGAAACCTGCGAATCACTTAAAACCAAAATTGAGGCTAAGCTGGCCGGTAAGGGTGTAAAGGCTTACAGCCTCACTATGATCTCGCCGGCTGAAGCGAACGGCATCGACACTGAAAAAGTGGATGCCAAGGGACCGCGTGTCGTCGCTTCCTGCGATGGCGGCAAACAAAAGATACTGTATCAACGAACGTCGGCAGTACGTTGAATGTCGGCGCGTTAAATGTTTGGGGGTAAATCATCAGGCGCTAAATTATAAAAGCGCTTAAACCTTAAAGCGAGTGCGCGCCGATTTGTAGTCGTTGGTATTGATCGTATTGCTCGTTAATTGTGCCTTCGCTGCTTTGGGTGTTCGGGGATCGTTTGACCGTGATCCAAACCTCGGCGGGGAAGGTTTCGCACAGCGCGACGGTGTAGTTTATTTCTTCCTCGGCGAGCCCGCGTGCGGTGGCGTAATCAGGCGCTTTCCAGTCGAACAGTAGATGTTGTGTGAGGCTGTCTTTAAAGATTTCAATATCGCCATCTTCTACCTCAACTACCTCGGCCAGGGTGGCACGGGCGCGACTGGAAATAGAGAGAAATGATGCATCGCAATAACAGCGAGGCTCACAGCGATAGCCTGCTGCCAGATTGCATACCGCAAAGCCGCCTGAGCAGACCCATTCATTCTCGTCGCACGCGCCACCCTGTTTATAAAGCTCATCATCAGCGTTATCAAGCCGTACCGCTTTGAGAAATTTTTTCATGTGTTCCAGCCCAGGATTGGATGTGAGCGATGCCCGCTCCGGCCCATGCAAAATTTAAGCAAAGCGCTGCTTGAGCTGTTCCATAGTTTCAATCAATTTGGCACGAATGCCCGGCTCGAATGCGGAGTGTCCGGCGTCATTGATGATGTGATAATCCGCTTCCGGAAATACGCGCAATAGATCATAGGCAGACACAATCGGGCACACCGCGTCATAGCGGCCCTGTACGATGGTGGTGGGGATATGGCGGATCTTGCCGACATGAGCCAATAAAAAATTATCGGCCAAGAAAATCTGATGTTTAAAATAGTGCGCCTCGATGCGTGACAGGCCCAGCGCCACGCGATCAGAGCCAAAATTGGCAACTACCGAGGCATTGGGCAGCAGCGTGGAGCATGAGCCCTCGTACACGCTCCAGATGCGCGCTGCAGGCATGTGAACGGCAGGGTCTGCATCGGTCAGTATCGCGTAATAAGCATTGAGAATATTGTGGTGTTCGCTGGCGGGTAAATGGCCTGAAAATTGATGCCAGGCTTCAGGGAAAAGATTTTTGAGTCCGTATAAAAACCAGTCAATCTCGGATTGACGGCATAAAAATATGCCGCGCA
>JANYDB010000026.1 GCA_025359985.1 Burkholderiales bacterium | reverse complement strand
CGGTCTGTCCAATGCTCATCGTTTGGCTGACGTTGTATACGCTCAGTCCTTGTTCTTTAATCATGCGCACTATCTCTAACTTTAAGCTGGTGTCATATTGCTTACGTTTTGCTGCCATGTCGTTCTCCTCAGTGGGTGGATTTTCTACCTATCGAGGTGTCCATGGAAATTAGACCACCGCATAGCGCCGGTTTTAATTGTGCCGAGTGAGTGAGTAAGTCATGAGCAACGGCCATTATTTGCCTAATGGAATTTTAATTAACCTGCGTGATAGCCACTGCATGACTGTTGGCAACCGCTGCACGACATACAGCACTCGCCTCATCACGCTGACTAACGGTGGCGTTAAGGTCACGCAACAAACCGTCTTTGAGTCCGTAAACCCAGCCGTGTATAGCCAAGTCCTGCCCGCGTTCCCACGCGTCGCGCACAATGGTGGTCTGACACACATGGGCCACTTGCTCGATCACGTTAAGCTCACATAAACGATCAACGCCCGCGTTGGTGAGGCCGATCGCGGCTAATGCGGTCCGATGTTTATCGGCGACATCGTTAATGTGATGCAGCCAATTGTCTGCCAAGCCGACGCGGTCGCCGAACAATGCCGCGCGTACCCCGCCGCAGCCGTAATGCCCGACCACGATAATGTGCTCAACCTTGAGTACATCAACCGCAAACTGAATGACCGACAGGCAATTAAGATCGGTGTGCACCACGACATTAGCAAGGTTGCGATGAACGAACACTTCCCCCGGCATGAGGCCAACAATTTCATTAGCCGGTACGCGGCTGTCGGAGCAGCCGATCCAGAGAAATTTCGGGTTCTGCTGCTGGGCGAGCAACTCAAAAAAATCGGGATGCTCAGCACGAACGCGCTCAGCCCAGGCACGATTTTTTTGAAATAGTACATCAAGATTTTTATCGCGAAGAGTCATGGGTTTGTTGTTCTCATTTTATGCTGCGCTTTTGCACTCAATAGCGGGCACTGCCCGGGGTGCGCGGAAACGGGATGACATCACGCACATTGCTGAGCCCGGTTACATACGAAATGGTGCGTTCAAAACCCAAGCCAAAACCGGCGTGCGGCACGGTTCCATAGCGGCGCAAATCGCGATACCAACTGTAGTGAGCAGGGTCAAGCCCGGATTCGATCATGCGGGCGTCGAGTACCTCAAGGCGTTCTTCACGCTGTGAACCGCCAATTATTTCACCAATGCCGGGCGCCAATACATCCATCGCTGCAACCGTTTTATGGTCATCATTTAAGCGCATGTAAAACGCTTTTATTTCCTTGGGATAGTTCATCAAGATCACCGGGCCACCGACATGCTTTTCAGCGAGGAAGCGTTCATGTTCGCTTTGCAGATCAATTCCCCACTTCACCGGATACTCGAATTTTTCTTGGGTGGCTTCAAGAATTTTGATCGCTTTGGTGTAATCCATACGCACGAACTCGCGATCAATCATGCCCTGCAATTTGGCGATCAAGCCTTTCTCGATACGCTCATCAAAAAACGCCATATCGTCTGCACGCTCATTCAACACTGCGTTGAAAACATATTTGAGCAACGCTTCTGCAAGCGACGCATCCATCGCCAAATCCGCAAACGCAATCTCCGGCTCGATCATCCAGAATTCAGCGAGGTGACGCGATGTATTGGAATTCTCTGCACGAAAGGTGGGGCCAAAGGTATAAACCTTGGACAGCGCCATACAATAAGTTTCAACATTTAATTGACCCGATACCGTGAGAAAAGCTTCTCGACCAAAAAAATCTTTACTGAAATCTACGCCGCCTTTGTCCGCACCCTCTTCGATACGCGGCAAATTGGCCAGATCGAGGGTGGAGACGCGGAACAATTCACCTGCGCCCTCGGCATCAGAAGCGGTGATGATGGGTGTGTTTACCCACAGATAGCCTTGCTCATGGAAAAACCGATGAATCGCCTGCGCCACCGTATGGCGTACGCGGGTTGCAGCGCCGATCACGTTGGTACGCGGACGCAGATGCGCCACCTCGCGCAAAAATTCCATTGTGTGCGCTTTGGGTGTGATCGGATAAGTATCAGGATCATCCACCCAACCGATAACTTTAATATCAGTTGCTTGCATTTCGAATGGCTGGCCCTTGGCGGGCGACGGCACGATCAAGCCAGTGGCTTCAAGCGAACAACCTGCCGTGAGCTTGATCACTTCATCGTGATAGTTGGCCAAGGTATTCGGCACTACCACTTGCACCGGATGGAAACATGAACCATCCGATACGCTGACAAATGAAATACCCGCCTTCGAATCGCGACGGGTTTTTACCCAACCTTTGATTGTGATAGCCGCTTCAGCGTTGGCCTTGCCGGAAAGAATATCGGCGCAGGAGAATGTAGTTGAGGTTGTAGACATATGGCGCGCAATCTAAATTTTGGGAGTGACGAATTTTACCTGTTATGCGTCATCACAGGGCATTGTGAACAGGAACAAAAGGCAAACTGTCGCCACACGCCCTGTTATAACCCATCGCAAATCAAGCGCAAAACAGAACAAGGCATCGGCCCTGAGGCCAATAGACACGGGGATAAACGGAGGCACACGGGGGATACACGGGGAACACAGGGGATACACGGGGATAGGCGCTTGGCAAAAATCCATCAAGCTTTTTCAGGGAAGAGAAAATAATGCGCGAATGATCTGCAAACGCGCTAAACACTTTTCGTTGTGATCGACTTGAACATATTAATATTGGTCGTCAGGTATCCAAGCTTTACATACAGCGCATGGGCACTGCTGTTATGGCCAAACACATGCAGCGCAAGGCCGGATAAACTTAAGCGACGAATTTCATCTTCAAGCGCCTGCAGTGCACGGGTGGCGTGGCCTTTTCGTCGATGCTGCAGCTCGATACTCACATTATAAATATAGGCGATGCGCTTGCCCGCCCGGTCTTGCGCCGCCATCCAAACCATTCCCACTGCCGTCTGCTCGTTATCCATGATCGTGAAAAAATAATGTTCGGGCGTCGCAAGGCCCTGCGGCAAAAGCGCATTGAATGACTGCCTCGCGAGATCAAGAGATTCCTGCGGCGACCATTGACCGGATGCCACTTTTTCGGCTGCATGCGAGGGAATAGATTTTTTAGCGAAGTCCGTGTATTCGGATTCGCTCATGGTGATGAGGTAGGTCATAGGCTTTTTCAAAGCGCAAAAGATTTAGGCGTGGCAACACACGCAGCGACTAGCTAAACGGACACATAAAAGCCCCCTACGTTTGCCGAAAGCTCACCGGTCGCGAAAAATATTTCCCGGTCAGCCGTTTCAATTTTAAAAATATGCAGCGCATGCATTTGGTCTAGATATGCTGAATGCGGAAGTTGAATAGTTTCCTGTCCAGTTGCGATCCATTTGTAATCTTACAGATTAGCGCCGCTAATATTAATACATTCACCTTCACTGACGACACCAACAGCTTGCCAATTTTTTATCACGTAAAGATTAACTTTGAAATCACCCGGCCCGCCATCACGGATAAAGCTTCTCGTGCTTTTCCAAGATCTGCACGAAGGCTTGTATTCGTTTGCCACACGCTTGGCGCTGTGCATTTCATGCAGTGAAAATACGCCGCCTTCAAAACTTGTATCAAGGCCTGTATCAAGGCATGTATCAAAGCATGTATCAAAGCCAGCTTGACACCGCAATCAGGTATTTACACCCAACCTTGTTTGTACCTTCCGGCAACAATATGAAATTATAAAACCATCTTTCCACCGAACGCCTCGCGACTTGCGGCGGCTGGCGTGTACTGAATATGTACGTGCGCCGGGTTGCGGCCCAAACAGCTTGCGAACGCCACTGTAAGCGACTGCACCTTTTAGCCTTGCGATGTAGCGCATTAGTAAAAACCACGCCACCGTTTTCATACCGTTGATCAAAACACCATTTCCATGCGGCTTTTTCCAGGCATCCTGCCTCGAACACCTCGCCATTACTAGCGTTTGAGCCGATGCCCCCCGCAACGTACAATACTCTATGCACTCCACCACCCCCTATGATGGCTTGACGCCCGACTTGATGCTTGACGCTATCGAGAGCATTGGCTATCGCTGCGACGGGCGATTGCTGGCGCTGAACAGCTATGAGAATCGGGTTTATCAAATCGGGGTTGAAGATCAGCCGCCGGTTGTGGCGAAATTTTATCGGCCGCATCGCTGGACGAATGCGCAGATTCTAGAAGAGCATCAGTTTGTTTTGGCGCTGGATGAGCGCGAGATACCAGTGGTGGCGCCAACGGTTATTGATAGCCGCACCTTGCATACCTTCAAGGAATTTCGTTTCTCTGTTTTCCCTAAACGAGGTGGACGCGCACCCGAGCTGGATCGGCCTGAAGTGCTGGAATGGATGGGGCGGTTTTTGGGGCGTATTCATGCGGTCGGGGCGATTCAGTCTTATGCACATCGGCCCACTCATAATCTCATTACCTTCGGCATTGAGCCGCGCGATTGGCTGTTGACGCATAATTTTATTCCTGCTGATTTGCACGAGGCCTGGTCAACCGTGGCAGACCAGGCGCTCGCGGGTGTAGCGGCATGTTATGAACGCGCGGGGGATGTGGCTAACATCCGACTGCACGGCGATTGTCACGGCGGCAATGTGCTTTACACCGATAGCGGCCCGCACTTTGTGGATTTTGATGACAGCCGCATGGGGCCTGCGGTACAGGATTTATGGATGCTGCTCTCCGGTACGCGCGATGAAATGGCGATGCAGATGCGTGAAGTAATCGAAGCGTATGAAGAATTCTGCGATTTCAATCGGCGCGAATTGCATTTGGTCGAGGCGCTACGCACCTTGCGGCTAATTCATTATTCAGCGTGGCTGGCGATGCGCTGGGATGATCCGGCCTTTCCACATGCGTTTCCGTTTTTTAATACGCAACGTTATTGGCAGGATCGCATTTTGGAATTACGCGAGCAGATTGCGGCGATGGATGAAGGGCCGCTTCAATTGCAATGAAGCACGATTAAGACTTATGCGTACTCACCCGCCACAACTGGGTAAAATAGGGCATTCAACTATCCATAACGGCATATGCCACTTCAACTGAAAGCAAACACCATGAGCATGAAAAAAACAGATCTCGAAAAAAACAAAATGATTAAGACCGCAGGCTTGATGAAAGCTATCGGCATTCCGGATCGTTTTGGCAAAGGCAATATCGTGAGCGACCGCAAAGAGCAGCGCAAGCTTGATCAGGCGGCGGGCCTGACATCATTCGCCTGCAAGCTGCCCACTGATTTGATCACCGCGTTGCATGCCGCAGCCGATAAGCGCAGTGTGAACATGAACGACTTGGTGGCAGAGCTTCTGAAAAAGGGGCTTAAATAATGATGGGAAGGTCAGGCAGCTTTGCAACCTGATCTGCGCGACGTTTAGTTAGGTAGCTATTTTTTAGGCGACAAACTCTCCACCCAGCGGGCCGTTTAAGCCATTTGTGGCTCAAGACGACCGTCCGCTGGACACTTTAAACAATTTATTTCGTTTTAACACTATTGTTTTGCTGGCTCCGCTGCCACGCCGGCGGGGACTAGAGCAATTGGACACGCGACCGCTTTCACCGTGCTGGATTCAAAATCACGCTGCATTAAACTAAGCCGCGCGATCATGCTGGTGTCAGGCTCTTTGACGGTGAAGATAGTTTCTTTTACTTGTGCATTGCGGGGCGTGATAGTAATGCCTTTCACCCATGCGGCGGCTTTGGTTTCAAGCTCGGCCACGCTGCGTTTGGCGGCTTCTTCGCTGGAGAAAACCCCGAGTGAAATACTGTTGTCGGCTAACGCAGAGACATCTTTTACGCCAGCTTTTTTAAGATTGGCGACTAGCGTATCGGCGATTTTTTTATCTTTTTGCGATGTAAGCCCCACGGCAAAACGCGTGAACTCTTCCGCATTGCGCGAGGCTAGGCGCTCGTCTAGCTGCATGCTGGCGAATATTGATTGGGCACGCGCGCCGTCGTTAGGCTTGACCCCGAATTCAACGCAAGCCGAGCCGCTCAACGTCTCAGCCAGCTTCCGTGCTGCGAGTACGATCTGCGCTTCCTGCTGAGCTTTGCCGGCATCGGCTACTGAGATAATTTTGAGTTTTTCGCGATTGACTTCTACTGGCACATCAGCATTTGTGCCTGCGGGTTTCAGATAAAAATAAGCACCGACCGCAACATTCAGAATCAGTAACAAAAAAAATATGAGGCGCAACATACTGAATAGTCCTTTGTTTGATCACACCCGCCGCAAAGCGTCTAAATTTGATGGATCGTTTTTTGTGTTGTGTGATGGAAACTTATGATCTGGCTTATCTAACTAATATGCGCAGCAATGTACGCAGCTGATGTACACGCTGATTTTATTCGATAGCGTAGGCAACACGTATTAAACCATCCAAAACCAGATTATCGTGAATCGCCACCGGAAACGGAAGCGTCGACAAATGGGGCATGAGATAGGTCATACCACCACCGCTGGCGATGCAGGCAGGGCTTACGTGCGCACTACCCGCTCCGCGTTGCATTAGCGCTTGATGCATGCGTTGCACGGCTCCTAGACAGGCTTCAATGGCGCCGGTTGTGATGGCGTTTTCAGTACACGTTGGAAACATTTCGTGCAATCCTGTGATGGCGGGTAAACGCGCCGTGCCGAGGCTAAGTGCGGCACGCATTAACGTGGCGCCGGGCACGATCACGCCGCCTAAAAATTCGCCGTCCGCTGCCAACGCGTCAATGGTGAGCGCAGTGCCTGCCATAACCACCAACTGCGGATAGGCTAGCGTATCTGATATTTTTACAGCACGCTTCATGGTGGCATAGGCGGCGATCAACGCCAGCCAGCGATCAGCGCCCAACTGCTCGGGCTGGGCATAGCCATTACGCACATCACACTGGGCAGCTTTAGCGACAACCAATTCACTCTTTTTACAGCCGATTACGCGCAGCGCGCTGATCACCACTTTGGTCGTGGCTTTGTCGGCGACATTCGAAATCATGGCGCGCAGATTCGGTAAATGCGGCGGGCTGTGGGCTGCCAGATGCGAAGCCAATTGTGCCCATTCCTCAACCAGCATGGAGGGCACCATTGAATCGCGCGTCGAGCGTGCGCCTTGCGCAACCCAGTCGGCCCCATCGTGCAACGCCCATTTGAGACGCGTATTGCCGATGTCGATGGCCAGGACGTGATTCAAAACATGTTCCGGTACGGGTTTCATAAATACGCTACATCACTTTCGTATCGACCGAATGATTATGCCTGGTCGGTTTTACATCGGCAGGGCGGACAGAAATTTCAGCGGACGAGAGCGCAATTTCATCTGTGCTCAGCCCGGACGTCGTCATTTTTTTTACCCGCAATGAACCGTCTGCGGCGACACCCGTTACAACCGCATTAAAAGATTCGGCTGCGTTTTGCACAATATGCACGGTGCAATTTTGATACACATGATAGGTTAGCCACTCGTCGCGAAAGCCGTCAAAGCCCAGCGTATTAAATTTACCGAGTGCCGGCATTAGCTCACTGAGCAGGGCTGCCAACAACTGATTACGACTGATGGCGACAGCGGCATGTGCGGCAAAATCAGTCACGGGCTGATCAATCAGCTGCTTCATCGCG
Organism: Burkholderiales bacterium; assembly: GCA_025359985.1. GTDB lineage: Bacteria > Pseudomonadota > Gammaproteobacteria > Burkholderiales > Usitatibacteraceae > UKL13-2. The sequence goes on along the minus strand of JANYDB010000026.1, from coordinate 8,479 downwards.
TCCGGCAAATTAATGTTGATACCGATACCAATCACCGCGGTGGTGGGGCCGAGCATATCGCCCTGTGTCTCAATCAAAATACCGCCGAGCTTTTTCTGTTCGATTAAAATATCGTTCGGCCATTTTACCTGCGCACCTGTGATGCCGCTCGTCTGCAACGCCTTGACGATGGCGAGCCCCACCACCAACGATAATCCGCCTAGCTGTGCGGCACCTTTTTCAAAACGCCATAACAAGGAAAACGTCAGCGAGGTGGTCAAGCCTGATTGCCAATGACGGCCGCGACGGCCACGCCCAGCGGTTTGCAGCTCGGTAGCTATGCAGGTGCCGCGGGGCAAATTAGCGGCCGAAACGCGACGCGATAGCTCAGTGTTGGTAGATTCGACGGTATCGACAATATCGATATCAACACGTCCCGCATTGTGCGCAAGATACTTGCGAATGAGCGCAAGATCGAGAAAATCGAGCGGGGCCGCCAAGCGATAACCACGTCGGGTTAATTTGAAAATATCTACACCGTTTTCCGATGCTTCCATCAGCGCATCTGATACCGCACTGCGAGACAGCCCAAGTTTAGTGGCCAGCATTGCGCCTGAAGTGAAATGTGCGTCCGATAATTCGCGCAAAATTTTAAATGTGAGGGGCCGCATGGATGACACTCAGCTCAGTTATCGGTGCGGTTTTCAGCTTTATTTTCAGCTTTACAAGCCGCCACTTCCGCCGCATAAGCGATTCCGGCAATTACTGAGTCAAGCAGCAGTTCCACGCGCGCCGCAAGTTTACTGGTGCTGCGGTAATCAGCCGGCGCAATAAAATCAACCCGCCCCGCCTCCAGTAAACGCACGCAGGTTTCTTTGGTCTTGGGGATTTTGGGGTTGAACACGGCAATGGCATGACCACCGCTTTTTTTCGATAGCGCCATCGACGGCACATCGGTCATGCCGTCACCGATATAAATCATATTGGAAAACGGAATGGGACGCTCGCTTTCGGGCATGTGATCATTGATCGACTCAGAGAGCGATTCTTTACCCTTGTTGATTCGAAATAAAAATTGGGTTTTGGAAGTATCCGTGATCAGCAGCTTCGGAAAAGTGGCAATGCCGTATTGATTGAAGTGATATTCCGATGCATAAATTTGTTTAAAATATTTGCGGATTGAAACACCTTCCAGAATTTCTTTTTGTCCAGCCGAAATAATGTAGTGCTGCACATTTACTTTACCTGCGCCCCATTTTTTGATATACGCGTTGATGTGCGGAAACCAACTTTCGACACCGGGGAAATACTGAATTTTTTCGGCCATCGCGGAAAAATCTTCGCGCGTAATTTTAACAGCGTCGTTTTTATAGAGCTTCTCCATCATCAGCCGCATGTACACCAGCATCGGGTCGGAACCGGTGGCAATAGCTTCTTCGTGAACCTGTTTCCAGAACGCTTGCGGTTCAATACCGATCTTGGGCAGTACCGTATATTCCTGCATCGGCTGCGGAGACAGGGTACCGTCAAAATCATAAACGATCGCAATGGTGTCTTGAAAAAATTTACTCTTCAACTGTGGCGGTGATTTAACCGATATAGTTTTGGCCGCGAGTGGCTTGACTGCTCGCGCTTTGGCGATCTTTACTTTGCTTGTCGTTGCTTTTGTCATGTTGAAAGTTTAACCGCAAAAGCGTTACCTGCAGCCGCGTTTTTCATACACCGGCGATTTAACACGCGCTTTCAAGTGCCACATCCCACCATCCAAACATTTAAGCCGGTTAAGCTGGGCATTAATGCAAGTCCAAATTGAAACATCTGAAAAAACGATTGCTGGATTTGCGTGCTGGTTTCCGGTGCTTAGAGATAATTTCATCGGCCATTGCAGGGCGACGTGCGATGCGCAGGGCTAGGTCATAATCGCGGCTCGCGGTAGCATTATAGAATTTAACAAAAGCGTTTTGATTAAACCGGGCAATCTTCAAACTGACCACGATGACCACGGTGCATCAGCACGTCTAAAACAATGCGCCCTGAACTGGCTGACCAGGAACATAAAATTGGCTGGTATCAAGCCGCTGAATCTGTCTGCGCCCTTGATTATTCAAATCCAAACGCATACAAGCTTTGGTGAAACGCTGTTTCAGAAGCTCTGCAAAAATCCCCTGCCCAACCATGCGCGAACTAAAATCAACATCGTTATCTTTGCCACCACGCATCTGCTGGACGCGCGACATGACATGCGCAGCTTTCAATGGGAAATGTGTCTCGAGCCAATTGCGGAACAATGTTTTGAGCTCCCACGGCAGCCGCAACATGATGTAGCCCGCGGTCGTGGCACCCATGTCACGTCCGGTCTCGAGCAAGCTTTCCAGCTCGTGATCAGTCAAAAACGGGATGACCGGGGCCACATTGATACCAACCGGAATGCCCGCATCGGCCAAACGCTTGATCGTGAGCATGCGTCGCGCAGGAGCAGCCGTGCGCGGCTCAAGGTAGCGTGAAATATGATGATCCTGGGTTGTCACCGAGAGGGTAACGTGAACCAAATTGCGTTTTGCCATCGACACCAGAATATCAAGATCACGTTCAATCAACGATGATTTGGTGATGAGGTCAACCGGCTGATTGAACTCGCTCATAATTTCCAGGCACTGGCGCGTCAAGGTGTACTCGCGCTCACACGGCTGATAGGCGTCCGTAATGATGCCCAAGCTAATAACATCACTTCGATAGCTGGGCTTGGATAGCTCGGCACGCAGCAGTTGTGGCGCGTTTACCTTGGCAAAAATGCGCGTCTCGAAATCCAGCCCGGGTGATAGGCCCAGATATGCATGTGTGGGTCGCGCAAAACAATAAATGCAGCCGTGTTCGCAACCGCGATAAGGATTGACCGAATATCGAAACGGAATATCGGGCGAGTCATTTTCGCTGATGATGCTCTTGGCGATTTCGCGTGTAATGACTGTTTTAAGCGGGCTGATGCCGGTTTCGTCGTCAACTGGCGTTTGCCAACCATCATCAAATGCGGCACGGTGCCATTGCTCGAACCGGCCTTCGAGATTGAGTGCCGCACCCCGACCTTTGTAGGCATGATCTCGAGCTGGGCCGTTGGCGGAATTGGTTAGCCTGAGAGACATGGTGACCTCGCATCAAATATTAATACTGAATAAATATACAGTATTAATATTATTTTGCAATATCTCTTTTTCTGGATTTGAGTGGGGGACGGCTAGCCAAACCTATGCCCGGCACATGCCGCACTCTTACGTGTCATCAGAATTTATGCCGTCGTTTTACGGCTCGCGAGCTGATACCAATTCAATTTACGGGTGAGTATCATCACTAGTCCTAGCACGATGAAAAGCAATACGGATCCCATCACCAGCGCATTATCTTCAGATTGCAGCAATACAAAAAGGATTGAATACAGCACCGCAATCTTCAGCCCAAACCAGAGCCCTCGCATGCGGTTAGCCAGCACATGCGCCAGGTAATAGCTAATCAGCGACACACACGCCGAGCTGGCAATAAGGTAAGCATAAAGAAAACGAATATGTTCGGAAAGACTTACGAGCAGTAGAAAGAAAACTGCCAATGCAAGACCGACCATCGCATATTGCATCGGATGAATTCGTATATCCCGCAAAGTCTCAAGCAAGAAAAAAGCGGCAAAAGTTAGCATTATAAATAACACGCCATATTTCACAGCACGCTCGGCTTGTTGGTAGATATTGGCAGGCTCAATAAAGCTGACATCAAATGTTTCAAGCGGCAGTTTTTCAGACGCAGCTTTTTGCATTAAAGCAATATTGCGACTGGCCAACTGAGAAACTTCCCACGTCGCATTAAAACCGCTATCTGTCATGGTTTTGGATTGCGGTAAAAAGCGGCCACCAAAATTGGGATGCGGCCAATTTGCGGTTAAATTGACAATGGTGCTAGCGGCTAGCGGCGCAACAGCCAGCGAGCCTAACCCCGCAACATTTAAATTGATCGTGGCTTCATAGCGGTGCGTCCGCAGTACGTCGATTAGTGGTGCCACCGCGTGTACGCCATCGCCTAGTAAATCGGTATTGGTGCCGTTTGCAATCACCAGAGGCTGACCATTCCACAACATTTTTGGTGTGCCGCTAAGGCCGCGTACATCGGTTACGCCAACGGCCAAATACGCGACACCGACTGTAAACAATTTTGGATCAAGTGCCAAACCTAAATTTGCCGGCACCTCAAATTCCGCCGTCCATTTACCCTCGCTGCGATAGGTGAGCGCTTTATAGATGCCTTTATATTTGGGCTCAATCTTCGCAATAACGTCGTAACGCAAACGGCTGGGTGCAAAAATGATATTTCGATGATGCGTAAGTATTTCTTTCTTTTCTTTGCCCTTATCGTTTACAGAAACAACGATTTCCTGCTCTGTATAAGGCACGATCAGTAACGGTCCTGCAAGCCGTTGCGCCCCGGATGAACTGGCCGCGATTGTTTGTTCAACCTGATGTTGTAAACTTTGACGCTGGCTAACCACCACTTCAATCATCTGCAATGGAATCAATAATATTAATATAAGCCCGGCTATAACAAGAAGACGAATCAGTAGGGATTTTTGCATGGGATACCCGTTGTTGGCGTTACGTTGCTGGCGCTATGTTGGCCCAGAGGACGTTTGTGCTGCTGGCTATAAAAACCTATGCCGCGTCAATACTAAACAACACAAACGTCGCGCTCCGAGTTTGAGAAGGATCAGCCGCTTTTGTTAAGCACTGGTGACTTGCGATCCCACTGAATATTGAATTGTCGGCTTGCTGACAAATCAGCACTAAACCATGAAGCACCTGCGACGCCACTTGATGTTTGGTCAACATAAATATCGTTTAATGCGCTGGTGACTTTTCGGGGATGCTGGTTCAACCACTCCACCCACACCGTACCTACAGTGATGGTTGACGCAGCATAAGAAGACAAAGTTTCTGCCTGTAGCACAATGTTCAAGTTGGCTGAATTATTGATATGTAGCACGGACATTGTGTAGTTGTACTCGATTGTTACGGTCTCGCCCGGCGTTAAATTCAGGATCGAATCAGATTCAATATGGCGATCATTAATCACGACAACGAGCCGACTACGGTTGTGAATTGCGCCTATATCAGCGCGACTCATATTAGTGAATACCTCAAGCGTAACGGGTTCACCGGTTTGGGTTATAGCGCCAGCATCAAACTTGAGCGATGACAAAACGGCACCGTCTGGCAGAGAGGCGTAGAAGTTCGCAGTAGTGGGGCCATTAACCGGTATGAGAAAGGTTTGCATAATGCGAACTTCTGCGACATCATCATTGATGCGAATCCGCCAGTCACGCTCGATAGCCTCTAGCGTTTCCTGATCACAGCCAAGCCCCGTGACGAGATGACCAGGATTGAGCTTTACACCTGACATGGCTTTGACCGCGCCGCTTGGCCGAGCGCATCGATTGATTGATTCTGTTGCCGATGTCAATGCCAACGCTTCCACCGTTGAGTTTTTTAAATTCAGGTTATGGGCCTCTGCACTGTTCATCAGCAGTAAAGTCAACCCTGCGGCAAACAAACTAAAGACAATTCCACAAACTGCTGCCGCTGCCAACATTCTGATTAAATCCATGATTGCAAATTGCGCGCGGTCGGTGCTTGCTGATGTAGCTTGGCTGGATGTAACGACCTGTGTTTTCATAGCATTCCCTTTCGTTTTGGCTCATTTGCAGTTCGTTTTATGAACCGCCGGCACATGACTATTGGGCGCTTTGATTCAGGCTGTTTGGGCTTCTATCTATGGCAAGACTGCGATGCAATATGGCAAAAAAATGGCATGAAGCCTTTCTTGGTGCAATGCTGAAGTCGCATGCGGTATAGTCTTTTGTAGTTATTCCAAAATCAAATCTTTATCTCATCACGGAGAAGCGAGTCATGTTGAAGCGCATTGCTATTGTCGAAGACGACGCAACTATTCGTAAAAACTATGCTGATGCGCTTGCACGTGGCGGCTATGAAGTGGAAGCGTATGCGTCTCGATTAGTCGCATTGCCTGCATTCAAATTGCGCCTGCCGGATCTTGCTGTAATTGATATAGGTTTGGGCGATGAAGTCGATGGTGGTTTCACCTTGTGCCGCGATTTGCGCGCCATGTCCACAACGCTGCCAATTATTTTTTTATCGGCCCGCGACAGCGATATTGATATTGTTTCCGGGTTGCGTTTAGGTGCAGATGATTATGTGACCAAAGATGTCAGCATGCCGCATCTGAGCGCACGCATTGCAGCGTTGTTCCGTCGTCTTGAGGCGCTGCGACAGCCTGCGCGCGCTGAGGATGTTCTGCACCGCGGTGAGCTGATGCTGGATATCAACCGCTTGTCAATTCAATGGCGAAAGCAGGATGTTGTGCTCACTGTCACCGAGTTTTGGATGATTCATGCTCTTGTCAAATTTCCGGGACATGTAAAAAATCGGGATCAACTGATGCGTGAGGCGGAGTTGGTGGTAGACGACAATACAATTACATCGCACATGAAGCGTATCCGTAAAAAATTTGTGGCTGGAGATGCAGGGTTTGATCAAATCGAGACCGTTTACGGGATGGGATATAGATGGAAAGCAGGCTGACGGCAAGGTGAAATATTGATGACTTCACGAAATTTTATGGCCGTCTGTTTGCTGATATTTTTTTTATGAGCGTTGCCCCATTTTTTCTCAGCATACGCGCTCGTTTGTTGTTGGTGTCGCTTTTACTGCTGTTGATTCCGCTAATAGGTTTACGTTTTGTAAACGAGATGGAAGGCTATCTGCGCGAAGGGCAGCAGCAGGTGTTGATAAGCGCTGCAAGACTGCTATCGGCTACATTATCGGATCGACCACAATTGCTTCCACATGACGCGCCAGTAGAAAGTGGTGACGAGCAGGAACGGCGACGAGTACTGGCGCTATTCGGCAGTGCGGCACCTGAAACCGCCGCCAATTTAGGGTCAACCTATCAACCATCAGAAGATATTGAGCGCATCTTAAGCGTAGTGGCGAAAAATGCGTCACGCATTTGGGTGGTGGATTCCCGGGCGCGTGTGCGAGGATTGTCCGGGAGCTTGAGCCCATCTGAAAGTCCCGCTAATGCGCCTGGTGTATTGCAAAACGTTTATCAATCAATGGTTCGTCCCGCGATTAAATTGTGGGGGGCTGAAAATTCTTCTGCCATTGTTGAGGATAACGCGCAAACAGCAAAAGCAGTCATGTCGCAAGTTGATCGTGCCTTAAACGGAGAGCCCACATGGCTATGGCGATATTTAAAAGATGGCCGAACGGTGGTGTTATCAGCCGCGCAACCGGTCTGGGCAGGTGATGAAATTGTTGGCGCTGTCGTTGTAGAAGAAACCACACGCGGCAATCAGGCAATAACAGTAGCTGCGCTGGAATCTCTTTTGGCGATGAGCTTTATCGTTTTTTTTGTAGGTTTTCTAACACTGATTGTTTTTGCCTGGCGACTTGCATATCGTGTGCGCCGCCTTCAGACGGAAGCAGATCGGGTAATAGATTTACAGGGCCGTATTAAAGGTGCAATTTCTGGATCGCATTCCCGTGATGAGATTGGTGCGTTGGCGCGCACGCTAGAGGAAGTGCTCCAAAGACTCTCACGCTACAACGCCTATCTGGAACAAATGGCATCTCGACTGGCACATGAATTACGAACGCCGGTTGCAGTTGTGCGTTCATCATTGGACAATTTAAGACATGCCGATTCATTAACAGGCGCAAACGTTTATATAGAACGAGCTGATGAAGGAGTAAACCGTTTGTCACTATTGATAGCGCGAATGTCAGAGGCATCGCAACTGGAAAGTATGCTTCAGGGTGAAGTGAAAGAACCGTTTGACTTGGTCAAAGTGGCGTCAGGCTGTGTGGATGGTTATTGTTTTGCTTACCCAGACAGTAAGTTTTTTTTTGAAACTTGCGATGCCCGCGTGATGCTGTATGGACTGCCCGACACCATGGCGCAACTACTCGACAAGCTGGTTCAAAATGCCATTGATTTCGCCACCGTGGGCTCGACAATTGTGGTGGCCGTATCCGGCACTGCAGAGTACGCAACATTGAGCGTTATGAATCGCGGCCCTACCTTAACACCAGAGACGCAGTTGAGCTTGTTTAGCTCTATGGTGTCATCACGCACAGATGGCACCATTAATGGAACTCATCTTGGCCTGGGACTTTACATCGTAAGACTTATTGCCGAATTTCATGGAGGAACCGTGAGCGCCAGCAATTTAGAAGGCAACGGCGGCGTACAAATAAAGGTGCGCTTACCCAGGGCTTAACCTGCCGCGATTAGTAATGCTGGGGCAGGCTATTAGGTGCATTTATGGAAGTTAATGATTGAGGATGCTATAAAGGCAAACACCCCCACTGAGATCAGCGGGGGTGTTTGTTTGTTAGGGTCTTGGCGATGACCTACTTTCGCACGGGTATACCGCACTATCATC